>JAKFXE010000062.1 GCA_021731545.1 Coxiellaceae bacterium
TGGGCTTTTGCGGCAGCCGGGTTTTTCCCTGCTGTAGTGTTCGCTGAGCCTCTGAACTCGAAATTCCTAAAAGGTTCGTAGGCTTCATTCAGGCTTTGTGTATACTCGGTTGCCAGTGGGTTGTCTTTATTTCGATCTGGATGATATTTTTTGGCCGACTTGTGGTACGCCTTCCTTATCTCCCTTACCTCTGCCTCGCTTACTCCTTCCTTTATTGTACCGTTTTCCTTTAAGTTCTTTTTGCATAAGAACTGGAAGGCTTCGATATCCGCAGGCACCAGAATTGCTGGCTTCGCTGCGGCAGATGTTGAGCTTGGATTTTTAGCTGTTTTACGCTGCTCCTTTGATGCGGTATTGTTGGAAGCTGTATTTGGATTTTTTGGTTGGGTATTTTCAGGCCCTTGCTTTGAATTGGCCGCTTCTTGAGACTGCTGCCCCGCTTTTCCATAGATGGCTTCTTTACGCTGCCGCTCCGCTGCTTTTGCCTCTTCGACTATTTTACGCCACATTTCCCCGGCCTTTTTCATCTCTTCGGCATCTTTCTTCGGATCAAAGCTACTGAAACCTATCGGATGCTCGGAATTTCTCAAAACATAGCCATCCCAGTACTTATTCATTTCCTGTCGAGAGACCAGCGTTTTAAGAGCCTCCAAATCTTTATCTAAACCATGGGCATGAATTAAGTCGATAAATGCTTGATCCAGCTCGGCCTCTGTAACACCCGGTTTTTTAAATAATTCTTTAAAGGCAGTAAAATCTTTCTCAAGCTTGGCTTGCTTGATTTGCTTGATTTCTGCAGCAGCGTCAAACAGAAGCTTTTTTTCCGTTACTTTCAGTCGAGCCAGCAACTCTTCGTATATTGCCTCTATTTTTTCTTGTACTATTTCTGAATTTTGTTCACAGAGTTGCTTAAAAGCTTCTAGATCTTTTTTGAGTTCAGTCAGCTTAGCAATAATCCCGCGTCTTTTTTGTTTTTCAACGGCGTCCGAGGCGCTAAGGTCTTTCAGTTTTTTGCGCTCACGCGCGATCATTGCATCCACTTTTTCGATTAGTTTGGTGGCCCTATCGGCCACTTTAAGTCGATTACCCTTTGCCATATCCACCCCCCCCCGCATCCAATACTCTTCACTTGAGTATAGAGCATTTTTCTAGCGCTTCCATAAAAAAAGCGCCCTTAAGGTGCTTTTTTGGATCGTTGAGTGCAGGAAGTGCTCGGCGTCAAGCAGAGAAAGTGTTGGGCTTCGCACTACATGCTCAGCGCCAACCATATGCTCCAAGCTATGGCAGCCATATGGACTTTTATCCCTCAAAGCTCGCTACAACTGCTCGTTCTTCTCTTCTGAAGACTTCAAAGCCTCGCTTAAGGCCTGCTCAACTTCGCTGGCGGTTACTTCTTTTTCTTCGATTACTTCGACGACCCTATTAGCGGCTTTTTGCTGCTGACGGCGGGTTTCATGGTGCGCAAAGCCCGTTCCAGCGGGAATGAGGCGACCCACGATGACATTTTCCTTTAGGCCACGCAGACAGTCGCGCTTACCCGAAACAGAGGCACTGGTCAGCACTCGCGTGGTCTCCTGGAAAGAGGCGGCAGAAATAAAGGATTCCGTGGCCAAGGATGCTTTGGTAATACCCAACAACACGGGTTCTGTCGTGGCTTGAATACCATCCTCCGCCAAGGCTTTTTGATTTTCCTCACGTGCTTGATAATACTCTACCTGCTCACCTTTCAAGAGCGCAGTGGTACCAGCATCATTGATCAACACCTTGCGCAACATTTGGCGAACAATCACCTCGATATGCTTATCATTAATCTTAACGCCTTGCAGTCGATACACTTCTTGCACTTCATTGACAATATAGTCGGCCAAGGCATTCACGCCCAGTAGGCGCAAGATATCATGTGGATTGCTAGGACCATCGGCAATGACTTCACCGCGTGTAACCGTTTCTCCTTCAAACACATTGACGTGACGCCACTTAGGAATCAGCTCCTCATGCGTTGTGCCATCAGAAGCTGTAATAATTAAACGCCCCTTGTCCTTAGTGTCACGACCAAAACTCACTTGACCTGAAATCTCTGCCAAGATAGCCGCATCTTTGGGAGTGCGCGCCTCAAATAAATCCGCCACGCGTGGTAAACCACCGGTAATATCGCGCGTTTTTGAAGTTTCTTGTGGAATACGCGCTAATACATCACCCACCACCACGGCGGCATTATCTTCCAAGGTAATGATCGAACCCTCCGGCAAGAAATAATGCGCAGGCACATTACTATTAGGCAAACAAACCCCCTTGCCTTTGGCATCCACAATGCGCAACATCGCGCGCAATTCTTTACCCGTATTGCTGCGCTGCTTAGGATTGGTCACCACATAACTGCTTAAGCCTGTTAACTCGTCGGTTTGACGATTAACGGTAATACCATCGACCAAATCTACGAATTGTAGATGACCCTTCACCTCGGAAATAATCGGATGCGTATGCGGATCCCATTTAGCTACCAGCTGACCCACGGTGACTTTATCGCCTTCATGCACGCTGATCACAGCACCATAAGGCACCTTATAACGTTCACGTTCACGACCATTAAAGTCTTGAATAACCAATTCACCTGAACGAGAAACCGCAACCAAATTACCATTAGGATGTTCCACGGTTTTAAAGTTCTGTAATTTAGCCACACCTTCAGTCTTAACCTGAACATTGTTCGCAGCCGTTGCACGCGATGCGGCACCACCAATATGGAAGGTACGCATCGTTAACTGTGTTCCCGGCTCACCAATCGACTGAGCTGCCACTACACCTACGGCTTCACCCACATTCACAACATGGCCTCGCGCTAAATCACGACCATAACAGAGTGAACAAATGCCATGATGGGTATTACAGGTAATCGCAGATCGCACTTTAACCTGATCGATACCATGCTCCTCAATCAAAGCCACCAAATGCTCATCTAACATGGTGTTGACCGGCACCAACATTTCTTTGCTGCGCGGATCCACCACATCTTCAATCACGACTCGGCCTAAGACGCGCTCATGCAGAGGTTCCACCACATCACCACCCTCAACATGGGGCTTCATGTAAATACCATTTTCAGTGCCACAATCGTATTCGGTCACCACCAAATCTTGAGCCACATCGACCAAACGTCGTGTTAAGTAACCGGAATTGGCGGTCTTCAAAGCGGTATCCGCCAAACCTTTACGCGCACCGTGTGTCGAAATAAAGTATTGCAACACATCCAAACCTTCACGGAAGTTGGCCGTAATGGGCGTTTCAATAATAGTGCCATCGGGTTTAGCCATCAGGCCTCGCATACCCGCCAACTGACGAATCTGAGCCGCGGAACCTCGAGCCCCAGAGTCGGACATCATGTAGACAGAATTAAATGAAGGCTGGGAAATCACTTTTCCGTCTTTTGTTTTAACATTTTCAATCGCAATTTTTTCCATCATGGCTTTGGCCACTTGGTCATTGGTGCGTGACCAAATATCAATGGCTTTATTATAACGCTCGCCCTGTGTCACCAAGCCTGAAGCATATTGCTGCTCAATTTCTCGCACTTCCTCTTCGGCTTTGGCAATAATTTTTTGTTTTTCACCGGGAATGATTAAATCATCAATACCAATGGAAACACCGGAATAGGTTGCGAAACGAAATCCGGTATACATAAGATGATCGGCAAAAATAACCGTTTCTTTCATGCCCAGTTTTCGATAGCAAATATTCAATAGCTTTGAAACCGCTTTCTTGGTCATCGCTTGGTCAATCAATTCATAGGGCAGACCTTTAGGCACAATTTCCCACAATAAAACTCGACCCACAGTAGTGTCCGCTAAGCGAACGCTTTCATGACGCTCACCTTTCTCATCGATGAGGGTTTCATGAATACGCGCCTTAATACGCGCCTGCAAATCCACGGCCTTGTTTTCATATGCCCGCAAGACTTCATCTGCATTAGCGAAAATCATACCCTCGCCTCTGCTGTTCAAGCGCTCACGCGTCATGTAATACAGACCCAAGACCACGTCTTGAGTCGGTACAATAATCGGCTCACCATTGGCGGGATGCAGTACGTTATTGGTAGACATCATCAAGGTGCGTGCTTCGAGCTGCGCCTCTAGTGTCAGGGGCACATGCACCGCCATTTGGTCACCGTCAAAGTCGGCGTTATAAGCAGTACAGACCAAGGGATGTAATTGAATCGCTTTACCTTCAACCAAAACGGGTTCAAAGGCTTGAATACCTAAACGGTGCAAGGTCGGCGCACGATTTAAGAGCACAGGATGTTCACGAATCACTTCTTCTAAAATATCCCATACTTCAGGGACTTCAAGATCCACCATCTTTTTGGCGGCTTTAATGGTTGTGGCCAATCCACGGAATTGTAATTTACTGAAAATAAAGGGCTTGAATAATTCCAAAGCCATTTTTTTCGGCAAACCGCATTGATGTAATTTAAGATTGGGTCCCACTACGATCACAGATCGGCCGGAGTAATCCACTCGCTTACCCAATAAGTTTTGGCGAAAGCGTCCCTGTTTACCTTTGATCATATCCGCCAAAGATTTTAAAGGGCGTCGATTGGAGCCTAAAATAGCACGACCCCGACGACCATTATCCAATAAAGCATCGACGGCTTCTTGCAACATACGTTTTTCATTGCGCACAATAATATCGGGCGCATTCAAATCCAATAGACGCTTGAGTCGATTGTTACGATTGATCACGCGTCGATACAAATCATTCAAATCAGAGGTTGCAAAACGACCTCCATCCAAGGGAACCAAGGGACGCAAATCGGGCGGCAATACCGGCAATACACTCAAAATCATCCACTCAGGACGATTGCCAGACTCTAAAAATGCAGCCACCACTTTCAAACGCTTGGTCAATTTTTTGATTTTGGTTTCAGAGCTTGTTTTAGGCAACTCTTCACGCAACTGCGCTACTTCTTCTTCTAAATTAATTTGTTTTAACAAAATTTGAATTGCTTCGGCACCCATCATGGCTTCAAAATCATCGCCATATTCTTCTAAGGCATCAAGATACGCCTCTTCAGATAAGAGCTGACCTTTTTCCAAGGCTGTCATGCCCGGCTCAATGACCACATAGGCTTCGAAATATAAAACGCGTTCAATATCGCGCAAAGTCATATCTAAGAGCAAACCAATGCGAGACGGCAGTGATTTTAAGTACCAGATGTGTGCAACAGGGCTAGCTAATTCAATGTGACCCATACGTTCACGACGCACATTGGCTAGAGTGACTTCAACACCACATTTTTCACAAATCACACCACGATGTTTTAAACGTTTGTATTTTCCACACAAGCACTCATAGTCCTTGATGGGACCAAAAGTCATAGCACAAAACAAACCTTCGCGCTCAGGCTTGAAGGTACGATAATTAATTGTCTCAGGCTTTTTAACTTCGCCATGCGACCAAGAGCGAATCTCATCGGGTGATGCAAGCTTAATACGCAAGGCATTAAATTCAACCATGTTCTTATGGCTTCGAACTTGTCTTACTAGATCTCTCATGATGGTTGACAAGGCTACTCTCCTCTAGTGAAAACACCCTGATGGGCGCTTTTTTTAATATTCAATTTTGCGTAGGAGTGTTATGAATTGCCCCTAGCCTTTTGGACGCAGCCAACGGCTGCGTCCCTGCGAAAATCAATCCTCTTCCAAACTCATATCAATACCCAAGGACCGGATTTCCTTCACAAGCACATTGAAAGACTCAGGCATTCCGGCATCCATACGATGATTACCATCTACGATGTTTTTATACATACGTGTACGGCCATTGACGTCATCGGATTTCACCGTCAGCATTTCCTGAAGGGTATAAGAGGCACCATAGGCTTCCAGTGCCCACACTTCCATTTCACCAAAACGCTGGCCACCGAATTGCGCTTTACCACCCAAGGGTTGCTGAGTCACTAAGCTATAGGATCCTGTTGAACGCGCATGCATCTTATCATCCACCAAGTGATTGAGTTTTAGCATGTACATATAACCCACGGTAATAGGACGCTCAAACACTTTACCGGTACGGCCATCAGTTAACTGAGTTTGTCCGGAGGTGGGCAAATCCGCCATGGTTAAAAGTTCTTTGATTTCAGTTTCAGTCGCACCATCAAAGACTGGAGTTGCCATGGGAACTCCATTTTTTAAATTGTCCGCCAGCGCCATGACTTCTTGATCACTTAATGAATCGACATCAAATTTTTGACTCTGACCCATTTTGTAAATCGACTTCAAGTGCTTACGCAGCTGGACCACACTTTCTTGCTGTTCCAACAATTTACCGATCTTAAGTCCCAAGCCCTTAGCTGCCCACCCTAAGTGCGTTTCTAACACTTGGCCCACGTTCATACGTGAAGGCACGCCCAATGGATTTAGTACGATATCAACGGGGGTGCCATCAGCTAAATAAGGCATATCTTCAACCGGCACAATGCTGGAGATAACACCCTTATTACCATGACGTCCCGCCATTTTATCGCCCGGCTGAATGCGTCGTTTAACCGCTAAGTACACCTTAACAATCTTGATAACACCCGGAGCCAAATCATCACCCTGAGTCAGCTTTTGCTGAACCAATTTTAATTTAAGCTCACGCTCTGCGTGCAAGGACTTATAACTGTTGTGCGCTGATTCCAGTTGTTGATTCGCTGGATCGTTTTTCAAGCGAATTTCAAACCATTTTTCACGCGGCAACTCCTGCAAATAACTTTCAGAAATTTTGCTGCCTGCCTTTAATTTAGCTGGGCCTCCCGCCACCTCCTTATCCATCAACAAGTGTGTTAAGCCTGCGAACAAGGCATCTTCTCGAATGCGCAGCTCATCACCTAAATCTTTCTTGGCTTTAATAAACTCAGCTTCTTCGATAGCGACCGAACGCTCGTCTTTTTTCACCCCTTCTCGCGTAAAGACACGCACGTCGATCACAGTACCATTGGTTCCGGGAGGAACGCGCAATGAACTGTCCTTAACGTCGGATGCTTTTTCACCAAAGATGGCGCGTAATAATTTTTCTTCGGGTGTTAATTGAGTTTCACCTTTGGGTGTAACCTTTCCGACTAAAATATCACCCGTACCCACTTCGGCGCCAATGTACACAATGCCGGATTCGTCCAATTTACGTAAGGCGCCTTCACCTACATTAGGAATATCTGCGGAAATATCTTCAGGCCCAAGCTTAGTATCGCGAGCAATACAGGTTAATTCCTGAATATGAATCGTCGTAAAACGATCTTCTTCAACCAAACGCTCTGAAACCAGAATCGAATCCTCAAAGTTATAACCATTCCAAGGCATAAAGGCGACCAACAAATTTTGGCCTAAAGCCAATTCGCCTAAATCAGTAGAAGGACCATCCGCCAACACATCACCCTTTTGCACTTGATCACCCACTTCCACAATCGGATGTTGGTTAATACAGGTGTTTTGATTAGAACGCGTAAACTTGGTTAGTGTGTACACATCCACACCGATATCATCGCCCACATGTTCTTCATCATTCACTCGAACCACAATGCGAGAGGCATCCACAGAGTCGATCACACCACCTCGACGAGCACTGATGGTCACACCCGAATCCACCGCAACCAAACGTTCCATACCCGTTCCTACCAGAGGTTTCTCAGGACGAATGGTTGGAACGGCCTGACGCTGCATGTTCGACCCCATGAGGGCTCGGTTAGCATCATCGTGCTCCAAAAAGGGAATCAAAGAAGCCGCAACCGATACAATCTGACGCGGAGAGACATCCATAAAATTAACTTTATCTGGTGTCGTAACCGTAAATTCACCTTTATATCGGCAGGACACTACTTCATCGGTAATTCGACCTTTTTCATCCACATTGGTGCTGGCTTGAGCAATGTAGTAATTACCTTCTTCAATCGCAGACAGATAATCACACTCATCGTACACCACACCTTCAGCCACCCTACGATAAGGACTTTCTAAAAAACCATAATCATTGGTGCGCGCGAATACCGACAATGAGTTAATCAAGCCAATATTAGGACCTTCCGGCGTTTCAATAGGACACAGTCGACCATAGTGTGTTGGATGTACGTCACGCACTTCAAAACCTGCACGCTCACGTGTCAAACCACCGGGTCCTAGAGCTGATACGCGACGCTTATGTGTCACCTCAGACAGAGGATTATTTTGATCCATAAATTGCGATAACTGGCTGGAACCGAAAAACTCTTTAACCGCTGCGGCCACAGGCTTAGCATTCACCAAATCTTGTGGCATAAGATTTTCAATATCCGCCAAGCTTAAGCGATCTTTAACAGCCCGCTCTACGCGCACCAATCCCACACGGAATTGATTTTCAGCCATCTCACCCACACTGCGCACGCGTCGATTACCTAAGTGATCGATATCATCAACCTCACCTCGACCATTGCGAATCTCAACCAAGACCTTTAGCACAGCTACAATATCTTCTTTGGATAAAACACCTGAGCCCGTTAATTCTTCACGAGCTACACGGCGATTGAACTTCATGCGACCCACGGTCGATAAATCATAGCGATCCGAGCTAAAGAAAAGACTTTCAAATAGATTTTCGGCGGCTTCTTTTGTGGGTGGCTCACCCGGGCGCATAATGCGATAGATCTCAACCAAAGCCTCTAAACGATTGCTGGTGGAATCCAAACGCAGTGTGTCCGCCATATAAGGGCCACACTCAATTTCATTGATGTACAATGTTTTAATGCTGTGAATGTCCAACGAACGAAATTTATGAATCAATTCCGCTGTTAAAACTTCATTGGCTTCCGCAATCACTTCGCCCGTAGACGTATCCACAACCGCTTCGGCTAATACTTTATTGTATAAATAGCTTTCTGGAACGCTCAGCTGCTTGATGCCCGCTTTTTCCATCAGCTGAACATGACGCGCTGAAATACGGCGATCCTGCTCTACAATCACCTTGCCCTTGGAGTCGGTAATTTCAGTAACGGATAATTCACCCCGCAAACGCTGTGGCACCAAATCCAAAACTGTTTTATCGCCTTTCAAATGAAATACATTGTTTTCATAAAACATATGCAAAACATCTTGAGTATCATAACCCAAGGCGCGCAACATTACCGTTGCGGGCAATTTACGACGGCGATCAATACGAACAAATAAACAATCTTTAGGATCAAATTCAAAATCCAACCATGAACCACGATAAGGAATAATGCGTGCAGAATATAAAAGTTTACCTGAAGAGTGTGTCTTGCCTCGATCATGCTCAAAGAACACTCCAGGGGAACGATGCAACTGAGACACCACAACACGCTCAGTGCCGTTGATAACCAAGCTTCCAGTTTCCGTCATCAAGGGAATTTCACCCATATAGACTTCTTGTTCGCGAATATCGCGCACTAAATTACTACCCGCTGGCGCATCCTTCTCATTGATGACTAAACGCATCTTCACTTTTAAAGGAGCGGCATACGTCAAACCCCGTAACTTACACTCTTGAACATCAAATAAAGGTTCGCCTAAAATATAACTAACATATTCAATTTGCGCGTGACCTGAATAACTGGTGATGGGGAATACACTTTTGAAAGCGGCATGCAAACCAATATCTTTGCGCTCTTCTGGACGCACATGTTCTTGCAAAAAAGTTTCGTAGGAATCAAGCTGCGTCGCCAATAAAAATGGGATCACCATCACTTCGGCTTCTCGTTTACCCAGGCTGAGTCTTACGCGCTTTCGCTCTGAAAAACCAATCTTTTGGCCTTTACTACGTTTGCTAGATTTGGCAATATCTTTACTCATGAGCGCCGCTCCTCTCTTAAACTGCTTTTAAATTCAAAAACAAATGCCGCGCACCAAAAACCCAAAGGAATTTGGTGCGCAGTCATTTTGAGTCGTCTTATTTAACGTCGACCTTAGCGCCGGCTTCTTCAAGTTTTTTCTTGACCTCAGCGGCTTCGTCCTTAGATACACCCTCTTTAATTGTCGAAGGCACGCCCTCAACCATATCTTTGGCTTCTTTAAGACCCAAGCCTGTCAGGGCACGCACCACTTTAATGACTTCAATTTTGTTGTCACCAAAGCTGGTCATAACCACATTAAACTCGGTTTTCTCTTCTGCAGCGGCAGCAGCGCCCCCGGCAGCAGGTGCTGCAACAGCAACCGCTGCTGCGGCAGAAACGCCAAACTTCTCTTCCATTGCCTTCACAAGCTCAACTACATCCATAACGCTCATTGCAGCAATTGCTTCTAAAATATCATCTCTTGAAATAGCCATTTATCTCTCCGGTTGTAATTACAGATCAAACTCTCTAAAGAAAGCCTGAGTTATAATTGTTTTTAATGTTTCTGGTCACGAACCGCTGCCATGACACGAGTGGCCATTGCATAGGGTTCAGCCAAGGTACGAACCAATTTAGTGATGGGCCCATTCATCACGGACATCAACATTGCAATTGCCTCATCTTTAGAAGGTAAGCTGGCCACATCCTGCAATTTCTCAGGACCTAGCAATTGACCGCTGATCGCGATCCCTCTTACTTCAAAGTTTGGATTGTTTTTGATGAAGTCTCGCAATAATTTAGCCGCTGCACCCGGTTCACGCTGTGAAATTAACAACGCAATGGGTCCTACTAAAATATCCTTCAGACAGTCGTAGGATGTCTCCACAACGGCCCTACGCGCCAAAGTGTTACGCAACACGTAGACTCCTACGCCTGCATTACGCGCCTTTGTTCGTAACTCCGTCATTTGAGAGACAGTCGAACCACGATAATCAGCAGCAATTGCAGAAACGGAGTGCGTAATAACCTCACTCATTTTTGCAACGATTGCTTTTTTATCCTCTAGTCTTAAAGTCACTGCCTATCCTCCACATTAACTACTAGGTGATCGATTCAGTGTGAATCGATGACACCGCCTGCGTAGGCTGAACTTAACATCCATTAAGCACAGATTTTGGAAGGCTAAGCCACCTCAATCTATGCACCTACGGTCTTCGACGGCTGCTTTTGCAGAGATTTTTCAATCCCCACAAAATTCACCGTGAATTCTTTTAAACGCGGGCACCCATTAGGGTGCCCCTACGAACTATTTTTTAAAGACTTGCTACATCCACGACCAAGCCCGGGCCCATGGTCGATGAAAGCGTTACTTTCTTTAAATAGGTTCCTTTAGCCGTACTAGGCTTTAATTTTTTCACATCCACCAAAAGCGCCTCCAAATTTTGCTTAAGTGCTTCAGCAGAAAAATCGGCCTTACCAATGGTGCACTGCACAATACCGTTTTTATCCGTTCGATAACGCACTTGTCCGGCTT
The DNA here is from genome assembly GCA_021731545.1 of Coxiellaceae bacterium. GTDB lineage: Bacteria > Pseudomonadota > Gammaproteobacteria > Coxiellales > Coxiellaceae > CAIQCE01. The sequence goes on from JAKFXE010000062.1 coordinate 11,328, forward strand.
TTGCATTTTTAACGGCATTGACCACATCCATGGTCACAGTGCCTACTTTAGGATTAGGCATGAGTCCACGAGGACCTAAAATTTGACCCAACTGACCCACAATGCGCATAGCATCAGGCGTCGCGACGACTACATCAAAGTTCATCTCACCTTTCTTCACTGTTTCTGCCAGATCTTCAAAACCTACCACATCCGCACCCGCATCCTTTGCAGCTTGTGCTTGTGGACCTTGGGCAAAAACCGCTACACGCACCACCTGACCGGTTCCATGAGGCAAGACCGTTGCACCGCGTACGGACTGATCGGACTTGCTCGCATCAATACCCAAATTAATGGCCACATCGACACATTCTTTGAACTTAGCGGTAGCGCATTCTTTTAAGAGCGCGAGGGCATCCATCACTGCATATTGTTTTCCGAGCTGTACTTTGGCTTGGATAGCCTGCTGTCTTTTGCTTAACTTAGGCATGAGTGACACCCTCCGTTTCCACACCCATACTGCGTGCAGTACCGGCCACTGTACGAATCGCGGCTTCCAATTCAGCGGCTGTTAAATCAGGCTGCTTAATCTTGGCAATTTTTTCCAATTGTGCACGCGTCAACTTACCGACTTTTTCAGTATTCGGTCGACCACTGCCGCCTTTTAAACCCAATTCCTTAACAATTAAGACTGAAGCCGGTGGAGTCTTCGTAATAAAACTAAAACTGCGATCCGCATAGACGGTGATCACCACAGGTGTAGGCAAACCTTTTTCTATACTTTGAGTTTGTGCATTAAATGCTTTACAAAACTCCATGATGTTCACACCCTGTTGACCCAAAGCGGGGCCTACGGGTGGACTGGGATTCGCTTCACCTGCTTTAATTTGCAGCTTGATGTAGCCTGTAATTTTCTTTGCCATCTTTTCTCCTTTGGGTAGTAACGCCGCTAGGCTCCCCGGTTAACACAAAAACGGGCGAACACAAGGGCCGCCCCTACCACTATAATTTTAGCTTTTTTCTACCTGAGCAAATTCCAATTCAACTGGAGTAGAGCGACCAAAAATTAATACGGAAACGCGTAAACGACTTTTTTCATAGTTCACGTCTTCAACGACTCCATTAAAATCAGCAAAAGGTCCTTCCGTTACTCGAACCATTTCACCCGGCTCAAATAGAACTTTAGGCTTAGGCTTATTTTCACCCTCTTCCAAACGCTGAAGAATGTGCGCTGCCTCTTGGTCGGTTAAAGGGGCTGGTTTTTCAGCCGTACCACCAATAAAGCCCAGGACTCGAGAAATTCCATGAATCAAGTGCCAAGTTTCATCATCCATTTCCATTTGAACTAACACATAGCCTGGAAATAATTTACGTTCGCTCTTGCGCTTTTTGCCACTGCGCATCTCTACCACTTCTTCCGTCGGCACAATAATATCGCCGAACTTGTGCTCTACTTTTTTACGAGCAATTTGCTCACGCAAAGCTTTCATCACATAGTTTTCATAACCCGAATAGGCATGAATAACATACCAACGTTTAGCGTGCTGTTCTGACATTTTTATCCTCTTTGGCCAGTAATCCAACTGACAGCCCATAAGAAAAAGGCATCCACTCCCCACAAAATCATAGCGGTAATCGCTACCATTACGATAACCACCACCGTTGTCTGCAGAGTCTCTGGCCGTGTGGGCCACACCACTTTGCGCAATTCAGCGCGCGCACTTTTAATAAAAGCCCAAGCACCCTGGCCCGCAACCGTACGCGATACTAGGAATAATAAGGCGCATAATAATACAATCCCCACTGCTGCTCGCAGCGACCAATCTATCGAGTGAAAATAATGGTTAGTGCCAACACCCACTACTAAACAAGCAAAAATAACAATCCATTTCAGCTTGTCCCATTTTGCATTATTGCCTGCACTGATTTGATTCATGTTTCTCTTTTTAACCGCTTCCCCGGCGTACTCGCCGGGACGCTTATTGGCAGGCTAGGAGGGTCTCGAACCCCCAACCGGCGGTTTTGGAGACCGCTACTCTACCAATTGAGCTACTAGCCTAAAATAAAAACGAAAACCCACGTCCCTAAGGAACGCGGGTCCATATGCTCACTATTCAAATTTATTCAATGATCTTAGTAACCACACCGGCACCTACGGTACGACCACCTTCTCTGACCGCAAAGCGCAATCCATCGTCCATCGCAATCGGTTGAATCAACTCGATCGTTACCTTGATGTTATCGCCCGGCATCACCATCTCAACACCTTCGGGTAAAGTCACTG
>JAKFXE010000064.1 GCA_021731545.1 Coxiellaceae bacterium
GTAAACTTGGATTTTCTTCCGAAAGTAAATTTCTTATTTCTTTTGGTATGTTCCTTTTAATTTTTTTCTTGATTAATAACCTATTTTCAATGTACTCCACTTCAAGGATTTTAAGGTTTGTTTCAAGCAAGAATAGATCTATGTCTTTAAGGGTGTTTCAATCTTATTTGCTTAAGCCTTACAAATTTTATTTGCAGAAAAATTCGTCTGACTTGATAAAAAACATTTTGGTTGAATGTATAGCTTTGTGTGAGGGCGTCATTTTACCGACTATGCAGGCATTGGCCAGATTTTTTACTACGGCACTCATTTGTTTGATTTTGCTTATTGTGGACCCTGTGTTGGCCGCTTTTGTAGGCTTTGTTTTTATTTCCTCATACTCCTTCATCTATTTCTTTTTCTACAAAAAGTTGGGTCAATATGGGAGAGACCGCCTGGAAATGGGCAGAAAGCGTTTTATTTTAGCCAATGAAGTTTTTTCGGGCATCAAAGAGGTTAAAGCTTTTGGATGTGAGTTGAGCTTCATCAAGAATTTTTCGGAGATTACGAAGAGCTTTTCAGATTCAGTTGTTAAGAATCAATTAGTTCAGCAGTTGCCTCGTTATCTGTTGGAGGTTATAGCCTTTGGAAGCATGCTTCTTGCTACATTATTCTTGATTAAAACCAAAGAAAATTTTTCTCAGGTTGTTCCTATATTGGCCTTGTATGCGCTAGCCGGTTATAGGCTTATGCCAAATTTGCAGCAGTTATATTTAGCGCTGACAACGATTCGATTTAATGAAGAGGTAGTGGATGTTATCTATAGTTCTATGAATCAGCTGGAGGATTCGAATGTTCTTCGTGACCCAGATAAAAATTTTTCATGGAGAAGATTGAAGTTTAACAGTGAAATTAAGTTAGTTGATGTTTCTTTTGTTTATGAAAAGTCAGATAGGGTGGCGCTCAATAACTTGAATATAGTTATTAGAAAGAATTCGTCAGTCGCTTTTGTTGGCCAAACGGGCGCTGGAAAAACTACCTTAGTAGATTTAATTCTAGGGTTATTAAGACCCACTCAAGGAGAAATTTTTCTTGATGAAAGAAAAATTAGTAATGAGGATGTTAGGTCTTGGCAGAAATTAGTAGGTTATATCCCGCAAAAAATATTTCTTTGTGATGGAAGTATTGCCAGTAATATTGCATTTGGTGTTTCGAAAGATGAAGTTAATTGGGGCGCTATGGAAGAGGCCTCAAAAATTGCCAATTTGCATGATTTTGTGATGAATGAGCTTCCCGAGGGCTATGAAACAGTGGTTGGTGAAAGAGGTATTCGGCTTAGCGGTGGCCAATGTCAGCGTATTGGCATCGCTCGTGCTCTTTATACTAATCCAGAAATTTTAATTTTGGATGAAGCAACCAGCTCTTTGGATATGATTACGGAGTCTATAGTTGTGGATGCAATGAAAAAATTGGCTAATAAAAAAACCATTATAATGGTGGCGCATCGATTGACGGCTGTAAAAAATTGCGATCAGATATTTTTTCTAGAAAATGGTCGGGTTGTTGATCAGGGAACCTTCTCGGAGCTGGCAAAGAAAAGTGGAAAATTCAAATTAATGCTTGAAATTGATAATAAAGGTATTGAGGAATGACAATAGAAATTAAAGGAAAGAAAATTCTTGTGACTGGCTCAGAGGGTTTTATAGGTTCACATTTAGTTGAGAAATTAGTTCATGAGGGAGTTAAGGTTAAAGCATTTGTACTCTACAATTCATTTAATTCATGGGGGTGGCTTGATTCACTTCCTTCCAGTGTAAGGAACGAGGTGGAGATTTTTTGTGGTGACATACGTGATCCTAATTCAGTTAGGCAGGCGGTAAAGGGTTGTGATATTGTGGCTCATTTGGCAGCTTTAATCGGAATTCCATACTCCTATCTTTCCCCAGATGCTTATATTGATACTAATGTTAAGGGGACACTCAATATACTTCAGGCAGCGAGGGACTTTGAGATTGAGCATGTGCTGCATACTTCAACCAGTGAAGTCTATGGAACGGCAAAGTATGTTCCCATTTGCGAAGAGCATCCTCTACAGGCACAGTCACCCTATTCGGCTTCAAAAATAGCAGCCGATCATTTAGCTTTATCATTCTACAATGCATTTATGCTCCCTGTGAGCATTATTAGACCATTTAATACCTATGGGCCACGCCAATCAGCTCGCGCCGTAATTCCCACGGTTATTACTCAGTTAGCGAGTGGATCCCCTGAATTGCACTTGGGAAACCTGCATCCGACTCGAGACTTTAATTATGTTTTAGATACAGTTAACGGTTTTGTTTGTGCTATAAAACAGCGAGCTTTATTGGGTGAGGTAGTGAACTTAGGAAGTAATTTTGAAGTTTCAATCCTAGATACCGTCAAGCTAATTGCCGAACTGATGGGAAAGGAGTTTTCAATGGTAGGAGATGAGCAAAGAATTAGGCCGAAAAAAAGCGAAGTAGAGCGTCTATTTTCATCTAATGACAAGGCTTTAAAAAACTTAAAATGGGCTCCTGCCTATGGCGGCTTAGAAGGTTTTAAAAATGGATTAAGTCTAACTATCGATTGGTTTTCAGACAAAAAAAATTTAGAGTATTATAAGAGTGGAATTTACAACCTTTAACCTTGAGCCTTATAGCTATGTCTGACGTCCATACCAGTTCTAGTGAAGAAATATCGAAATATATCGTTCGTGGCTTAGATGAGCTTTTTCAAGGTGAATCAAAAAACAGATCCTCGATATCCTTGCATGAGCCATGCTTTTTGGGAAATGAAAAAAAATATGTTGATGACTGTATTAGTAGCGGTTGGGTTTCATCCGTTGGACCATATGTAGACTTATTTGAAAAAAAATTAGCTGAGTATGTGGGAGCGCAATATGCCATTGTTACCTCAAATGGAACTTCAGCATTACATGTTTGTTTTCAACTTGCTGGGGTTTCTCGAGAAGAGGAGGTATTAGTTCCTGCTTTGACCTTTGTTGCGACTGCTAACGCGATTAGTTATTGTTCTGCTATACCCCATTTTATAGATTCTAATTATGGGGATTTAGGTGTTGATTCGAATAAATTGTCTGATTATTTGCATGATATTGCTTATGTAAAAAATGGAACTTGCATTAATAAAAAAACAAAGAGAGTTATAAGAGCGTTGTGTGTTGTTCATGTGCTGGGTCACCCCTGTAATTTGGATCCAATTAGAGATATTTGTAAAAAATACAGTATAGCGTTGGTGGAGGATGCTGCGGAAGCACTAGGATCAACCTATAAAGATCAGCATGTAGGCACCGTTGGTAAATTATCAGCCTTTAGTTTTAATGGTAACAAAATAATCACCACCGGAGGTGGGGGTGCAATTGTAACTAATGATGAATCTTTGGCTAAGGCTGCAAAACATCTCACTACAACTGCTAAAAAAAATCATGGATGGCTCTATTCTCATGATCGTGTTGCCTATAATTATCGCATGCCCAATATTAACGCGGCTTTAGGCTGTGCTCAGCTGGAGCAAATAGAGGGATTTTTAAAGAATAAAAGAAATCTAGCTGGGCGCTATAGTCAAATTTTTTCAAGCATACCTTCGATTGAATTTTTTCGTGAGCCATCGTATGCAAAAAGCAATTATTGGCTTAATGCAATACTAATTGATAATTTGAGCAAGGAAACCCTTCACGAGGTATTAACTTGTGTTAATGAAGCGGGGTATGGTGTTCGTCCTCTCTGGGAGTTGATGCATCATCTTCCCATGTACCTACATTGCCCTCGAATGGATTTAACAGTTGCAGAGAAGCTGTCAAACAAAGTTATAAACCTTCCGAGCAGCGCTTATTTATGAGATTCTTCTGATGCCAAAACGTAAAATTGCTGTGCTAACCGGCTCGCGTGCTGAATATGGATTATTGTATTGGCTTCTATATGAGCTTCAGTCCGATTCATCACTAACGTTGCAACTTATTGTAACGGGTATGCATCTGTCTAGGGAGTTTGGGCTAACTTACCAAGAAATTGAAGCCGACGGTTTTTCAATTGATGCAAAGGTTGATATGTTGGTCTCCAGTGATTCCGCTGTTGGAATTGCTAAATCAATCGGGCTTGGCGTGATTGGCTTTGCTGATGCACTGGCTAATTTAAAGCCTGATTTGCTCGTTGTTTTGGGGGATCGCTTTGAGATACTGGCGGCAGTTCAGACCGCATTAATTTTAAAAATTCCTGTTGCTCATGTTCACGGGGGCGAGTTATCCCAAGGATCGCTTGATGATTCCATACGGCATGTGATTACTAAAATGTCTCATCTCCATTTTCCTGTCGCAGAATCTTACTACAATAGAATACTGCAGTTGGGAGAGTCTCCTGCCCATATCTATAGCCTGGGTGCGCCTGGGCTAGATCATATTGCTCGCACGCGGCTTTTGAGCCGAGAACAGTTAGAAAGCGAGTTAGGTGTGAATTTCGGAGCTTATAATTTCTTGGTCACTTATCATCCTGTTACTCTATCTAAGCAAATGGCGAAAGAGCTTTTGCAATTGCTTGCCGCTTTAGAGGAATTCCCTGATGCCACAATATTTTTTACAAAGTCTAATGCGGATGAAGGAGGAAGATTCATTAATGATATGCTTGATGAGTTTGTTAAGAAGAGGGCTGATAAAAGAAAAATATTTACTTCTTTAGGAATTAGTAAATATTTGAGTTTAGCAAGTTGTGTTGATGTTGTTGTCGGTAATTCTTCAAGCGGATTAATAGAGATTCCATTGCTTGCCAAGCCCACCGTTAATATAGGTTCTCGTCAAAGTGGTCGTTTAATGGCCTCTTCAATTATTAGTTGCGATGAAACAACAGCTGGCATTGTCTATGCAATTAATAAAGCCCTATCCTCAGATTTTAAAAAATCTCTTGCTAGCATACGTACTCCTTATGGATCAGGGGATGCCTCCAGAAAAATTAAAGAGGTATTGAAGATGGTTGATTTAGATTCTTTAGTCTTAAAAAAATTTAATGACTTGGGTGGAGTTAAATGAATATTTTAAGTAATTCAAAAACATTTATTATTGCTGAGGCCGGAGTAAATCATAATGGTTCTTTGGACATGGCATTTTCACTGGTTGACGCGGCCGCTCATGCAGGGGCTGACGCGGTAAAATTTCAAACCTATAGATCAGAGCAGTTGGCTAGCGCCAAAGCGCGACGGGCTAAATATCAAATTTCTGGAACACACTCTAATGATTCACAGCTTACTATGTTAAAGCAACTGGAGCTTTCTTCTGAGAATCATCATCAATTATTAAAGTACTGTACTGCTAAAGGTATTCAATTTCTATCTTCACCTTTTGATAGAATCAGTGTCGATTTTTTGGTAAAAGAAATTGGGTTAACGTTATTAAAAATCCCCTCGGGCGAAATCACTAATAGTCCATTGTTGTTAAAGGCGGCAGGCCTGGGTTGCTCTGTTATTCTCTCAACAGGGATGTCATTTCTAGGTGAGATTGAGCAGGCACTTTCAGTATTGGCGTTTGGGTATTTACAGGCGGGAGTTCCTCCCTCTCCTAAAGCTTTAGAGGCCGCTTATATTTCTAAAGAAGGCCAGAAGCATTTAAAAGAAAAGGTGGCTTTGCTGCATTGTACTTCTGAGTATCCGGCCTCCTATGAGTCAGTAAATTTATTAGCCTTAAATACCTTAAAGTCGGCATTTGGCTTGCAGTTAGGATACTCTGATCATACTCGAGGTATTGCTGTGCCTTTAGCGGCTGTAGCTTGCGGAGCTAGTATCATTGAAAAGCATTTTACATTGGATCAGAAGTTGATAGGACCGGATCACGCCGCCTCATTAGAGCCCAATCAGCTTCAAGAAATGGTTTTGGGTATTAGACAAGTTGAGCTTGCCTTGGGTTCAGCATTCAAAGGGATTACATCGGGCGAAATGGAGACTCGGGAGCTTGCTCGAAAAAGTATTATGGCATCTCAGCTTATTAAAGAAGGCGAGGTCTTTAGTTCTGATAAGCTTATTATTCAACGGCCAGGTGGGGGTATGTCGCCTCAGTGTTATTGGGGCCTATTAGAAAAGTCTGCGACCAGGAACTATGAGCCGGGTGAGGAGATAGAGGAATGAGGCCGCTTATTTTATTGGGTGCGGGAGGGCATGCAAAAGTGCTGGTTGAGGCAATTGCTCTTCTGGGCGGGAAAATCTTGGGAGCGGTAGCGCCCGATGGCCATTCGGCACTAGATGACTTAACTATCCCTATATTGGCGAATGATGAACTTATACAGGACTATCCTCCTGATAGTATATGGCTAGTGAATGCTGTGGGTCAGCTTCCCGGCAGTAAGTTGCGAATTTCAGTGTTTGAAAAATTTGTGAGCCAGGGCTACAGTTTTTTTACCATTACCCACCCTTCTGCTGTAATAGCGTCGAGCGTAACTTTAGGCCAGGGCGTGCAGATTATGGCGGGTGCTGTGGTGCAACCCGGCGTGGTCATTGGTGAGAATAGTATTATTAACACGGGCTGTATTGTTGATCATGATGCGCAAATTGGTAGACATGTGCATTTGTCTCCTGGGGCTATAATTTGTGGAGATGTAGAGCTCGGTGAAGGTGTTTATATTGGCGCGGGAGCGGTTATCGCTAATTCGATTGTAATCGAAGAAAATGCTGTTATTGGTTGTGGATCATCAGTTGTTAGAAATATTAAGGCTAATACAAAAGTTATTCCTGCCTCCTTGCGCAAATTTCCCCCTTCTTTTTGAATTTTTTGAAAACCGGAAATTTTAGGAAACCAGACTCTATGATTAAGAATTGGCAAGAGGCACTTATATCACGCGAATGTACCATTGAGATGGCAATCAAAGTTATTGATAAAGCTTCTATAAGGGTCGCTATTGTTGTTGATTCAAATAAAAAATTATTAGGATTGATTACGGATGGCGATATTAGACGTGGGCTTATAAAAAACATAAAATTGACAGAACCAGTCTCTGCCATTATGAACATAATGCCGGTAGTTACCCCCGAAGGCTCTTCTCGAGAAAAGATTTTAATATTGTTAGAAAAGCATAAGTTAATTCAAATGCCTCTGGTGGATGATGCGGGTAGAATTGTTGGAGTAGAAACTCTAGAGAATATTGCGCAACCAAAAAAAAATGAAAATTTAGTACTTATTATGGTGGGGGGCTATGGAAAGCGACTGTCACCATTAACGTATGATACCCCCAAGCCTTTGTTGAAAGTAGGCCAACATCCTATTTTGCAGAATATTCTAGAGACTTTTATTGCTAATGGATTTTATCGATTTTACTTTTCAGTACATTACAAGTCAGAAATGATAGAGCAGTATTTTGGTAATGGTGAGAAATGGGGTGTTGAAATTAACTATGTTAGGGAGGAGGAGCCTTTGGGTACCGCAGGTTCGTTAGGTTATTTGCCGACACAATCTTCTCCAGTTTTAGTGATGAATGGTGATTTATTGACAAAGGTTGATTTCTCGGCTCTGTTAAACTTCCATATCGAAAGCGACGCTGCGGCAACGGTGGGCGTCAGGGAATATGATTTTCAAGTTCCCTATGGTTTGGTTAAGTTCGAAGGCTCCGAGGTAACAGACTTGATTGAAAAACCTGTCTATAATTTTTTTGTAAATGCAGGTTTTTATGTGCTTTCTCCGCAGGCTTTAAGCTTTGCTAAGCGAGCTGAGTGCATTGACATGCCTGTACTATTAAAGAAGATTATTGACGCTAAGCAGAAAGTAGCTATGTTCCCTATCCATGAGTATTGGTTAGATATTGGGCGAATGGATGATTTTGAGCGCGCACAGGAAGATGTTATTAAGTATTTTTGAGGATCATTTTGATGCGGTGTGTTGCTTTTATTTTTGCAAGGGGTGGATCCAAGGGCATTAAGCGAAAAAATATTCGCCCATTTGCAGGTAAACCTTTAATAGCTTATGCCATTGAATTGGCTAAAGCCTGCCCCTCTATTAGTGAGGTTTACGTTTCTACGGACGATCTGGAGATAGCAGCTGTTGCTAAAGAATATGGGGCACTGGTACCCTTTATAAGACCTAAAGAACTGGCAGAAGATGATAGCCCCGAATGGAAAGCTTGGCAGCACGCTATTAATTATGTTCAATCCATTAATCTGTTCGACATTTTTGTTAGCTTGCCTGCTACCGCCCCTTTGCGTGAAATTTCAGATGTTGAACAGTGTATTGCTCAATTTAAAAACAATGTCACTGATTTAGTTATCACAGTAACAGCGGCTCGACGCAATCCTTTTTTTAATATGGTAAAGCTAGATGCTGAAGCTCGGGCCTCTTTGCTCATGGAGGCCTCTGTCAGGCCTGAACATAGACAGGCTGCACCATATGTGTATGATATGACGACCGTGGCCTATGTGGCTCGGCCAGCCTTTGTCTTAACTTATGATTCATTATTCGATGGTAGAGTACATGCGGTGAGTATTCCTGCTGAGCGTGCTATTGATATAGATACTGAACTGGATTTTAGGGTGGCGGAATATTTGTATGTTTCTAATAAAAAGGGGAGCACCTGAATGGGCTCTTCTTTAAAAACGCTATCATCATTACAAGGAAGAGTCGCTTTAGTTACAGGTGCTGCAGGACATTTAGGTCAGACCATCGTTGAGGTACTGGCTGAACTTGGTGCGAGTGTCTTTATGCTAGATAAAGATAAGGACAAATTATCACTTTTTGCACAGCAATTTTCAGAAAAATATCCTCAAAAAATCTGGCCAATTTTGTTTGATCTAGAGCTTAAGGATGCGCCAGAGCAAATACTTAAGTTAGTCATTGAAAAAGTGGGGGCCCTGGATATTTTAATTAATAATGCCGCTTTTGTTGGCACGAGTGAGCTCAGTGGATGGTCGGTTGATTTTGAGCAACAAGAAACAGCTTCTTGGGAAAGGGTTTTTTATTTGAATGTAACCTTGCCCTTTGCTCTAGTTCAGCAATTTTCTAAGCTACTACAGCAGTCAAGTCATGCCTCGGTGATTAATATTGGTTCTATTTACGGAGTGGTAGCTCCGGACATGTCTTTATATGTAGACCTTCCCATGGGAAATCCGGCGGCTTATGCGGCCAGTAAAGCAGGAATCATTCATTTAACCCGTTGGTTGGCTTCAGCACTTGCTCCCCAGGTCAGGGTTAATACCATAACGCCAGGAGGCATATGGAGGAATCAAGCAGATAAATTTTGTGAGCGTTATAATGCCAAGGTGCTCTTGGGGCGAATGGCTAGTGAAGCAGATTTGAGGGGCGCTATTATGTATCTAGCCAGTGATTTGTCTTCTTATGTTACAGGACATAACTTGGTTGTGGACGGTGGATGGACAGTAATTTAAGTAGAGGTTAATGGTGCCTAAGATTTTTTCTCCGAGTGGAGTATCTAAATTGAAGTTTGGTGCGTCAGCTTCGCCGCTAGAGGTGCGATACGGACTTCCTAGTGAGGTTCGATATTGTAAAAAGTGTGTCATATCAAATCAAAGGCCTAACTCTGCCGTTGAGCATAAGCATACCAAGGATACAAAAAAGGGCACAATCAATTTTAATAGCGATGGCGTCTGTGATGCCTGTGTATTGGCAGAGGACAAGGGGCGAATAGATTGGGCCTCTCGCGAAGCGGCTTTAATGGAACTTTGTGATCGTCATCGCAGCAAAAACGGATCTTATGATTGTCTTGTCCCCGGCTCAGGGGGGAAAGATAGTTTCTATGCAGCTCATGTTTTAAAATATAAATATGGTATGCATCCATTAACGGTTACTTGGGCTCCTCATGTTTATACCACTTGGGGATGGAAAAATTTTCAATCTTGGCTACATGCAGGTTTCGATAATTATTTAATGACACCTAATGGTTTGGTCCATCGATTATTAACCCGTTTGGCTGTTGATAACTTATTACACCCATTTCAGCCGTTCATGCTTGGACAAAAATCATTGGCGCCTAAGATGGCGGCATTACATGATCTTCCTCTTGTTTTTTACGGTGAAAACGAAGCAGAGTATGGTAATCCCATTGTTAATGCACAAGAATCTAAGCGTGATTGGTCTTATTTCACGGCTGAAAATCCTGATGAAATATTTTTATCGGGCGTATCATTGAGAGAGTTAAGAGAGTCATATGGCTTGGCTCAGCAAGATTTACTGCCTTATTTGCCGGCAGATCCAGAATTAATTGAGAGGAAAAAAATTGAGGTCCATTATTTAGGCTACTATTTGCGTTGGCACCCTCAGAGTTGTTACTACTATGCGGTTGAGCATGGAGGTTTTCAGGCATCGCCGGAGCGTACACCAGGGACCTATAGCAAATATAATAGTATCGATGATCGAATCGATGATTTTCATTATTATACAACAGGCATTAAGTTTGGTCTGGGGCGGGCGAGTTATGATGCTGCGCAGGAAATTCGCTCCGGTGATATCACGCGTGAAGAGGGGGTGGCTCTTGTTAATCGATTTGATCATGAATTTCCAGAACGTTTTTCTGAGGAAATATTTAATTATCTCAGTATAGAGCCAGAAAAATTCCCCATAGCAGTAAACAACTTTGAAGAGCCACAGATGACCAGGGAGTATTTTAATTGCTTGGCCGATAATTTTCGTTCCCCACATTTATGGAAGTATGAAAATGGAAGGTGGTTCTTAAGGCATAAATTGGAGAACAGTTTTGATCCTATTGCTCGTGAAGGATAGGGTTTCAATTTAGGGCCACGCATTTTATGGCAAATATTCGAATTATTTCTCGTTTAGATATAAAAAGCCCTAATTTAATCAAGGGGGTGCATTTGGAAGGCCTGAGGGTTATTGGTGATCCGAAGCATTTCGCTCATCTTTACTACAAAGCAGGGGCTGATGAGCTAATTTATATGGATGCTGTGGCTTCCTTATATGGCCGTAATCAGTTGGTTGATTTGGTTCGGCGTACGGTTGAAAACGTTTTCATTCCTGTGACGGTGGGTGGTGGGATACGCTCAGTTGATGATGTCAATGAATTACTGCGTGCAGGGGCCGATAAGGTAGCTATTAATTCAGCAGTTGTTAAAAATCCAACATTAATTTCAGACGTTGCCGAAAGATTTGGTTCCCAATGTATGGTGCTGTCTTTGGAGGCCATGAAAGTTGGTGATAATGAGTGGCATGTTTTCACCGACAATGGTCGAGAACTAACAGGAATAAATGCCGTTGATTGGGCTCGAGAGGGGGCCATGCTGGGAGCTGGCGAAATTCTTTTAACATCCATAGACCGTGATGGCACGCGCAAAGGTTTCGACATAGAATTAATTAATGCAGTTTCAAGCGCTGTCTCAATTCCAGTCATAGCAAGTGGTGGGTTGGGCGTTCCGGATGATCTAAGAAAGGCGGTTCGTTTAGGCGGCGCAAGTGCTGTAGCGGTGGCCACGTCGTTTCATTATAAACATTGTACAGTTCAAGGATTGCGACAATTTGCTGTAAATTCAGGATTACTTGTAAGGGTGGTTTGAAGTTTAATTATGAAAAAAGTAGCTATTGTTGATTATGGCATAAATAATTTGTTGAGTGTTTCGAAGGCCCTAGAATATTGTGGTGCTTCAGTTGAAATTGTAAAAGACGGGCGAGGCATATTGCATGCGGATTGTTTGGTGTTACCTGGGGTGGGCGCTTTTGGCGCTGCCATGCGAGAACTCAAAAGTCGGGGCTTAATTGAGCCTATTAATGCTTATGCGGCTTCTGGGCGGCCTTTTTTGGGGATATGCCTAGGAATGCAGCTTATGTTAACCGAAACTGAGGAATTTGGCCCCCATCAAGGGTTAAATATTATTCCTGGTAAAGTGATCCGTATTGATCAAGATGGCAGTTTTCTTTCTTTGAGAAAAGTACCGCACATAGGGTGGAATCAATTAAAAGTTAAATCATGTGATCGTTCTATGGCAAAAGCTAGTGTAGGTTCAAAAGCGTTTTATTTTGTTCACTCTTATCATGTGCTTCCTGAAGACCCTAAAAATATTTTAGCCACGTGTGATCATGAGGGCCTAGAAATAGTGGCAATGATAAAGAAAGAAAATTTATTAGGCTGTCAATTTCATCCTGAAAAAAGTTCTGATGCAGGGTTATCAATTTTAAGTTCCTTTATTAAATGTAACTACGTGGATTAGGAATTTAAAATGGCATTTTTAGCATTAACAGCGGATCAGCGCTATTGGAAAATAGAGGGCCCCGTTGTTTTTCTGGGCGAGTGGTGCAAGGAGTATCGTGCTCGAGCCCTGTGGGAACCGCTTGATCATAAAACATTAAATTATCACTGGGAAGATAGAAGAAAACTTTATGAAGACGTCAAATATATAGAAGAGGTTTATGAAAAATACTTGTCAGTATTAAGTTCCTCTTTGAATAGTATTCATCAGAAAAATTACTCTGAGCGTTATTGGAGGATTGTTATAGGGTTCTGGCTTCGAAACTTTATAGACGCCCTTTATGATAGGTATTTATCAATTCTAACTGCTTGTGAATGTAAAGAATTGAGTGCCACTTATATTTGCGATACATCGCCACGTTATCCAAAAAAACCAGTTTCTTTTGCATGGGACGATTATAACCTTTATCTCTACTCTCGCATTATAGAAAAACTAAATATAATTCCCTATGAAAAATTGAATTACCCAATTCTCCAAAAAAATAACTTTAGTGATAAGCCAAATATTCTAAAAAGAATAAGCGGTGAGATGAAGCGACAGTTTTCAAAGGGATTTGAGTTGTTTGTTCGTCAGGGGATGGCTGTTTGCTTGGTTGAACACTACCCTAGGCTTGTTGGAAAATTAAACGCGCGAGTTGTTTTTGCTGGGAGCCTATATCTCAGTGCGTGGAATCAGATTAAGCTGCAGTTAAGCCTTTTGCAATTTCCTTATGTTTTTCATGGCAAGAAAATATTTACACATGAAACTAAGCCGAACATAGGTATGCGAAGATCAATCTCCTTGTCTCAGCCCGTTAACGCTTTCGAGGAATTATTGAACGAGCTTCTTTGCGATGAAATGCCAATGCTCTATTTGGAGAATTACGAAAGAATGCGTCAAGTCGCTCTTCGTATATCTCCGCGACCTCCCAAAATCATATTGACAGCCTTCTCCATAAATTATCGCAATATTTTTGACTTGTGGGCCGCTCATAATGTGGAGCTTAATGGTACGAAGTTATTGCTATCTCAGCATGGGGGTGGTTATGGTATTGCGAAACATTTAAGCTTGGATCAGCATTTTTGCCGTATTTTTGATTGGTATTATACGTGGGGTAGCAAAATGGCAGGTGAGAGGAATGTGCTTGCAATGCCCTCTTTTCGCCTGAGCTACACAAAAACGTGCATAGCCAAGGCTCCTTATCAAAGAAAGGGTCAAATTTTGATGTTGGCTACTACTATGCCTCGATATAAGGTTTTTGTAGAAAGTGGTGTTTGTGGGCCGCACATGCTTAATTATTTTAAAGAGCAGCAGCGCTTTATTAGCT
>JAKFXE010000079.1 GCA_021731545.1 Coxiellaceae bacterium
TTCTTAATTTTTTACACCCAAAGCCTGTTGATTGCCCAAAGAGGGCCAAGAATGCTAGACTTCTTGTTCTTTTTTTTAATCCATATCAGGAAGCTAGCATGAGTTTTAAGCGGGGTCTGGGGCCCGTGAGTCTGTTATTTTGTGCCGTCGGTGGCATTATTGGTTCGGGTTGGTTGTTGGGGCCTTTTTTTGCAGCTCAGATCGCAGGGCCTGCCGCGATTCTGGCCTGGGCCATCGGCGGCCTGATTATGATTGTGATTGCGCTGACCTATGCAGAACTCGGCGCCATGTTGCCCATTGCTGGCGGTACGGTCCGTTACTTACAATTTAGTCACGGCACCTTGGCCAGCTTTACCATTGGATGGATTGCTTGGTTAGCGGCCGCCGCTGTCGCTCCCATTGAAACACTGGCCCTCTTACACTATGCAAGCAATTATTTGCCTTGGTTGATGCAAGACGTTGATGGAGTGACGGTGCTGACACTGGCTGGAATGGCTATGGCAGCTGTTCTTATGTTTATGATGTGCTTACTCAATATCGCAGGTGTTAGATTATTGGCACATGCCAATAATTTTGTGGTGAGTCTGAAACTTTTGGTTCCTATACTCACCTTAAGTATTTTACTGTTTTTAGATTTTCATCCTCATAATTTTACTGCACAGCAATTTGCACCCACGGGTTTAAAGGGTATTTTAATGGCGCTGCCTTCGGCAGGTGTTATCTTTTCCTTTATTGGCTACAACCCCGCTATTCAATTAGCGGCTGAGGCCAAAAATCCACAGCGCGATGTACCCTTTGCTATTTTAGGCGCCCTCATTATCTGCATCATTCTGTATGTACTCTTACAAGTTGCCTTTGTAGGTGCCCTAGAGCCCGCCAGTTTTGCTCAAGGTTGGTCTAGCTTGAGTTTTACAGGAGATGCAGGACCTTTTGCGGGAATTGCCACTGCTTTAGGTGCCGTTTGGCTGACTAAAATTTTGTTTATCGATGCCGCCATTTCACCTTATGGTACCGGGCTTGTTTTTACGGGAGCCACAGCGCGCTTAGGTTATGCTTTAGGTAAAAATGGTTATTTTCCCAAAGCCCTGACGAAGCTAAACAGCTTTGGAGTTCCTGCACGCATGTTGCTCTTAAATTACGTCATTGGCCTATTTTTATTTTTGCCCTTTCCGACGTGGCAAAGCATGATGAGCTTTTTAGTTTCTTCCCTTATTTTTGCCTATACGGTGGGGCCTTTGGCACTGATGATTTTGCGCAAAAGCCTTCCCGAGCAACGCCGCCCTTTTCGAGTACCTGCGGCAAATCTTGTCAGTTTTCTAGCTTTTTATGCCTGTAATCTCATTATTTTTTGGACCGGCTGGGATGTGGTCTCCAAAATGCTTATAGCCATACTCGTGGGCTATGTGGTTTTATTTGCCTATAAGTTCAGTACACAGGGGCGCAGCATAAGCCTGCACTTTAAAAATGGTTGGTGGTTCTTGCCTTATTTGGGTTTTTTAGCAGAACTCTCTTATCTGGGGAGCTTTGGTCATGGAAAAAATATCTTGCCCTTTGGCTGGGATTTTGTAGCCATCGCCATTCTAAGCTTCATTATTTACTCCCTAGCTCAAGTCTATGGCCTTAAAGTAAAAGACGAAAAATTTATTATTGAAAATGAGTTGAGCGAAGTCCTATAGAGGGATTTTCACATAAAACCCCATGAAACATCTGATTAATCTTTCGGTACTGCGGCACAATCCTAATTATCGTTTGCTTTACATAGGGCAGTTTATTTCTTTTTTTGGCAGCATGATGACGGGCGTAACCCTGCCCTACCAGATTTATCATCAAACGCATTCCACCTTGATGGTGGGTTTATTAAGTTTAGCGCAATTGCTGCCCTTATTGATTACAGCACTTCTGGGCGGTGTCTTAGCCGATCGCCATCATCGGCGCACTTTACTGCTGATTTCTGAAGCCCTGATGGCACTGGGTTGTTTTTTGTTACTCTGGAATGCGAGCCTCGACAAACCTCTGCTCTGGGTGCTTTTTATTGTCAGCCCTTTAATGTCTGCCGTGAATGGTTTACATCGCCCCGCGATGGAAAGCATAGTACAGCAAATCGTGCGCAAAGAAGATTACCCCTTGGTAGGATCACTGAACAGCTTACGCTATAGCATTGGAATGATCGTAGGTCCCGCTGTTGCGGGTTTGGTCATCACCCATTTTGGAATTGTAGCCACTTATGCTGCCGATTGTTTTAGTTTTCTCATCTCAGTGGCCGCATTATTGATGATGAGTGCTATTCCAAAACCTACGCTCACAGAAGATCTTTCAACCTGGAATTCTTTGCTAAAGGGCTTTAAGTATGCACTTTCACGTCAAGAATTAATGGGAAGCTACTGGGTCGACTTCACCGCCATGGTTTTTGGTATGCCCACTGCGCTCTTTCCCGCCATTGCACTTTCTTTTGGAGGGGCCAATACTCTAGGGCTCTTATACTCAGCCCCTGCAGTCGGAGCTTTGCTCATCTCATTTTACGGCGGCTGGGCTCGCGTTAAACTCCATGGAATTGCCATTGCCATCGCTGCAGCTTTATGGGGACTTTCCATTGTTTTTTTCGGGCTGTCTACCGAACTCTGGCTGGCTTTGTTTTTTTTAATGCTCTCCGGTGCTTTTGATGGAGTGAGTGGCATTTATCGCAGCATTATGTGGAATGAAACTATTCCCACACAGTATCGAGGTCGTTTAGCCGGCATTGAAATGATCAGTTATTTAAGCGGGCCTAAACTAGGCGACACCGAAGCGGGTTTAATTGCCGCCGCTTTTGGGGTTACGTTTTCAGTCGTTTCAGGGGGCGTTTTGTGCATCATCGGCGTGGGGCTTTGCTGTTATTGCTTACCCAAATTTAGGCGCTACAAAGCATCCTAAGAACTAGAATTGACAAGGCCAGCCCCCCTGTTTAGAGTGTGCCCTCAAGCCGAGATGGTGAAATTGGTAGACACGCAAGTTTCAGGTACTTGTGGGGGAAACCCTGTGGAGGTTCGAGTCCTCTTCTCGGCACCAAGCAGAAGACCCTAAAAAAGACCCTAAAAAATGATGTGCTAGCACTTGCTATCAACGCTAGCATGTGCTATCGTTTGCTAAGCTCATTAGCACAGGGGTCTACGATGGCAAACATCAGTCTTAGAAAATTAGATGATACGATTTACGAAAACTTGAGAATTCGGGCTGCAAAACATGGCGTCTCCATGGAGGAGGAAGTCCGCCAAATTATTTGTCAAGTAGTCGAGGCGCCAGAGCGCATTAGCGATGTATTTCAAAAGCACTTCGGGGTAAAAAATGGTATTGATTTGAATATTCCAAATCAGCGCCACCCCCACAATCCAATGGATTTCAGTGAATGATATTGATAGATACCAACATTATTTCCGAAATGATGAAAACAACCCCCTCTAATGCCGTGGTAAGCTGGTTCGATCGACAAAAAACAACAGAGTTATTCATAACAAGCATTACTATTGCTGAAATATCCTATGGGCTCAACATATTGTCTGAAGGAAAGCGTCGAAATTCACTTGAAACCGTATTTAATAAAGCCATTGTAAATGCTTTCAAACATCGAATTCTTTCTTTTGATGAGAATGCAGCACATTTTTATGGAAAAATTATGGGCCAAAGAAAAGAATTAGGGCGGCCACTCAGCGTTTTGGATGGTCAAATTGCCGCCATAGCACGCGCGCACGGATTCTCAATAGCGACTCGCAATATTCGTGATTTTAGTGATTGTGAGTTAACGCTAATTAATCCTTTTATCGATTAAAGCAGCATTATTATATATCAGAGCGCAAAACGATAATTCAGGCCTAAGCTCATCATATTGTCTTGAATGGTATAATTATTAGTAATGCTAGCCGTAGGATTAAAACCTTTAATTTCCGCATAGCGATTGTAATCATACTCAATCACGAGGCTTAAGGCCTGAATTAAAGCGGCTTCATAGCCCAGACCCAACTCAACACCATTGGCTTGTTTACTGTATATAGATCCATTCCCTGAGTTCACCAATCCCTGAAAACCAGTTCGAATGTAGCCAATACGCATAAACAAAAGATTGCTCTCGTCGATGATATAACCCGGCAAAAGACTAGCACCCAAGCTTTGTTTTTCTTTATTAAAGGCACTGTTAAATTGCACAGGTTCTACTTGCTGCGCACTACCCGCAAAAATTTCAGCACCCAAATAGAACCAGGGGCTCATTTGATAACCATAGCCTACTTTAATGCTTTCAAAAGTGCCATTGGCTTGGAAAATATCATTGGACTCCGGATTGCCATCCGTCCATTCATCTCGAAGCGCCTGTGTCCGTACACCTGCATTGAAGCCTAAATAAGGCCCTGTAAACCGCAGCTCAGGCTGATGGCTGCTACGATCTTTAATGCTGCCCAATTGATAATCCAAGCTTAACAGATACCATTTTTGGCTATAATTTGCCGTCGTGCTTCCACTGATCCCCATCACCGTATTAGCAGCCAACGGCTTATGATAGTATAGCCAATCATATTCCAAACCCAAGGAAAGATTATCACTCAAGGCCTGCTTAAAACCAAAACCATAGTCCGCACTATTTTGCCAACTTGAACCGCCGGTGCCTGCGACGAAGTTAAGGTAAGCTCGGTTATAACCCAACTTTCCGTAAACTAAATTGCTGGGGCTTAAGTGATAACCTGGCAAGAAAACAAAGCCATAGTTATTTCCAATTTGAAAAGTGGTGTTAGGATCTTGTTCGGTCGAAATATACTTGACTCGCTCAAAGTTACCATAGGCCCGAGCACCTAAGTACACCTGATTGTGAAAGCTATAACCATAGCCAAGATGTAACCCCGCTAAGCCCCCAAGGCCTACGCCACGGGTCTCAAAACCTGTGCCTGGCGGAAACATCATGCTTGCCATGCCCGAAGCTAAGCCCAACTGTGTACCCACCACTAAACCATCACCCACTTCCGCACGACTAAAGCCCGTTAGCCAAGGATAGCTCCAATCCATACTGGGATTGCCCTCTCCATTAACAGCCACGTTAGACGTTAAGCCGGGGCTGGGGATCGCTGAGCTTGGGGAAGTCGTGTTCAGCTCATAAGCCCGAGAACCCTCAGTATCAAAATCAGTCGTTTCGTAATTGGAATGTTGCGCAGCAAAAGCAGGTTCTGCCAAAGAGAGCGCCAAAAATAGGGGGAGTAATTTTTTCACCTGAAATCCTTTTTCCAGAAGTGTGAGCTGGGAGAGTCTAGCCGAATGCTCTGAGCTTGCCAACGACTATTTGAAAGGGTCCTTCAAGATAATCGTTTGATGCCGCTCAGGACCTGTAGAAATCAGTGTAATTGGAATTCCACAGAGTTCTTCTAAACGAGCGATATACTTCAGTAGTGCTTTGGGCAAAGTTTCATAGTCGGTCATGCCAAAGGTTTTGCACTTCCAACCCGGCACTTCCTCATAAATAGGCTGACATTCCTTTAAAATTTCAGGATCGAAGGGCAAGCTCGTTAAAGTTTGATCGCGGTAGCGATAAGCCGTACAAATTTTAATAACATCGAGCTCATCTAAAACATCACTTTTTAATAAAGCTATGGAAGATAAGCTATTGATCTCAATGGAACGTTTCATCACTAATAAATCAAACCACCCACAACGGCGTGGACGTCCTGTGACAGAACCAAACTCTTTGCCGCGCTCCGCAATGTGCTGCCCTACTTCGTCCTGCAATTCAGTGGGAAAAGGACCTGAACCCACGCGCGTAGTATAGGCTTTAGTAATCCCCAAAACGCCATCCAAATAACAAGGGCCAAAACCACTGCCCGTAGAAGCCGCGCCTGCGCTGGTATTGGAAGAGGTCACAAAAGGATAGGTGCCCATATCGACATCCAGCATTGCGCCCTGTGCACCCTCAAATAAAATGTTTTTTCCCTGGCGCCGAAATTGCGTTAAGAGCTCTGTGACATCACTCAGTAAAGGCGTTATTTTTTCAGCGGCTTGATTTAAAAGATCGAGTACTTCAGTCACCGGAATAGCGGGCTGGTGATAATACTGCTCCAATTGAAAATTATGATACTCCGCTAACTTAATTAATTTTTCAGCCATTAATTTGGGATGCAACAAATCTACCAAGCGCAGGCCTCGACGCGCCACCTTGTCTTCATAGGCTGGCCCTATACCGCGCCCCGTGGTGCCAATTTTTTGCTGACCCAAAGCCGCTTCACGTGCCTTGTCTAAGGCCACATGATAAGGCAGGAGTAGAGAACAGGCAGGACTAATGCGCAAACGCTCTTGAACCGGAACCCCCCTGGCCTCAAGCTCCATCACCTCACTTAAGAAAGCCTCTGGGGAGAAAACTACTCCATTGCCAATGAGACTTAAGACCCCTTCCCTTAAAATGCCGGAGGGAATTAATCGCAAAATCGTGGTCTTACCTTCAATAATTAAGGTATGCCCTGCGTTATGCCCTCCCTGAAAGCGCACCACCGCCGCAACGCGATCCGTTAATAAATCGACAATTTTTCCCTTGCCCTCGTCCCCCCACTGGGTCCCGAGCACCACTATATTTTTACTCATCCTGATTATTCCATTCATGTCTAATAAACTATAAAGCCCGTGCATTCTAAGGGTCTGAGTACTCAGGCGCAAGAAATAAGCACTAATACTGGAGACTCATGAAAAGTCCGGCGCATCAATGCCACGCGAGCTCTATTTTTTGGTTTTCCAAAGATGCCACACGGCTGGCATTAGGGAAATCGCAATAATGGACAGGCTGATCGGCAAAATATAATGCTGCGCATTCGGGATACGCTGGCCTAAAAAATAACCCGCGAGCGTCACCACAGACACCCAAATAATCCCACCCCAAATATTCCACTTCATGTAGCGTTTCCAGGGCATCTCTGCCATGCCAGCAGCAATGGGTAAAAAAGTGCGAACGACTGGAACTAATCGACCTAAAATCAAGGCACTTGCACCATGCTTTTCATAAAAAAGATGAGCCTCTTTCAGATAACGTTTCTTAAACCACCAAGTGTCTTTATGCTGCATCAGCCAATGCCCCAGCTTTTCCCCAAAATAATAGGCCAGGGTATAACCCAAAATGGCCATCACAATGGCCGCAGGAATGAGAATGCTCAGCTTAAAGACCTGCTGAGAGGCCAACAAACCTGCGGCAAATAAAAGGCTATCACCCGGCAAAAAGAAACCCACAAATAAGCCTGTTTCAATAAAAATAATAGCCAGAACACCAAAATAACCGGCATTGATAATCCATTGATCTAAACTAAATCCCAGCATCTTATTTCTCCTCTAAAATTCGCTGACGCAATTGGCCGATATCATCTCTGAGTTTAGCCGCTTGCTCAAATTCTAAATTTTTCGCATGGCGATACATCTGCTCTTCCCACTTCTTAAGAATCTTTAAACGCTCCTTCGGCGTCATGCGAGCATACTGAGCACCCTCTTCTTCTGCCCTACCGGACTGCTTTTCGGAAGTTTCGATAATATTATAAATCGCCTTCTCAATGCCTTTAGGCGTAATGCCGTGCGCCTTATTGTATTCCTCTTGAATCTCACGACGACGCTGCGTTTCAGATAAAGCCCGCTGCATGGAACCTGTGATGCGATCTGCATACAAGATCGCCCTGCCTCTTAAATGACGCGCCGCTCGCCCAATGGTCTGAATTAAAGAGCGCTCGGAACGTAAAAAACCTTCTTTGTCTGCATCCAAAATAGCGACCAGAGAAACTTCTGGTAAATCAAGGCCTTCTCTTAATAAATTAATGCCTACCAAGACATCGAATATCCCCGTGCGCAAATCTCGAATAATCTCCACACGCTCCACAGTGTCCACATCCGAATGCAGGTAACGCACCTTGACTCCATGCTCAGCCAGATACTCCGTTAAGTCCTCGGACATACGCTTTGTTAGGGTCGTCACCAAAACACGCTCATTGAGCTCTACGCGTTTTTGTATTTCAGAAAGTAAATCATCCACCTGCGTGGCGACAGGACGAATTTCTACCTCCGGATCCACCAAACCCGTAGGCCTGACCAAAAGCTCCACCACCGCAGCACTGTGTTCCGCCTCATAGAGGCTAGGAGTGGCTGAGACAAAAATACTTTGGGGTGCTAAGGCCTCAAATTCATCGAAACGCAGAGGTCTATTATCCAAGGCAGAAGGCAAGCGAAATCCATAATTCACCAAATTTTCCTTACGAGCTCGATCACCCTTATACATCGCGCCCAACTGCGGAATCGTGACGTGAGATTCATCGATCACCAGCAAAGCCTCCTTAGGCAAGTAATCAAATAAAGTCGGTGGGGGCTCTCCCGCTTTGCGCCCCGACAAAAGCCGGGAATAATTTTCAATGCCAGAGCAATATCCCAGCTCTACAATCATCTCGAGATCAAATTGAGTTCGCTGCTCAAGTCGTTGAACTTCCAGTAATTTATTTTGCTCTCGAAGCAGCGCCAAACGCTCTTTAAGCTCTACTTTAATCAGCTCCACCGCTTCCATCAGCTTGGCGCGCGGCGTCACATAATGAGATTTTGGATACAGTGTTACTCGAGGAATTTTTTCTAATAGCTTGTTGGTTAAAGGATCAAATAGGCTTAAAGATTCTACTTCATCGTCAAAGAGTTCAATGCGCAGCGCTTCTGAATCCGAATCCGCCGGATAGACATCAATAACATCCCCTCGCACCCGGTAAGTGGCTCGAGCAAAATCGGCATCATTGCGCCTATACTGCATTTCCGCCAAACGCCGCAGAATGTGGCGCTGATCGATGCGCTCTCCCCGACTTAAATGCAATACCATACTGAGATAAGACTGGGGATCCCCCAAGCCATAAATGGCAGAAACCGTCGCCACAATCACGCAGTCCCGACGTTCCAATAAAGCCTTAGTGGCCGACAGGCGCATCTGTTCAATATGTTCATTGATTGCAGAATCTTTTTCGATATAGGTATCAGAGGCGGGCACATAGGCTTCCGGTTGATAATAATCATAATAGGAAACGAAATATTCCACCGCGTTGTGGGGAAAAAATTCGCGCATTTCGCTGTAGAGTTGAGCCGCCAAGGTTTTATTCGGCGCCAAAATAAGCGTGGGACGTTGCACCGCTTGAATCACATTCGCGATGGTGAAGGTTTTACCGGAGCCTGTGACGCCCAAAAGGGTTTGATAAGCCAAGCCGTCGTTTAAGCCCGTAATCAAAGCTTCGATAGCCGCAGGCTGATCTCCTGCGGGAGAAAAGCTCGATTTTAAGTGGAATTGATCGTTCAAGGGGCTAGCCATAAATTAAAAAGCCATTAAACTGTATCGCTGATATCAGACCAGGGATCATAACATGCTTAAGCTCACGCACCGAGTTCAACAAGTAAAGCCTTCCGCCACTCTCGCCATCAGCGCTCGCACCAATGAGCTGATTGCAGAAGGCAAAGACATTATCAATCTCAGCGTGGGAGAACCTGATTTCGACACTCCCGAACACATTAAACAAGCGGCCATCAAAGCCATTCAAGAAGGCTTCACTAAATACACCGCGGTGGATGGCATTCCCGCCTTAAAAAAAGCCATTGCGGCCAAATTTAAACAAGAAAATCAACTGGACTATGCAGGCGACGAAATCATGGTTTCCTGCGGCGCCAAACAAGTGCTCTACAATATTTGCCAGGCCCTGCTTGAAGAAGGCACTGAAGCCATCGTCCCCGCCCCCTATTGGGTCTCCTACCCCGATATGGTGAAGCTCGCCGATGCGGAACCTGTCTTTATTCATACCGACTTTGAAAGCCGCTATAAAATCACCCCCGCCCAGCTGGAAGCCGCCATCACACCCAATACTCGTCTTATTTTTCTAAACAGCCCCAGCAATCCTACCGGCATTAGCTACAGCGCCGATGAACTAAAAGCCTTAGGGGCCATTTTAGCGAAACACCCTCAAGTTGTGGTCGTAACCGATGATATTTATGAACATATTATGTGGGATCAAAAGAATTACCACAACCTTCTTAATGTATGCCCTGAACTTAAAGACCGCACGCTCGTAGTGAATGGACTCTCCAAAGCCTATGCGATGACCGGTTGGCGCTTAGGCTATGTGGCCGGCCCGAAAACCATTGTTGCCGCTCTGAAAAAAATCCAATCACAAAGCACCTCCAACCCCTGCTCCATTACCCAAAAAGCAGCGGTAGAAGCCTTGACGGGAGATCAAAGCAGTATTGAGATGATGGTTAAGGCCTATAAAGAGCGACATGATTTTGTCTATGCCGCCTTAAATGAAATACCCGGCGTTCGCTGCCCCGCCGCCGATGGAACTTTCTATGCTTTTCCCGATGTCAGTGAATGCATGAAACGCCTGGGCATTAAAAATGACATCGACTTTGCAGAAAAATTACTGCTAGAAGCCAATGTCGCCGTTGTACCCGGCACCGAATTTGGCGCACCCGGCCATCTACGCATCTCCTATGCTACGAGCCTTGAGAAATTAAAAACGGCTATGACGCGAATCAAGGCTGTTTTGATGTAGAATGTTGTATTCGCGGCAGAAATGACCTATATTACCAATTTGCCGCGGCAGATTATGACTATAGGACATTTCCGTCGCAAGCCCATAAAAGCTGTAATCGGTTGATTTACCATGAAACGTTATATTGAGCCCTTTATTCTTCAAGACCTAAAAAAGAAAATGGTTTTTATTGGCGGACCACGCCAAGTGGGGAAAACCATATTAAGCAAAAGTATATGCCATGATTATAAAAAAAGTCGGTATTTAAATTTAGATTTAGACAGCGACCGCAAAATTATTTTAAAAAATCAGTGGCCACAAGGCGATCAATTGATTGTGTTCGACGAATTGCATAAATATCCAAGATGGAAGCGATGGATTAAAGGTGTTTATGACACTAAACCTGAACACCAGCAATACTTAGTAACAGGTTCTGCGCGATTGGATGTGTATCGTCGTGGTGGAGATTCATTAATGGGACGATATCATTATTGGCGTCTCCATCCATTTACATTGGACGAACATCCTGCAAAAATTTCTCAAATAGAAGCATATGATCGTCTTATGACAGTGGGTGGCTTTCCTGAACCATTTATTCATGCAGATAAACGTGAAGCAAGTCGCTGGCGTGTTGAACGTTTTTTGCGAGTAATTCGCGAAGATGTACGAGATCTTGCGAATATTCGCGAGATTCAGTTGCTTCCGTTATTTGTTGATGCGTTGCGTGAGCGTGTAAGCAGCATGATTTCATTTTCAAATTTGGCGCGTGATTTAGAAATTGCGCCGAAAACAGCTAAATCATGGTTGAGTTTATTTGAGCGCTTATATTTATTATTTCCAATATATCCGCTTACTAAAAATATTCCCCGAGGTATTCAAAAACCTGTCAAAGTATATTTTTATGACAATGCGGATTGTGAAAACGATCCTGCAGTAAGATTAGAAAATCTGGTTGCAACGCATTTATTAAAACGATTACAATTTAGAGAAGATTATTTTGGTGAACGTTGTAGTTTACATTACATTCGCGATCGTGATGACAGGGAGGTTGATTTTGTCACGGTGATTGATGGAAAAGTAATAGATTTAATTGAAGTAAAATTGAAAGACAGCGAAATATCTTCTTCATTAAAGTACTATCAACAATTATTGAAACCAAAACAAACCATACAAATTGTTGGAAAATTAGCGCGCTCATTTGAACAGAATGGAATTCGCGTTACCAATCCAATTGAATTTTTCAAAAATCCGCCATGGGAAGGCGTTTAATTAAGTTTTAATAGGCATAAATCATGCCATGTGATTTTAATTTTTTAGGGCGCCTGGCTTTCCATAAAGACCACTCTACCATCCACTGCCTCAGCGTTTCTTTGTTGATGCGCAGTTGATGACACTCCAACAGCTTCTCTACCGCATAACGGGGGCCAAAATCGGCATAGCGAGCTTGCACAAGCTGTTTGGCCATGCATTTAGTCGTCTCGCTGTGCTGACCCTTACTCGCACGTCCTCGATCTCCTGAAACAAAGCCCGAAGGCCCCTTCTGGCGATATTTTTTAACCAGTCGGATCACCTGCCTTTTGGAAAGCTTCAAACGCTGACAAGCCTCTCGCTGGCTTAAGTCCTTTTCGACTGTTTGCTTGATCACACCCACCCGTTCTATCTTTTTAGCGCTCATCAGTAATAGTCCCTCCAGCATCGCCTCTCCCCTGGTTATTGAATAACGGCCTTAGGCTATCCGAGACTTAACTCAAGGTGACATTTCTAAATTGCCGCTACAAAATAAAGATAGTGATTGACCCCATTTAAAGAGCCCATTACCATACCACCCTTCCACAACCGATCCCCGGTAGCTCAGTGGTAGAGCAGGTGACTGTTAATCACTTGGTCGGCGGTTCAAACCCGTCCCGGGGAGCCATGTTTTTGATGGGTTATGTAACACCCCTCAAATTTCAAAGATAATATAAGTTGAAACAGTGCGTACTGGAAGTTAGCATGTCAGAGGATCATTCGATATTAACTTGGCAGGCCCCCTTATGTAAGAGTGCATAATCAACTTCAAGATCGCTGCATTTAAGGCAAGACGCTTCGGCATAGATTACCTTCGCGTTGTGTCAGCTCAAAAGTAGGAAATAAATTGAGTATTCTAGGGATGAAGACAGCTATTAGTAATCAGGAAAAACCCAAAGAAAAAGGAGTAGTTCCATTTGTGAAGGAAATTGCCCGATACTTTATGGATTTCTTGGAAACCGACTTTCACAAGATTCGTAATCCCAAGCGCCACACTCAATACCGCAACAACAGTCTACTAACATGCATCTTTTTTTTGTGAATCCAAAGTAGATATGTTGCAAGGGTCATTAGGAGTTTTTAATCTAATATAAAAAGTACTGACAGTATGCGTTAGGAGCAGAGGCAATGCTAAATGTAATAAAAAATTTTATGTCAAAACTAAGCCCTGGTTTTTCTAACAAGGGCATTGAAAGAGAGAAAAATATTTCTGCGATTAAAGAGCGTTTTTCTTTCTTATTTGATTCAATGGCTTTGGCTGAGGCATTCTCTAAATGTATTGCAAATTACCAAACTATGATTGAAAAAGATGAGGTGTATGCGCCAGCCCATATGAGATGGGGGAGTTGTAATGAAAGCAGGCGGTCATTGTATGAAATATGGGAGGATATAGCTTTAGAGCAAATAACATTCTTTTGGCATCAGAATAATGGCATGGAACTTATGCTGAACTTGACAGGGTTTAAAGAGCAAAATGAGTTAATACCAAGGTTTGCATACTTATCTAAAATTAAGTTAAGTGAGCTAAATAGAGACAAGTCTAAGTATGACAATGCTATTCAGACAGCGATTAAAGTATTGGCTAATACTCGAAAATTATGGGAAGACAATCATCCAGAATCTAGCAGTATAAAAGAAAGTCTTTTTACTGATGATTTTATTGCTTCTTTA
>JAKFXE010000091.1 GCA_021731545.1 Coxiellaceae bacterium
TTAGAGTCTTATGAGGTAAGTAGTATGAGCAACAGCAAATTATTTGTGGGGAACTTGGCCTGGGGCATTACGGAAGATGAATTAAAAGCAGAATTTGAGGGCTGCGGAACCATTGAGGAACTCAACATTATTAAAGATCAGCAAACGGGTCGATCCAGAGGTTTTGGATTTGTGAAGTTTGCTACCGCGCAAGAAGCGGAAAAAGCTGTGCAGACGATGAACGGCAAAGAAATTCAAGGACGCGCCATGAATGTAAACTTGGCGAAAGATAAAAAAGAAAAAGAGCGCTGGTAAGCAACAATCTGATTAAAAAAGGGGCCAGCGGCCCCTTTTTTAATCAATCCCATTCGCCGCACACAATGTATTTTCTAACAAAGCCGCTACTGTCATTAATCCCACTCCACCCGGTACGGGTGTAATCCATCCGGCACGCTCTTTCGCTGTATCGAATTCAACATCACCCACAATGCGGCCATCCTCTAAACGATTAAAACCCACATCGACCACAATCGCTCCGGGCTTAATCCACTCACTTTGAATCACTCCCGGCTTGCCGATCGCAACCACTAATAAGTCTGCCGTTTTTATTATCGCTCCCAAATCGCGCGTAAAGCGATGACAGATACTGACCGTACACTTCGCAGACAACAATTCTAAAGCCATGGGTCGACCCACAATATTGGAAGCCCCCACTACCACGGCATGCAAGCCAGCGAGCTCTTGTCCCGTTTGCTTTAACAAACTCATCACCCCATAAGGCGTGCAGGGTCTGAGTAAAGGGCGACGCTGCACCAGGCGCCCTAAATTATAGGGATGAAAACCATCGACGTCTTTGCGCGGATCAATGCGCTCTAAAAGGGAATCAGCCGACAGAGTAAGAGGCAGGGGTAACTGCAGCAAAATCCCATGCACATCAGGGTTGGCATTACAGCGATCAATCAGGGCTTCCAGCGTTTGCTGTGAGGTGTGTTCATCCAAGTGATGCAACTCAGAATAAATACCCACGGCTTCGCAGGCACGATGCTTGCGCCCCACATAAGCCAGGGAAGCCGGATTATTTCCTACCAAAATTACTGCCAGCCCTGGTTTTTTTAAGCCCTGAGCCGCTCGCTGGCGCACACCCTCCGCCACCTTTTCTGTGATGGCCTCGGCGCTGATTTTTCCCGACAATAGCTGTGCACTCATAGCCTAAAACCCCTACTCAAAAAAGAATCCATACTATCTGAAAAATTTTAGAGCATCCAATAAAAATAACGACTTAGCCCTCTGTGGTATATACTTCTTTAGAGCACTCTGACCCTACCAGAATTTAACCAGGAGGCTAGTATGCCAAGCTTATACCAACGGCTCAGGGAAATTGAAAAAAACTCTTTACCCGCTAAAGCGCCCAGCGGTGCAACCAAAAATGAAAAGCTCGCTATTCAAGCTCGATGTCTACAGCTTAAAAAACTGATCCACATTATTGGCTTTAGCTTTGGATCAGATCTTGTGCCTCAAAAAATTGAGCGCATGGGGCATGCCGAAAAAGCCTGGCTGCGCACTCAGATTCAACAATGGGTTTTTGAAATAGGCTATGATACCAACTTAGTAAAAAAAATAGGGCAAGCGGCCATCAATTCCCTTAATTTGGAATTATTGGAGCTCTATGTGCAGCTCGATGGAACGCTGACTTCGGAAGAACGAAACAGTCGGGAGCAGTTTATTCGGGCCCATACAAGCAGCGCTGAAACCAAGCACATCGAATGGAAAAGTTTTTGGACGCTCGAGGTCGCCGCCGTCGCTGTGCATGCGGCCTTGATCCTACCGGAAGCATCCATCGTTGCTGCTGCGAGCAGTGCTACCCTGGGATTTTTTGCGGGTCTTGGCGCTAGCTTAGCCACTGGAGTGTATTGGTTTGCGAATCAAACCCGAACCACTTTTGTTTTCATCATCTCAAATGCTGCGACTGTTCTACCCATTTTAAAAATTGTCGGGGCTTCTGTGTATGGAGTCTTAATACTGCCTTTGTTTTTTAAAAGCCTGTACAAAGATCTTCGTAATATTTTTTCACTTAAATATCGAGCTAAACGATACGATAGTTTTTTACGGCTATGCGCTAGCCTGCTCTTGGCTTTAGCTGGCACTGCAATCGGTGTAGTGATGGGCTTCTTGGCGCTCGGAGGTGGCCCTGTCGTGGCCCTAGCTTTAGCAGGCTTGGGATGGATGCTAGGACATTACAGCTACAAGCTCTATAAAAAATACCGCGATCGAAAACAACACCAGGGTTGCAGCAATCCTCAAAAATACCATTTAACACAGCAGGAATTGGAATCCGCCATTGTAGAAGCACAAGCCCCTATTCAAGAAGCCATGAGGAGCTTAAAAGCGGATAGCTCTCGCAAACCCAAAGCTGAACATGCGCTGCGCATTACCACACTTAATTTAGTAAAATTGTGTCATCATCTGGAGTCCACAGCAAAGCGCCACAAAGAGCAACGCATTCAGAAACGTAATCTACTCTGGGCTCTGTTGTGTGCCGTCTATGGAAATGGCTTTGATGTGGGTAGCGATATACACACTCGAACTCGACATCAGGCCATAAAAGCCCTTTATGCGCTTAAGCGAGGACGCTATGCTGAGTTTGCGGATTGCTGCAGGGCATTAGGTTTGAAGATGGGCACAAACATCATTAGCAATAATTTTGAAGACGCATCGAAGCAAAAAACACGCTACGAAATATCATCCAGGCCAAACACTTTGTTTAGTGCGCCGGTATACACTCTGTTAAGTGAAGTGCCTTATGCCATTACTGCCGGTTCAGAAAACACTCTAACCCATACCACAGGCTATTATCCTGGGCCCACTGCACCGCCTGTGCTGGAGGAAAATCATTTTTCTGAAAAGCGCGTACCGACTCCTTTTTAATGAACTACCAATCGTTGCCCAACATGTAGGGTAGCATTGGCACGCAGATGATTCCAATTTAGAAGTTGTTGTGTGCTCACACGATGTTGCCGCGCAATGCTATATAAAGTTTGCCCTGCGCTGACGGTAATTATTTTGGGGGAACTCAAGGAAGGATTGCGAGTGCTCGCTTGTATCGATTTTTGTGTTGTCGAATGTGAGCCCGGAATCACCAACCACTGATGCTGCCGAATGGCAGAACCCTTTAGCTGATTAGCACTTTGCAATGCACTCACCGAAATATGATAACGTCGCGCAATTGCACTCAAACTATCCCCCGACTGAACTTGATAGCGCCCAGCCTGAAACCTTCCCGTAGCCGCATGATAAGAATGTCTTAACCACAGCACTAGTTTTTGATTCGTTCGAGGGGATTCATTTCTACCTAAGTTATTCCAAAATTGAATCTGGCGAACGGAAACCCCATAACGCCGTGCAATTTTACTCAAAGAATCCCAGCGAGAAACCGTATGGATAGTTTGTTGAGGCCCCGGGACTCGATCCGCAGCAATATTGGCCTCAACCGGCGTTAAACGATGATTGTTTGTTTTACTGGTTGAGTTGATTTTCGGCGAGCGTGAAAGCTCAAGTTTAAAAAGCTCAATGCTTTCTGTGGGGAGCAGCAAATCATAATTACGATTAGGTGTTGTGCTGGATCGGCGAAATCCGGGATTTAATTGACGAATCACGGTAGTCTCCACGTGTGCCAATTTAGCCGCTTCTTTTATATCTAAAGACTGCTTCATCGGCACTGCAGCGAACATTTGTCGGTGGGGCACATCCACCAAACTAATGCCATAATGCCCGGGATTTTTAATGACCGCGGCCATGGCTAATAATTGTGGAACATAGGCTCGCGTTTCAATAGGCAAGGGCAGCGCCCAAAAACGCGTACTCTTATGCAGTTGCTGATTATGACGGATAGCTGCTTGCACCGTTCCCTCTCCTGAATTGTACGCCGCAATCGCCAACAACCAATCGTGGAATAGCGCATGCAAATAGGATAAATAATTCAGCGCTGCCGCTGTTGAAGCCACAATGTCACGACGGCCGTCATACCACCAATCAATTTGCAAACCAAAACCAGAGGCAGTACCCGGCATCATTTGCCAAAGTCCTGTCGCACCCGCGCGTGAGTACACAAAGGGATTGTAAGCACTTTCAATCATCGGCAAGAGTGCTAGCTCCGCTGGCATTCCCCGTCGGCGCGTCTGCTCATAAATATAGGAAACATAAGGCGCTGCATTGGTGGTAATGTGTTCCATATAGGCCTGATGGCGTCTTAACCAAGCAATCTGAGGCTGGGAAGCCGCAATATCCGAACGTGTTGCTAGACGCAAATGAGGCGCCATTTCCCTCCAAATACTGCGATCTCCAAAAAGAGAGTGTGAGCGAGCTGTAAAAGGACTGCTGGAGCTTGGGGAGTGAGCACATCCCGCTAAGACAAGGGCACATATGAGGGCTAAAAATCCGTTTTTTATACGATATCGATGATCCATGCAGGCATCTTACGGAGAATCCAGGCAGCGAGCAAGGCCCCCGAATTTGGGCAAAAAATTAGTCTCACTATAGAACTGATGGTATGATTTTTTTATATTTTTGCCCAGAATAGGGACTCTCTATGACCCACCCCGAACTTAAAATGGAGCGTTGGTTTCAAAGCCCTCCTGGTTTGCAACTTTTGGACTTAGAAGCCCAGCACTTGGCCGGAGTGATTGGCTCTTGTCGAGGCAAGCATCTGGTACAAATTGGGGGGCCGAAAGCCCCCACTTTGCGCAGACTCAGTACCATCAAACATCAAAGCTATTTAACGAGCCATGAACATCTTCTGGATCACGGCAATCTTATTGTCTCTCAGTGCGATGAGCTGGCCTTACTGCCTGAAAGCATCGATCTCATATTATTACCCCATGTGCTGGAGTTTACGCGCAACCCCATGCCCTGCCTGAAACAAATTTATCAAGCCCTAAGACCCGAAGCTTCCCTCATTATTTTTAGTTTTAATCCCCGAGGCGTGGGTGCACTCTGGCGACTTCAATCTTTAAGTCATCGCTTACCCTGGAGAGCACGATGGTGGCCCCCTTATCGTTTAAGGGAGTGCTTACAGCTGATCGGCTTTACCGAAATTCAACAACACAGCCTCTGCTACCAACCCTGGGTAAGCGCGAAAGGCATTAAATCCATGCGATTTTTAGATGAAATCGGGGCGTGGCTTTGCCCAAACTCAGGGGCTGTATCTGTACTCTTGGCTAAAAAACACGTATTGTCACCGCTTTTACGTCCTGCACAGTGGCGCGCACAAGTCGCCGGAGCCTGCGCAGGCCCCGGCGTTAGGAATTGGCATGAACAAGGATAAAGTTGAAATTTTTACCGATGGCGCCTGCCGAGGTAATCCCGGTATCGGAGGTTGGGGAGCTTTATTACGCTATGGTGATCGTGAACGTTTATTATCCGGCGCAGAAGCATTAACAACGAATAATCGCATGGAATTGTTAGCGGCTATTGAAGCATTGGCTGTGCTAAAACGCCCCTGTCGGATTGATATCACCACCGATTCTGAGTATCTGCGCAAAGGCATCACCGAATGGTTACAAAAATGGCAAAAATCCGGCTGGAAAACCAGCGCTAAAAAGCCCGTCAAAAATGTCGACTTGTGGCAGCGCTTAGAAGAGGCCGTTTCTCTACATGAAATAAAGTGGCATTGGGTAAAGGGCCACAGCGGTCACCGTGAAAATGAAATCGCTGATGAATTAGCCAACAAAGCGATTGATGAATTATTAGCGTTTCAACGAATATCAAGATAATAGGAAAAATGCATGAGTACTCGACAAATCTTTTTGGATACTGAAACCACAGGCCTTGAACCCACTCAAGGCCATCGCATTATTGAAATTGGCTGTGTGGAAATGATCAATCGACGCCTAACGCAACGCCATTTTCACTGCTATTTAAATCCAGAACGAGAGATTGATGCCGGCGCTATCAGTGTGCATGGCTTAACAGTCGAATTTTTGCGTGACAAGCCTATTTTTTCAGAGTGCGCTCAAGAATTCTTAGATTTTGTAAAGGACGCAGAGCTGATTATTCATAACGCCCCCTTCGATGTAGGCTTTTTAAATCATGAGCTCTCAAAATTACCAGGGTCTCGCCAGACTATCGATGAGGCATGCAGCATTATCGACAGCCTCGTATTGGCCCGCCGAAAACATCCAGGACAGCGCAATAACTTAGATGCCTTATGTCAACGCTACAGTGTTAATAACACTCATCGTGAATGGCATGGCGCTTTATTGGATGCACAACTCTTAGCTCAAGTTTACTTAGCCATGACCGGCGGCCAAGCGCATTTGTTTCAAGCCGATGAACAGGAGCATTTAGTGGGACAAGTGAAGCATGCACAGCATCCCCTAGACCCCCATCGCCCTCGACTGCCCACGATTGCTGTCAGTGAAGCTGAAGAAACTGCCCATCAAGCTTTGCTGGAAAAGATTAAAAAAACGGCGGGTGTTTGTGT
Organism: Coxiellaceae bacterium; assembly: GCA_021731545.1. Lineage (GTDB taxonomy): Bacteria > Pseudomonadota > Gammaproteobacteria > Coxiellales > Coxiellaceae > CAIQCE01. The sequence goes on from JAKFXE010000091.1 coordinate 6,458, forward strand.
GTGGGAAACGTGAAAACTGCATCGCCCGCCCCCTGCAACATCCTACTCGCCTAAAACCCCTGTTTTCACGCAAACTAGCTCTTTAAGACCCCCATTTCAAGCAATTAAAATTGACTTTTAACATAAAAAATGCAAATATCGATTTATGATACACAAAATAGCCCTAGAAAACTTCTTTTCTATCGCCGATCGGCAAGAGCTATGCTTTGCAGTGGCTGACAGCGCTCCGGATTTGCCCTGCCTTCCCTCGTCTTGGGGAGACCCTAAGCGACGACTACCGATAACACTGGGCTTTTTCGGCCCCAATGCCTCGGGAAAATCCACTGTTTTGAATGCATTGGTAGCTGCTGCAGACTTTGCCCAAACCAGTTTCAATTTAGGGGTTGACTCTATAATTCCAGAATTTATGCCTTACATGCGCAAGGATTGGTGGGGACGCCCCTCCAGCATCCTGATCGAATTCGATGCTCGTCTAGCAGATGGTAAAGAGGCCTCCCTATTTCGCTATGAGCTTCAAATTGATCATGAATACAAAATGGGCAAAACAGTCCGCTATGAGGCTCTCTCCTATGCACCTAAAGGAAAGTTTCGAAAATTGTTTGAGCGCCAACAACAAAAATTTAGTTTCGGCAAAGAATTTGAAATAATAGAGAATGATCCGCGCCTACAGGCTATTCGACCCAATGCAAGCCTTATAAGCACACTAGCGCAGCTAAACCATGCTATCTCGATTTATTTAACTAACTCCTTAAATGAGCTCAGAACCAATATTAACAGAACTCAACCCTCCACCAATCAACTATTATCTATATATAATGAAAATGAAGATTATCTTGGGCACTTAAACAAAGAGCTGGGACGCTTAGACGTTGGCATTGAATCCATGCTCATCGAGCAAAGCGATAGAGGATTGCTTGCTAAATTTAAACACACTGGACTTGATGATGATATTTTTATGGAATCAGAATCTGATGGTACAAAACGTTTTATTGAAATTTTTCCGCGCCTTTATTCTGTTCTTAAAACAGGTTCTATAGCCATCATTGATGAAATTGATTCCCACATTCATCCACTGCTTCTTCCTGAGCTTTTTCGATGGTTTTCAGATTCGAAGCGCAATCCCCATAAGGCACAATTATTTTTTAGCGCGCACAATCCTACTCTTCTGGATGAGCTGGAAAAAGAACAGATTTTTTTTACTGTCAAACCCAGCGGACAGGCTACACAAATTTATGGGGCACGTGATATTAAAGGTTTGCGTCGTGAACCCAGTCTTATGAAAAAATACCTAGCTGGCGAATTGGGTGCTGTACCTCACATAGGCTAACATGATAGAAAGAACTCTCCGTAAGCGCTTTTTTCTTGCCGCAGAGGGCGAGAGTGAACAGTCTTTTGTAAAGTGGTTGCAAAATTTGTCCGATCGGAAAGGACTCAGCATTCATCTGGACTGCTATGTACTGGGTGGCGGTGGCTATAACTCTATGCTTGAAACAGCAATACGCTATAAGGAGCGATCTGCTAAAAAAGGAGTTTATGAGGCGAGCTTCTTATTGATTGATAAAGACCGCTCAGACTCTGGGGATTGTTCCATGCAAACTCTTAGAAAAAAAGCCGAAAAAGCAAAGATAAGAGTATGCTGTCAACGACCCAATTTTGAAGGCCTCTTGCTAAAAATGATCGCACCCCAAAAAAAATCTTATCGAAACATGAACGCAATTGAAGCAAAAAGAGAGTTGTTAAAGAAATGGCCTATCTATGAAAATAAAAAACCAGCAACTGCTCGCGTGCTCGAGCAAAAGTTCTCATTGGATACTCTTCTGCGGGTTGCCAAAACTGAAAACGACTTAAGTAACTTATTATCGGCGCTAGGATTTCTTTAATTTCAATCTCACAGCGGCAACTCCAACTGCTTTTTCGCAAGCTTTACTAAGGGATTGATGGTAAGGCCCTGCACGATAATGCCAAAGGCTACGACGCCATAGGTGAGACCTAAAATAACATTGCGCGCTGGGCTATCGGGCAAAGACAGTGCTAAAGCCACCGCCAATCCTCCTCGAATTCCGCCCCACACTAAACTGCTGGTCATATAGGGAATATACTGACGCTTTCGTTTGAAAAAATGCATGGGCAAGGCCACGCTAATCCAGCGAGCAATCAATACCAAAGCAATGATCGCGGCAATTACAGTAAGATAAAGCTCTTGGGTATTGAGGATTAAGACTTCAAATCCCAACAATAAGAACAAAATGGCATTCATCGACTCTTCAATAATTTCCCACACCAACTCCAATGCTTCACGAATGCGGGGCGCGACATCGGCATGATGCGCATAGCTACTCACCATCAAACCTGCCACCACCATCGCTAGAGGACCTGAAATGTTCACCAAGCTCGCAAAACTATAACCACCTGAAACGCAGGCCAAGGTAGCAAATATAGCGAGTCTGCGCTCATCACTGTATTTAATCAGCCAACGAGCGATGATGCCCAGCACAAAACCAAAGACCACACCGCCCACCACCTGCTGTACGAATAAGTGGCTGGTCTCAGCAAACGTGGGATGATTATTGTTTACCGCCAGCGAATAACACGTCACAAACAAAACGATACCCACACCATCATTAAACAAAGATTCGCCCGCAATACACACTTCAAGTTGCTTAGGAGCTTTGATTTTGCGCAAAGTGGCCAAAATAGAAATAGGATCCGTAGGGGAAATCAGCGCACCAAATAAGAGACAATAAATCAAGCTGAGATTCACGCCCAAATACGATAACAGATAGTAACTGGAAAAACCGATGATAAAGGTGGAGAGCACGGTGCTAATAGAAGAGAGAGTAAAAATTTCCCAACGATTATGTTTTAGGGTAGCCAGATCCATCGACATAGCCCCCGCAAACAAGAGAAAACTCAACATTCCATTGAGCAAGAGGCCGCTAAAATCTGTATGCGTTAAGAGGCTAATCGTGGCCGCGGGCAATTTACCCATCCCAAAATGCTGGAAGGCAATCAGTATGAGGGAGAGCCCCAAAGAGGCGGTCATGATGGCGACGGTGGTTTGTAATTTGAGAAAACGGTGCCCGAGATACCCAATCAATAGAGCCATGCTAAAGAGTATCGAGGAGAAGGTATAAATATCCATGCAATTCCGTATGAATCTACCAAAACCTCACCTTTTTATCATAATTCCATTGAAAGTCATATTTTTTTTTGGCTTGTGGCATAATCACTTACTCATCGTAACCCAAGAGGCCTTTCATGAGCGAAGCATCCCCCATTATCTATTTAAAAGACTACCTCCCCCCTGCCTTTCTGATCGACCAAGTCCATCTGCACATTGACTTGCACGACGAAGCCACTCAGGTGAGGTCTTTGCTGAAGTTGCGCCGCAATCCTGCCCGGCCAGAGAAAAATGTAGGGCTGCGTCTTGATGGCGAAGCCATGGAGCTCAATGCCATCAGTCTGGACGGAACCCCGTTGTCGCCTGAGGCCTACACCGTCGATGAAAGCTCTCTCAACCTTCACTCTGTGCCCGATCAATTTTTATTAGAAACCCTCGTCACCATCGATCCTAAAAACAACACAGGCTTATCGGGGCTCTATCAATCTAAAGGTAATTATTGCACTCAGTGTGAAGCTCAAGGTTTTAGGCGCATCACCTATTTTTTAGATCGACCCGATGTCATGTCGCGCTTTAGCGTCGCCATTAGCGCCGACAAAAAACGCTATCCTGTACTCTTATCTAATGGAAATTTAATGGAGGAAAAAGAACTTCCGAATAATCGCCATTGGGTGCTTTGGGAAGATCCCTCTTTAAAACCTTGCTATCTGTTTGCTTTGGTCGCAGGAAATTATGCTTATTTAGAAGATCATTTCATTACACAATCAAAGCACTCCATTTTGTTACGCTTATACCTTGAAAAAGAAAATTTAGAGCAAGGTGATTACGCGCTCGCTTCTTTAAAACGCGCTATGCGCTGGGATGAAGAGCGCTATGGACGCGAGTACGATTTAAATCAATACATGGTCGTCGCCGTGGGTGATTTCAATATGGGCGCGATGGAAAACAAAGGTTTAAACATTTTCAACACAAAATATGTATTAGCCAATCCCAAAACAGCCACTGACTCAGACTATATGGGCATCGAAGGTGTCATTGGCCATGAATATTTTCACAATTGGACGGGAAATCGCATTACGTGCCGAGATTGGTTTCAAATTACGCTCAAAGAAGGCTTAACAGTATTCAGGGACCAAAATTTTTCAAGCGATATGGGCTCTCCCCTCTTGAATCGCATTAATGCTGTTAATGTCATGCGCAACTCACAATTTGTTCAAGATGCAGGGCCTATGTCGCATCCCATTCGCCCCGATCATTATATTGAGGTCAATAATTTTTACACGGTCACTGTGTACAATAAAGGTGCCGAAGTCATTCGAATGATTGAAACTTTGCTCGGAAAAGAACTGTTTCGAAAGGGCATGGATCTTTATTTTGAACGCCACGATGGGCAGGCCGTGACAACAGAAGAATTTGTCCAAGCCATGGAAGAGGCTTCAGGCAAAGAATTAAAGCAGTTCAGGCGTTGGTATTCGCAAAGCGGAACCCCTATTTTGGACGTCAAAGGCGAATACGATGCCACACACAAAACCTATACTTTAAGCATTAAACAGCATTGTCCTCCGACTGCTGAGCAAAGCGAGAAGCAGCCGCTGCATATTCCTCTGGCCATGGCCTTGCTGGATATAGATGGCCATGAAATTCCCTTACACTTAAAAACGGAAAGCCGTGCAGGCACAGCTCAGCGAGTCTTAGATATTAAAGAGCCTGAACACAGCTTTTGCTTTACCGGAATAGAAAAACCGGTGACGCCTTCTTTGCTCAGGAATTTTTCAGCCCCTGTGATTTTAAAGTATCCTTACACCCTGAAAGAATTGCTGTGGCTTGTTCAACACGACACGGACGCCTTTAATCGATGGGAAGCTCTGCAACGTGCCAACACACAGTTACTGCTTGCATTGGCCGAAGACCATCAACAGCACCGAGCATTAAACTTAGATCCTGCTTGGACACAGTTGTATTCAACCTTGCTTCAAGATTCTTACTTGGACAACACCTTGCTTGAAAAGCTGATGATACTGCCCTCTGAAGTCTATATTGCACAACAGATGCAAAGCATCGACGTAGAGGCCATTCATACCGTGAGGGAATGGCTTAAAAAAAATCTAGCGCTTCATTTAGAAAAACAACTTTTAGAGCGCTATCAACAGTTAAGCCCCTTAACCCCTTATGAATATACTGTTCAAGCTATGGGAGCTCGCAGCCTAAAAAATATTGCCTTGTACTATTTATTAATCGCTGATAAACATAAATATGCCTCATTAGCGCTCGATCAATTTCATCAAGCCAACAACATGACGGATACGATGGGCGCACTCAATGCCCTGAACGATCATGATATTAGCGAACGCGATCAGGCATTAACTGAGTTTTATGGCGCCTGGAAGGGTGAAGCCTTGGTGGTAGATAAATGGCTGGCACTGCATGCTAGCTCTAACTTAGACAACAGCTTAAGTCGCGTAAAACAATTATTAGAGCACCCGGCCTTTGATCTTAAAAATCCCAATAAGGTGCGCTCACTCATTGGGACATTCGCCACCAATCAAGCACGCTTTCACACCGCGAGCGGCGAGGGCTATCAGTTTTTACGCGAACACGTATTAAAAATAGATGTCTTCAACCCACAGCTAGCGGCCCGCATTGTGGAACCTTTTTTACGCTGGAAGCATTTTGATCTATCGCGCCAAGCTCTGATGCGCACAGAACTCGAGCGAATACTCAAAACCCCAACCCTATCGAAGAATGTTCATGAGCTGGTGTCGAAGGCTTTAGCGTAGAGCATTAGTGGGCTTTCAAAGCCCCCCAGCCCTACTACCGCATTTTTTACCGGCATGTCCTTTTGTTTCGCATCTGCTATATCTGCTTACCTTAAGACCCAAGCCAAAATTTATCTCTTTTTTCAATTGATAGGATAGTATCGTATATGATACTATAATGCCAATGTCAAATATTGACAGACTGATTACAAAAATGAATAGGAGCCCACAAAACTGGCGTATTGAGCAGCTAGAAACTATAGCGAAGCACTTTGGGATCATCATTCGAAAATTCAGCGGCGGAAGCCATGTGGTTTTTGATGACCCACGCTGCGCTGAACTGCTGTCCATTCCGGCTCGTAGGCCCATCAAACCCGTGTACATTCAAAAATTTTTAAACATGATTGAGTTATTAAAAAATGAAACCCACTGATTATCCCTTTACCATTCGCCACCTTTCACAGCAGGAGGGAGGCGGTTTTTTAATTGAATTTCCAGATTTACCCGGCTGCATGTCTGATGGGGAGAGTATTGAAGACGCTATAGAAAATGGAAAAGATGCAATTCGTTGTTGGATAGAGGCTGCTAAAGCTTCGCATCGAAAAATACCCGAACCGGGAGAGCCCGAGGGCTATAGTGGTAAATGGGTACAACGAGTGCCAAAATCACTACACGCACGCCTGGTTTCTCTCGCTGAATTTGAGGGCGTGAGTTTGAACACCTTAGTGACCACAATGATCGCCGAAAATTTAGGCAAGAAACAGGGAAAATCGGCCCGGCGCTAGACATATTAGTTCATCAATTCTGTTTCTGAAGTCAGCGCCACAACGTATTTTTTAAAGTTCCATAGATGTAAGCATGCTGTTAACCCAGCCAGCACAACAAATATCCAAGCTAATAAACTAAAATAACTCGGGAATAAAATC
>JAKFXE010000089.1 GCA_021731545.1 Coxiellaceae bacterium
TGACAGTGCCGGGGCTGCGAGGTGTTGGAAAAACGACGATGCTGGCTCAGCTCTTTTTTGCCCATCACAAAAATTTCCGTGAGAGAGTCCTCTATGTTTCTTTGGATGATATTGCTAATAAGTTGGGAAGCGATTTGTTCGCAGTTTTGGATGCCTACGAGGAATTGCTGGGCGAGAGCTTCGCATCGCTAAAGGAAAATGTTTTGCTTTTGGTTGACGAGGTTCATTTTGATATAAAATGGCAGGCTGCGTTAAAATCCCTTTACGATAAATCTCGCCGCGTTTTTATCATTTCAACAGGCTCCTCCGCTATCGCCATTAACCGCACTGCCGACGTTGCTCGTCGCTCGCTCATGGAAAAGATGTATCCGCTAAAATTCACGGAATACATAATGCTTTCGGATATGCTGGATGGAAAATCAGAGCTTCATTGTTCAGAAAAACTATCTGAGCAGATAGGGCAATCCTTATTTGAAAGCAAAAACGCGGAGGAAGCCTATCAGCGTCTCAACTCTTTGGAAACACAGGTACGCGCCTATTGGCAGAAAGCAGATATCAAAGCCATTGATCGCTATATTAAATACTATTCTTTGCCTTCTGTGCTTACTTATAAAAATGATGTAGCCATTTACAGCATACTCAATAGTGTGGTGGATAGAGTCGCGGAAAAAGATTTGCCAACGATGCAATCTTTTTCCACGGCAATATTGGCTAAAATCCCCTCTCTTTTGTTCCTTGTTGCCTCATCGGATACGAAAAGCCTCGCCGCTTTCGCAAAAGATCTTAAAGACATTGATGAAAAAACCCTGGTTTCTGTTTTTCGGGTTTTGGAAGAGGCGGAATTGCTGTTGCGTATATATCCTTTTTCACTTTCTGCGCCCAAACGCGTTCGAAAACCCTCAAAATATTTGTTTTTTGCCTCCAGTATTCGAGCATCCTTGATCCATTTGACGGATTCGCGGGCTATAGATACGCAGCACAGGGGCAAGCTATTGGAGGACAGCGTCGGTATGTATCTCTACCGTCATTTTTCGGATATTATCGGTGCTTCCTTAAGTTATGATGATGCACAAGGTGGCGCTGACTTTATAGTTGATGCTGGGGGTAGAAGAATTGTGATAGAAACAGGCTGGAATAAGCGAGACACACGCCAAGTCACTCAAAGCATGCGTGATGCTAAAGCGGACTATGGGGTATTGGTTAGCAGTTCGCCTACACTAGAGCAGAAAGATAATGTTATAACACTGCCCTTTGAATTTTTTTACCTTCTTTAATCCTATCAGCACCCCTTGGCTTTAAGTGCTGAAAAAAATGATTCACAAACACTATGGCGAGAATATTTTGTCTAAAAAAATAGGCATTTTACTGATTAATCTAGGCACACCCGAGCAGCCCACGAATGCGGCTATAAGATCTTACCTCTATCATTTTTTAAGCGATCCTTGTGTGATTGATTTACCCTGGATAATTCGCATTCCCTTGGTGTTGTGGATTTTATTAACTCGGGTAAAAAAAACAACACGAGCCTATCAAGCGATTTGGCAGCCTGAGGGTTCTCCTTTAAGAGTGAATACGCGGGCTTTACAAACAGCCTTGATCGCGGAAATGCCTGAATTGTATTGCATTGAAATAGCGATGCGTTATGGAAATCCCAGTATTAAATCGCAGTTGAAGGCTCTTTTATCAAAGGGATGTTCGCAGTATGTGGTTCTGCCTTTATTTCCTCAATATGCGTATGCCGTTACAGGCTCTATTTTAAAAGAACTCAATAAGGCACTTTCCCAGTTAAAGATAAGCGCTCAAGTGATAGAGCCTTTTTATATTTTTCCAGGCTATATCCAGGCTTTTGCTGCAAGATGTCAGGAAGCCATGCACTCCATTCAAGCTGAATTTTTGTTGATGAGTTACCATGGATTGCCTGAGCGGCAAATGGAGCACAATAGGCAGTATAAAAAGCAGTGTGAAGATACCTCAGGGGCGATTGCTAAAGCACTTTCTTTGCCAGTGAGTGGCTATCAAACGGCTTTTCAATCACGCCTGGGACGCACAGCTTGGATACAGCCTTATACGGAGCAGCTATTGTCAGAATTAAGAGCACGAGGTATTAAACGTTTAGCGGTGGTCTGTCCTTCTTTTGTGGCGGATTGTTTAGAAACTTTAGAAGAGATCGGTATTCGTGCGCGTGAGCAGTGGATAAGTTTGGGGGGTGAGTCTTTTGTTTTGGTGCCCAGTTTAAATGCTTCGCCAGCCTGGGTGAAATCCGTATCGCAGCTTTGTATCAAAGCCACTTGTTCTTCTTGAAATACCAAAATTCAAGCAAGGCAATGGAAATTAAAAAGGCACTTAAGGCAGGAAAGGCCCAGGGATAATGGGCACCCGGAATGCCTTCGACATTAGTGCCTAGCAAACCTGTAATGAATGAAAGCGGTAAGAAAATAACGGCTACCAAGGATAAAATATACATGCGACTGTTGGATTGGCTCATCATCATGTTCGTGAGCTCTTCCTGAGTGATAGCGGTTCGGTCTCGAACGGCATCCAGATCTTCAATGTAGCGAATAATACGGTTAGTGACCTCTTTAATTTCATCGCGATCATCGCGCGATAGCCAAGCCACAGGTTCCGTTTGTAGCCGAGTCATCGCTTCACGCTCAGGGGCAAGGTAGCGACGTAAACTGATAATCTGGCGACGTAGATCGTAAAAATTAGCATTTAACGTTTTTTGGGTCAAAATATTATCTTCAAAGCGATCTGCAAAATCACTGATTTCATCCACACTTTCAGAAATGCGCTCTACTAAATGCGTACAAATGCGCACCACAAAATCGCCCTGAGAGCAGGGCCCGCGCTTTTGTGCAATTTCGGCTTGCAAATCATTAATAGAGAGCACATGAAACTGTTGGGAGGTAATGATGCGATTTTCTTCAATCCATATTCGCACGGAGACCAAATCATCGGGTTTCGCGCCGGGTTTAAGATTGGTGCCGCGTAAGATGATGAGGGTTCCATTGTCGAGCGTAAGACTGCGGGGTCGCACTTTAGCTTTGCTGAGCAGGGCATTGACAGCGATTTCATCTAAGCCGCTTTCACTGCGTATCCATTTTTGAGCATTGAGATTAGAGAAGTTGATATTAACCCACAAAAGGCCAGGATTTTTTTCGGGGGAATAGGCTTTGACTTGTTCCCAGTCTAAAGCCTTGCCAGATCCTTTGCCATCTAGCAGATAGGCACAGATCAGTCCTTGTTTCTTGTCAATCACATTATCCATGGAGGGCCTTGTTCGCAGCTTCCTGGCAAGGATTTTAGTACACTTTGGAGAAATGTGCTATGAAAGCAACCCCATGCCTTAAGAGCATGGGGTTGAATCTTGAACTTAAGAGTTGCTGCCAGCGATACTGGGTATGCTGCTGGTGGCTGCAGGAGTCGTAGGGGAGCTTGAAGGCAGCTGAGTGGTGTTGTCTGTAGAAGCGGGCAGGGTTGAACTGCTCATAGGCAAGGTGTTGCTGGAGGCCGCTGGCTGAGTGTTGGAGCTAGCAGGCATTGTATTGCTAGAGGCACTCATAGAGGCTGTGCTTGAAAGTGCTAGCGTATTGCTGGCATTGGAAGCAACAGGCTCAGTGGACTTAGCAGATCCTGGCAAAGTGGTGTCTTTAGCGGGGGCTGCAGGTGTGGCTGGAGCGGCAGGAGCTGCGGGTGTTGTTGATGTGGCGGGAGCAGCGGGCGCTGCTTGTACAGTCTCATTGCTTTGCTTCATCATCTCAATGGGTTGGGTAGATTCTTCTTTTTTACATCCGGCCAAAGCCAAGGCAGTGACGGCTACAGAAACGATTAATAAGCGCATTAGGATCCTCCTTTATGAATAAGAGCGCCGATTATGCATTAGGGATTTCTAATGCGCAAGCCCGTGAAAAATGTGGGGTATATTGGGGCTTTAGTGGTCGCTCCAAAGCGCTTCTGCTATGATTTGGGCTTATGGAAAAAACACGTCTTGCCCATCGGCTTAAAGCTCGCCATATTTTGATGATTGCCTTAGGCAGTGCCATTGGCACAGGTCTATTTTTTGGCGCGGGCGAATCCATTCAAATGGCGGGGCCTTCCATTCTACTGGCCTATCTCGTGGGCGGAATCATGATGTACATCGTGGTGCGTGCCTTGGGTGAAATGACCGTTGATGAACCTAATGCGGGTTCCTTTAGTTATTATGCCTATAAGTATATGGGTGATTATGCGGGCTTTTTGTCGGGTTGGAATTACTGGTTTAATTACATCATCGTTTGCATGTTGGAATTAACTGCAACGACGCTCTTTTTGGATTACTGGATACCCAATGCTAGTCATTGGTTGCTGACGCTACTGATTCTATTGTTTTTTACCAGCATTAATCTGATTCATGTAAAATTTTTTGGTGAATTTGAATTTTGGTTTGCGGGCATTAAGGTGGTGACCATTATTGCGCTGATTATCTTTGGGTCTTATATCATTTTTTCGGGCAGCAATAATGTCTCTCATGTAGATAATTTATGGAAGCAGGGCGGATTTTTTGCTCATGGCTTGCATGGTTTTCTCTTCGCTTTTGTGATTGTGGTCTTCTCCTTTGGTGGAACGGAGCTCGTGGGTATTGCGGCAGGTGAAGCTGAGAACCCCCAAAAAAATATTCCGATGGCGATCAATGGGGTGATTGCTCGCATTCTTATTTTTTATGTTGCAACCTTGGCCATTATTATGTGTCTTTATCCTTGGAATCAAATTGATGGGCACATTAGCCCCTTTGTAGATGTATTTAAGCAAATTGGTTTTGCCAAGGCCGCAAGCTTAATGAATTTGGTGGCGATTACAGCCGCGCTCTCCTCTTTTAATAGCGGTGTTTATGGTACGGCACGTATGGCGTATAACCTAGGCCTTCAAAAAAATGCGCCTCGATTTCTGACAAAGCTCAGCCATAATCAAATCCCGGCCAATGCCATTTTATTTTCGAGTTTATTTATTTTTATGACGGTATTGTTGAATTATTTTTATCCCAAGCAGGTGTTTAACATTTTGCTCGCTTTGGCCACCATCGCGGCGATTATTAATTGGCTTACTATTTTAATCACGCAGCTGGCTTTTCGTCGGCATAAGCAGGCCAAAGAGATTGATTATAAAATGCCTTTGTTTCCCTTTTCATCGATCGCGGCTATTTTATTTTTTGTGCTGATTGCGGGGGTGATGACTCAAATGCCCGATATGAAGATGGCCATTTTTATTGCCCCAATTTGGCTCTTGGCGCTTTCAATCGCCTATGCTTTAAAAAAATATTGGAAGAGCGTCTAGTTTGGGTGTAGATTAAAGTTGGATTCATTACAGGAGAACGATGATGGCCCTAAAACCCCCCAATTTTTCAGAGCTGGGTAAGAAATTTAATATTCAAGGCTTGGTGGATAATGTTAAATCCATGGTTAATCCTGAGGGAAACACGCCCCAGGTACAAATGGGTGATGTCTTGGGTGAGAAGATGGCGAGCTTAAGTCTTTTGTTGCAACGCTCCTCGAAGACTTTAAATGAACAAGCTCAGGCACTCACCGAAGCCAATCAAATGCTCAACGATTTGTTTAAGGATTTAGAGGTGATGCGTGCGGCCAAGGCCAAGCCTGAGGGTTCTGCTAAAGAAGAAGTGGTTGCCAAGGAAGTGGCCACCGATGAGGGCATGCCAGAGCCGCCGAAGGCTGATAAAAAAGAATAAAAAAAGGCGGGTACAAGACCCGCTCCTACGCACGATTTGCGCTTGGGCGGGCCTTACACCTGCTCGTTGTTGATGCTCTAGCTTGCAAAATAAGCACCACGGCTGGTGCTACCGTGTGTTGCCGAAGAAAGTTTTGTGTTAATCGCAGCCTCTATTTCAACCAACGCCGTTACCGTATTAATCAGCTGTTGAAAGCTACCGGTGGGATTGATGCTGCCAGGTTTTTTGCTTTTTTCTGTCTCTTTGGCGCTTTTGAGTTCCTCAAGCAGCTCTCTTAAAGTGGCAGATGTAGTTTTTGTGCTTATCAGAGTAGTCTGAATATCATCTGATTTCTGCTCTGAGCTATCATCATTGAGCTTCACTGCTGGAGATGCTGTTGATGTTTCAATAGCATTCTTAACTAAAGCTCGATGATGGGTATTGGGATGCAGCACAGCGCTCACACAATCCTTGGCGGCATATTGTTCTGCAAGTCTCATCGCTAAGCTAAAGCACGCTCCTCTTATAGCTTCGATAATTTGACTGGATTGAGCTAAATCCAGTATCTGGATCTTTTTCTCTGCTGGGAAAAACAGTGGCCATCGATTCGTGAGTCCTTCCTTCTTAGAAGCTGTTTTTACCTTTGTAGCATCAGCAGTGGTATAATGTATTAATAAAACGTTGAGATTTTTAGCCAAATTGTCTATTTCATGGCGGTATTTTGAAAAATCATCGCTTTTTGCTCGTTTTTGAGTGGCAGCATCATTGATAATTTTTGTCAATTCTGAAAGTTGCATATAATAAACTCCTCTTCTTTGAAAATAGTATAGGTTAAAAAGAACGAGCCCATCTTAAGGGCTCGTGTTAGGTGTGTAAAGTAATGCTAGGCTCTGTTACAAATTGAACCGAACGGTTGTTTGCCTTTTTTCAAAGGAGCCAAAACGCTTTGCCAAAGTGGCTGGATTCATTAAGCCAGAATAGTAGCTTAGGCCTGTTCGCCGATCCGCTTGGGCACGGGGTAGTGCATGATTGGAAGGAATTCCCAAAGCACTTTTAACTTGTTTGTAGCTGTGTGTGGCGCTGGCTTGCGCGCCAATAATAATTTTTTGCTCAATGCCTGCAGCATCCCCTGCGATATGCACATTGCTTAAAGCAGCCGCTTCAATAGCCTGCACTAAGGAGATGCTGCTCTTTTCTTCAAAGCCCAGTGCGCAAATAATCATATCCACTCCTTCAAATTCTAATTGAGCACTTTTATCCCGAGGTTTTTGCTCGCGAGGCAGTGAGTCAAAAAGTTTTTTTGAAGTGGGATCCGCTTCAATGGCCTCGATGTACTTAAACTTAGATTCTTTCAGTGTGAGTGTTAATTTTCCATCAAGATCAGCACTTATTTTTTCAGGCTCGACGCAATGTGTACTGCTACCTTGAACTGTATGAATTTCTTCGGCGCGCAAATTATTTTCCTTAGTGGGGGCTAAAGAAAGTCTGGGATAAGCATCCATCGTGCCTCGGGCTTTGACTTCAGGGCCTCGCACTAAAACCTGTAATTTAGCTTCAGCGTCTGCCGCCTTAAGATAGCGCACCAGCCAACGTGTTACATCTTGCGCGGTATCACCTCCACCCACGACCACGACTTTTTTGCCACGCGGATCCATGCTGCCGAGCTTTGATTGGATTAAGGCCTCCCGTTCTTCCGTGCTCCAGTCGGGATTTTTGTCGAGTACTTCAGCCACATCGTTTGCTGCTTTTAGAAAATCAATGGCCTGAATGATTTTGGACTGCTGTGCCGCTTCAAGGCCCTCGGTGATTTTGGCGGGTAATTTTTTAGGGGCTCCAGCGCCCACGCATAAAACCACGCGTTGATGAGGATCGTTAGCGCGCGCAATAGACGTAGTGCTGCCCTTAAGGCGAAACTCTTCGCCTTCAAAGATCACTTCGCTCTTAAGATGTAACTCAAGTCCCATTTTTTTTAGGCGCTCAAAATCTTCTTGCACATATTGTTTATCAAATTTGTGTGCGGGGATGCCATCTGCCAGTAAGCCTCCGGCTTTGTCGGATTTTTCGTACATGTAAACTTTAATGCCATCGCGTAGAGCTTCAAAGGCCATTTGCATGGCCGCGGGACCTGAGCCCACAATGATGATTTCTTTATCTGCGAGAAATTTTTCTGCTTTTCGAAAGGGGGCTTTAAATCCAAAGGCATTGCTATCGAACCAGCCCTGAGCGCGGCCGACTTGATAGAGATAATATTCGATGTCTTTGATGTGTACAGGCTCACCAATTAATTTTCCTGCGCGTTTCGGATCCGGAAGCCCTGTCGTTGCAATCGTTTCAGTGCAGGCGCTTTCACAGGGTGCGGGACACGCTGCGCCCGTATAGGCAATAAAAGGCGTGGCTTGGATTTGTATCTCAAAGGCCTCTCTTAATATTCTAAAGTGCCCTTCGTTTAGAGTCTTGTTTAAATCAATGGAGCCCAAGCGTTTGAGAATGGCATTTAAGCTGTTAATGGATTTACCGCCAGGACAACCGCTATCCACTTCTTCACCGCCCGCACAGGATTGAGTGCGGCATCCCGAGCAGCCTTGGGCGTCGTGGGAGAGTTGTTGTGCGTACACTTGAATATGTTCCAGTGCATCTCTTAGAACCTCATCTCTCAAGCCTGCAATGCTGCTGAGACGTTCTTGCACAGGGCGTGGTGTTTTGGGATGCACTATAACCCCTTCGGAAGAAAGGGAGAGGGGAGCCGTGAGGGCAGGGGGCAATCTAATGCCAAAATCTTCTCCCGGAGGAGTTGGGCGCGTTTTTTGCAATAAGACATCACGCACTTCTTTTGAAAAGAGCTTTGAATTTTTACGTAACAAGGTCCACAGTTGATGCAATTCGTCTTGCTCAGTGTGCTCAGTTTCGGATGCCGCATTCACTACAGAAAGTGTTTTTTGCTCCAACCAAACTTGCATGCCGATGCTTAAAGCAGTTTGTTGTAGTTGCTGTGTTTTAATAATCTTGATGATGTCTTGGATCGTTTTTATTTTGTCCAGCTCTTTGGGGATCAGGATTTTAAAATGATTGGGATTGAAGCCGACAAGCAGCGCCTTAGCTTTGCTGGAGTCGCTGTGTGCAGCGTGTTCTTCCAGCATTGAATGAATGGCGCGAGTATAGGCAGGAGATTCTGTTTCAGTGGCAAAACGTAGGGAATCTGAAACTTGAAGCGCCAGCGTGTTTTCAGGATCATAGACAAAAATAATACCGCCTGAAGAACCATTACCCAAACCCTTGCCGACTTTGCCCAAAATCATTGCAGTGCCAGAGGTCATGTACTCCAGCGCTAAGTCACCCACGCCTTCGACTACGACTTGTGCACCCTTTAATAAAATACCAAAGCGGTGTCCGGCGATACCATTGATAAAGCCTTTTCCGCCGCTGGCTCCATAGAAGAGGGCATTTCCAGCCACAGTATTTTCATCAGCACGATATTCCTCATGAAGAGAGGGTGTGCGCACGATGAGCGTGCCTCCGGTCATGCTTTTGCCGCAACCATCTTGTACGCTGCCCTTATGCTCAAGTTTCATTCCAGAACACAGCGCAAAACCATAACTTTGTCCGGCAAGACCGCCTGTAGAGAGAATGATTTTGGAATGAGGGTTTTTCTTTAAGTGATGAACAAAATCTCCTGCAATGCGTGCGCCAAAGCTGCGATCTGCGGTGCTAAGCGCCATCTCTGTGCTTTGGTAGTGGGCGCCTTCTGTTTCTAAGGCTGCATCGATTTCGGTTTTTAAAGCTTCTTCTTTAACTCGTCTCAGGCTTTCTTTTTTCCGTTGTTCCGCTTGATGTAATTCCTCCGGATTTAAGAATTCAGGAAAAACGGGTTGAGCTAAGAGTGCAGAAAAGTTATAGAGTGTTTCAAATTCAGGTTTTGTGGGTTGAAGTAGCTCCGTATGTCCTCGCAATTCACGCAGGTTGGAAAAGCCCAGCTCTTGTAAGCGCTCTTGAACAGCCGCCGCGATATTCACAAAGAAGCGCTCTGTGTTGAGTTGATCGCCTTTAAATAAATGACCATCGGTGGCCACACCGGGCTGGCAACTGTGATTGCAGGTGCGCTGCATTTTACAGCCCAGGGTGAGCATGGCGGTGCTACCAAATTCAAATAAATCAGCACCTAAAATAGCGGCTTTGATGACATCTTCAGCGGTTTTAAAACCTCCGCTGGTGCGTAGTTGAACCGTGTCGCGCAATCGCGTTTTACGCAGGGCACGATCCACTTCCACCAAACCAATTTCAGCCGCCAAGCCTCCGTGTTTAATGCTGGATTGTTGCGCAGCTCCGGTTCCACCGGAATTTCCGGCAATATTGATGACATCAGCCCCCGCTTTGGCGACCCCCACCGCAATCGTTCCAATGCCTTCGGAGGCTACTAATTTAACGGCCACTTTGGCATGAGGGTTCACGGATTTTAAGTCGTGAATAAGTTGTTCTAAATCTTCAATGGAGTAAATGTCGTGATGTGGGGGCGGACTGATAAGATCTGTGCCGGGAATGGCACCGCGTTGCGCAGCAAAGCGAACGGAGAGTTTAGTGCCGGGCAATTGTCCTCCTTCACCGGGTTTAGCCCCCTGAGCCATTTTGATTTCAATTTCTATGGCTTGAGTTTCTTCTCGAGGGCGCATTTGTTCCGCACTAATACCAAAGCGGCCAGAGGCAATTTGTTTATTGTAGGTTGAAGTGAGGGGATTTTGTAAATCCTGGGGAGCTTCTCCGCCTTCACCTGAAGCTGATTTAGCCCCGATGGCATTCATGCCGCGCGTTAGGCTTTCATGGGCGCCGATGTGCTCGGGTGTATCTGGATTAGTCACGGTGAGTGCACCCTGGCTCATACTCCCGCTAAATAAAGTGGCGCGAATCTGTTCTTGAGATTGCACGGAGCTGGGATCGGGCGTTTTTCGAGATTCGGTTCCTATAATTTGTGTAGGATCGCTGAGTGTATTCAGCGATAAGTGATCGCTGATGGAGGTCGGGTGGGTTCGACGGTAGCGTTCTATTTCAGCGCACATTTCTGTAAAAAATTCAGAGGGCTTAAAGCCTTCTAGATAATCAGGAGGATAAAAACCCTGTTCATTTTTTTTGCGAGGATCTAAAAATCCCTGCACAGAGCTAAAATAATGTGAGGCCTCTTTTACAAAATCAGGAAAACCTTTTCGCTCTAGTCGGGTATGAAGTTGAAGGAGTTTGGCGCGCACCTCTTCTTTGTTAAGCCAGTCTGTAAAGGCATTTATCACTTCGGGTCCATAGCCATGTTTCAATCCTCCCTTTTCAGGAAAGTAATAACCTGAGCGTGGGAGCACGCTAAAATCATTTTCAGGATTATAAGCCTGGTGATGTCGTATGCTGAGCTGTTGGGCAATATGTCCTAAATTAAGTCCTTTGAGAGGTGAATAAAGGCCTGGGAAAATAGTGGCTAAACTGGGGTTTTTCTCAAGTGAAGTTTCTTTGCCAGAGTCTAAATCTAATCCCATAGCGGCAATTAATTTTCCATTGCTGTAGTTATTGACATCGGTGATGCCCATTTTTCCCATCGTTTTTAGCAGGCATTTTTCGAGTGCATGCTTGTAATTATCATTGAGTGTTTGTAGCTGTGTTTTTTCTTTGGATAGTTTTGAAATTTCCAGATAAGCGGCGCGTGCATAAACGGCGCGCGCACCGACGGCCAATAAGGCAGAGGCTTGATGAGGTCCTGTGATTTGGTGGGAATCGGCCACTATAGAAACAGCGTGCATGAGATTCTTAGCTTCAAGATGCTGCCTAAGCGCCGCTACCGCGATCATATCGGGAATAGCTGCACGATCAGGGCCTATGTTCCGATCACTCAGTATTAAAATGCCGCCTTTTTGAGCGGCTTCTTCAGCGGTTTTTAGTAGGTTTTTAATAGCGTTGCGCAGTAGTGCCGCACTTTCTTCTGAGCTGAGCGAGCTATCCTTTGAGGGCATAGCAAAACTGATATCGATTATTGGTGCGTTGACTGCGGAGTGATGTTCAATAAGCGCTAATTCATCAGCTCCCAGAATAGGAGACCCCAGTTTAATTTGTTTGCCATCTTTAAATTGTCCCGGCATGGCCCCTAAGAAAGTGCTTAAATTAAAACGTTCCCGCTCCTTGATGGAATCTAAAGGAGGTGCAGAGACCTGTGCAAAGAGTTGATGAAAAAAATAAGAAATATGAAGAGGCTCGTCCGCAGAATGTAGAGGGTTGGTATCATCTCCCATGGCCGCTACACGTTCTGCGCCATTTTCCGCCATATACTGCACTACGGCTGTTTGGCTCTCGTAATCCCAGAAGCTACTCCAGAGGCTTCGATTTAAACTATCCTCGTCGCCTGTATCCATAAGAGGTTTTGGATCGCTTTGATCTTGTTTAAGCGACACTAATTGAGTACTTACTAAGTCTTGAAAGTGGCTAGGTGCTGTGTCGTGGTATTGTGCTCGCACAAAATCCAATACAGCAGCCGTGTTGAGTACGCTACCTTCGGGCGTAATCATCATCATGCCGCCCGGCTCCAAATGCCCTTTGTGAATGATTTTTCCTCCAGGAGGCGCGCTTACAGTATCGTCAGAGCCTGCATGAAAATAGCGATGGCCTTCAGAATCTTCAGTGATCGCCCAACGTGAGGGACGTAAACCTACCGCGTCTAATTTCGCAAGGTAATAACCCTGAAAACCGGCTACGGCAAAGCTAGGGCCATTATAGGGGCTTCGCTCTAGGCTGA
This sequence comes from Coxiellaceae bacterium, assembly GCA_021731545.1. GTDB lineage: Bacteria > Pseudomonadota > Gammaproteobacteria > Coxiellales > Coxiellaceae > CAIQCE01. The sequence continues at coordinate 12,456 of JAKFXE010000089.1, forward strand.
AATATTCCAGCATAGCCCTAATTTCGGGTGAGTAGTCTGCTGAAGAAGAGGGCGGCATCAAGCGTACAAAAGCTTCCGCCAGTGAACAGGTTCGCAGTGCAATTTGATTGGCGAGATCCGCATCAAACTGCATGGAGTCAGACAATTTGCCGTTGGGGTAAATGCCGGAAAAATTTCTGGCCTTGAGTTCAGCTCTCATTTCCCGTGCATTGGCTCCGGCTGAGTTGAGTTCGCCATTGTGATTCCAGAAAAAAACACAGGGTTGGGCATTGGCCCATTGGGGGTCAGTGTTGGTGGCAAAGCGCGCATGGGTGCTCACCGCGCTGCTGGTAAAAGTGGGATCACACAAATCTTTAAAAAAAGCGCCTAGTTGGGTAGGGCGCACCATACCTTTGTAGACTATAGATTCTGAGCTCTGCGAAACGATATTGAGAGGAAGTCTTGCTTTAGCCGCCTCATTTGAGATAGCGATGGCTGCTTTCAATGTGGCCAGTTCTAAGTTGAAAATGCCCGGACTTTTTTGAATTAAGATAGCTTGATACAGAGCGGGTTTTTTGGCGGCAGCGCTTTTAGAGATGGCGCTAAGATCAAGATCAGATTCTAAATTTCTCCAGCCGGCAAGCTGAAGCCCCTGTTCTGCGGCGCAGCGCTCAATGAGTGTTTTGGCTTCTTCTTGTTGAATGGGTTGAGTTGGTAAAAAATATTGGCCTATGGCAAAGCGTCCTTGGCTCAGAGTCAAAGTA
>JAKFXE010000129.1 GCA_021731545.1 Coxiellaceae bacterium
TAATAATACAACCGAAGATTTCAGATTAACGGCTAATCCTTTGGTGATGCTAAAAGATCTTAAGGCTGGAGCTCAGAACCAAAAATACGACTTAAAATTTATGCAGCCTGTTCCTAAGTTTGCAATACTGTTCACATCTAAAAGCAGCTCCAATAAAGCGGCTGTTATCTATAAAGATTCTCAGCTCTTTTGCAATCCGCAGACTGTTGTCTACACTTGTAACTTTAGCCATGTGACAGAGAACTCGGCTACCTTAACGCTGTCGAAATAGGAAATATAGTGGGGGGCGACGCACCTAAGCCTGTATTTTTGCTCAAATCCCCTAGGGGCAATTCATGAATTGCCCCTACAAATGATGCCTATTCTCACCTTAATAATATCCCATAACCCACTGAAAATAAGTATTCCTTTCTTCAAAATTAGGCTCTAAGACCCCCTTTTTCAGGTCTTTTAAATTATTTTTTAAAAAACCCAGCAAAATATTTTTCCTGTCCTATACTTAGGTTCCGGTCAGGAACTCATCAAGGATGATAAGGAAAATGCCATGGGAAGATACTACGAATTTGATAAGGATGTTTATGCGCATGCGATACCTGAGGGGGAATCCATTTATGGAGCCTTCTCTCACGACAACCCCCTTTTTATACAACGTGCTTTAAAACGAACTGCTTTACACCAGGCAGTGTGCAGCTCAGATTACGATGAGGCAGAAATAATTCTTAAGCGTGGCAAGGTGGATGTGAACCAACAAGATGCTCATGGCAACACAGCCCTGCATTTAGCTTTTGCCAATCAACATTTTTTTCCCGAGCTCTATGAAAAAATTATTGCTCTTTTGCAACGCAATGGCGCCAAAAATAATATTGCCAATCATTATGGAGACACTCCAGAAAAATTAGCGAAAGAACATACATCCCACCGAGAAAAACTGGCGATTATGTTTGATCAACCCCCCTACGATAAAAGATCCAGAAGTCACTGAGTCAGCCCTCCGCCGCGCAGTAGGCCAGGCTCCTTTTTAGGAGCTTGGGCTACTTTATTGAGCCTTGGCTCTCTGCCTCCTTTAAGCTAAGCTTGCCAAACTTAAAAGGAAGCTTTCTGCCCCATGAACGATACCCTGGAATTACAACTGGGCCCTTCTCAGCTCAGCACGCATACCCCGATGATGCGGCAGTATCTACAGATCAAAGCTCAATATCCCGAAATGCTATTATTTTATCGCATGGGGGATTTCTATGAGCTTTTTTACGAGGACGCAGAGCAGGCAGCCAAGCTACTTAACATCACCTTAACCGCACGCGGCCAATCGGCTGGAAAACCCATCCCCATGGCCGGAGTTCCTTTTCACGCAGCTGAAAATTATTTGGCTAAACTGGTGCGAGCAGGACTTTCAATTGCTATTTGCGAACAAACAGGCGATCCGAATTTAACCAAGGGCCCAGTGGCTCGTGAAGTGGTCCGCATTCTGACCCCAGGGACCCTCAGTGATGAAGCTCTCTTGGATGCACACCAGGATAGCTTATTGCTCGTCGTTCATTACGAGGCCCCTCATTATGGCCTAGCTTCCCTCGAGCTCAGCAGCGGTCGTTTCTTTATTCAGGAAATCCAAGAACAAGAGCACTTACTGGCTGAGCTGGAGCGACTTAAACCCAGTGAAGTGTTGATCAGCGATGATTTCCCACAGCCAAAGCTTTTTAATGCCTCCATAGCCATTAAAACACGTCCTCCTTGGGAATTTGAATTAAGCACCGCTCGCCAACTCCTGTGTCAACAATTTAAAACACAGGATTTACGCGGCTTTGGGGTGGAAGATTTAAGGCTAGGATTAAGGGCGGCAGGTTGTCTATTACAATACTTAAAATACACCCAGCGCAGCGCCCTACCCCATATACGCACGATTAAAGCGGAATCCACTGAACACACCCTTATTATGGATGCGGCCACTCGGCGTAATTTAGAAATCAGCCAAAGTTTGTCAGGATCCAGCCAGCATTCATTGCTGGCACTTTTAGATCACTCAGCGACCAGCATGGGGAGTCGCCTTCTAAACCGCTGGCTGAATCAACCATTGCGCCAACACAGCGTTTTGCTCGAACGCCAATCGGCCATTACAGAGCTGATTCAACAGCATCGTTATGTCGATTTGCACACGGAGCTGCATGGCATCTACGACATGGAGCGAATTTTGGCGCGTATCGCCTTGCGCTCTGCCCGGCCCCGAGATTTGGCTCAGCTGCGTAACTCATTAGAATTATTGCCTAGAATTAAAGCAAGCTTGAATAACTTAAAAACACCTCGCATGGCGCAGCTCCTTCAATCTCTCGGAGACTTTAGCGAGCTACACCAATATCTACGCGCAGCTATTTTAGAAAATCCACCAGTGGTATTACGTGAAGGCGGTGTAATCGCCGCGGGCTTTGACCAGGACTTAGATGAATTACGCAATTTAAGTGAAAACAGTCATCAGTATTTAATCGATCTGGAGCAGCAGGAACGTACACAAACGGGAATTTCCACGCTAAAAGTAGGCTATAATCGTATTCATGGTTATTTCATTGAATTGAGTCGCCTACAATCAGAGCAAGCCCCTGCTCACTATATGCGTCGCCAGACTTTGAAAAATGCAGAACGTTATATCACACCTGAGCTTAAAGGTTTTGAAGATAAAGTCTTGAGCAGCCGCTCCAGAGCTCTTGCGCGTGAAAAAGAATTGTATGAGCAAATACTCGATACTTTGATACTTCAGCTAGCGCCGCTACAAGAAACCGCCGAGGCTCTCTCTGAATTGGATGTATTGAATACGTTAGCAGAGCGTGCTGTTGCTCTAAAGTGGAGTGCGCCCTGTTTTAGCGCTGAAATAGGCATTCAAATTGAACAAGGGCGACACCCTGTGATTGAGCAGGTTTTGGAACTCCCCTTCGTGCCAAACGATGTAAATTTAAATATTGAGCGACGCATGTTGATGATTACAGGCCCCAATATGGGTGGTAAATCAACCTACATGCGCCAAAGCGCCTTGATTTGTCTTTTAGCCTATATTGGCAGTTATGTGCCAGCTAAATCCGCCGTTTTTGGTCCCATCGATCGCATTTTTACACGCATTGGTGCAGCGGATGATTTGAGCAGTGGTCGCTCAACCTTTATGGTAGAAATGACTGAGACGGCTAACATCTTGCACAATGCTTCCATGCAAAGCTTAGTGTTAATGGATGAAGTGGGACGCGGAACGAGCACTTTTGATGGTCTATCCTTAGCTTGGGCCTGTGCCGCTTATTTAGCCAATACTGTTAAAGCGCTGACCCTCTTTGCCACTCACTATTTTGAACTCACTGAGTTGCCTAAGCTTTATCCGAGTATCGTCAATGTGCATCTGGATGCTAGCGATTATGCGGGACAAATTATCTTTCTACACGCCTTAAAAGAAGGTCCTGCCAATCGCAGTTATGGTTTGCATGTGGCGCAGCTTGCAGGGATTCCTAGCTCGGTTCTTGAGCAGGCCCAATTAAAACTGAGCGAACTTGAAACACATTCACTGCAATCAAGCCAGAAAATGCCCGCTGAAATCGCTACTCAAAGCGAGAAACTCCATCCTGTACTTGAGCAATTAGCTAGGCTAGATCCTGAGCAATTAAGCTCCCGGCAGGCGCTCGAACTTTTGTTTAGGCTGACCGAAGAGATAAAACTTACCAACCCCCGGCCACTTTAATGCTAAACCATCGTACCAAGAAAATCCGACAACTTGCGTTAAGATATTCAGCTCAACACCCTCAATGCCTGCGATCAATATTCCAAAGATCCCCTTAAAAGAAATTTGAATCCCTGTCCCACTGGGAGCTTTTGCATAAAAACGATGTTTTATTAAGTAATCCTTACCCAAGGAAATAGAGGGTAAATTCAATCGCAACTCGGGAATTTGGCGACCTACATAGCCCATATAAGAATTGCTGTTCGGACCTGGCCATAATACATATTTGTAGCGATAAGGATAATGTTCGCTGATTTCAGCCAATCGAGCGATGGCTTTTTCAGCCATAGGGCCTCGCAGCTCAGCAATTACCTCGGGTTGATTACCAAACCAAAGGCGATCCGGAATATCTGCCTCAATGACCAAAACAGGAAGTTTAGAATATTTACGCCAGCCGGCTATCTGATATACCACATAATGGTCCGCAGCCGCTGCTTTGACAGCAATCCAGGCGTGTGTAGCAAACAAACCCCGCCAATTAAAAGCCCGAGCTGCGTAGGCTTGGATAAGGGCTTCAGGTACAGCATGGGGCTCAGGGGCGAGTTTTGCGCTTTCTCGGCTGGCTAAACGCCAATCTTCTGTCAAAGGAATACCTAAACTAAGGTAAATATAAATAGGGCCTGAGAGCAGCGCCCATATAACTAACAACGCACATAAAATAACATCCCATGTCATACAATCCCTCTCGCTTTATATTAATCCGCTTTGATAAAAAGTAAATCCCAAATATCGTGCCCTAGGTGCAGACCACGCTGCTCAAATTTGGTAATGGGTCGCGCACGCTCAAGAAGATATTGCCCCGTACCGACTGTATTTTTCAAGCCTGGGTTTGTGCTTAAGACCTCCATCATCTGTTCTGCATAGTCTTGCCAATCCGTTGCCAAGTGAAGACCTCCCCCAGGTTTTAGCTTAGTTTGTACTAAGTTTACAAACTCGGCTTGAATCAAGCGTCGTTTGTGATGACGCTGTTTGGGCCAAGGATCGGGGAAAAAAATCTGGATCCGATCAAAACTATTGTCCTCTATAGAATGTGCTAAAAATTCTGCCGCATCGGCTTCTACTAAGCGAATATTACTCAGTTTTTTTTCTGTAATTAAAACAATAGCCGCTCCAAGACCGGGCCGATGTACCTCAATGCCTATAAAATCTGTTTCAGCTTGAGCAGCAGCCATCGCGATTAAAGATTGTCCCATCCCAAATCCAATTTCCAATACCTTGGGATTAGTCCGTTTGAAGATTTGCTCAAGATTCAGAACCCCTTCGGTACCGCTCAGCCCATAGAGTGGCCAGGCTTTTTCAAGGGCTAGGCGTTGCTTCGGGGTCATCCTGCCTTCACGACGAACGTAGCTACGAATAGGTTTTAACATGATCTTACTATAGCCAATTATAGGGGGATTCGGTAGCATAACGGGCTGAGTGCTTTTTTGCACCTAATCCGCTTAAGGAAAACCCATGCGACGATTTATTCGAATAGCCGGCATTTCACTGGCTGCATTAATAAGCTTGCTCATTATCGCTGTTGTTATGCTCACCCATTATGTGAATCCTAATGATTATAAGGCTGAAATTATGAGTTCCGCTCATAAGGCAACGGGGCGAAACCTAAGCATTTCTGGCAATATTAGTCTTTCTTTTTTTCCTTGGCTCGGTGTCAATGTTCAGAAAATTCAACTGAGCAACCCCGAAGGCTTCAAAGTTCAAAATTTTGCAAGTGCTGAGGAAGCTGAAATTAAGCTTCGTTTGCTGCCCTTACTGTTCGGAAAAATAGAATTAGGATCTCTTGTATTAAACGGGGTTGAGCTTAATTTGATTGAGAACAGCAGCTCTACAAATAACTGGAGTGATTTGCAAGCCCAGGAAGAGCCTACTTCCACGAGCACAGCCACTCAAAAATCGGAATCAAGCCCCTCTTTTGAATTAATTAATATTGAAAATGTCGCGATTCATAATGCTCATATTCGCTATACGGATAGCCAACAAAATACCCTGGACTTTACTCAAGTCGATTTTGACAGCTCTAACATAGGGATGAGGCAAAGCTTCCCCGTGAGCCTAAGCCTAAGCTTCAATCAGAAAGCACCGGCTCGCCAAATTCAGTTTAATGGAAAGGCTCAAGTTTATATCGACCCAGAAAATCAAGTTTATCAAATTCAATCCTTAAACAGCGATGGCACTTTCAGTGCCAACCCTATTAAACTGCTGCCCTTTCATGCAGAAGCTAATCTAAAACTTGATCTGAAAAAGAAGCAATGGTTACTGGATAAGCTAAAAGCCAGTATAGGACAACTTCAATTAAACACTAAAGCCCAAGGAACGCTCAATGAATTTAGTGCAAAAGGCATTGCAAGCATCCCAAGCTTTAATGCTCAAAATCTTTTGCAACAAATAAGTCCGACCACTCAATTTAAAAATGCTCAAGCTCTAAAGCAAGTTTCGGCTAATTTTGATTATTCTGTTCAAAACAGCACCCTGAACATACCCAATCTAAAATTAACAGCCGACCAAAGCCAGATTAATGCCAATTTGAGTTACGCTTTTGGAGTGGCTCCTGCTATCAATTTTGATGTCAATGCAGATAAAATTAATTTGGATCAATATCAAACCAGCACTTCAGCCAAAACAAAAACAGCAGAAAATAGCAGCTATTTCATACAGACAGCCCTGGCTGCTCCTGCTTCTGTAAAAAATTCAACGCTGTTGCCCTTGTCGACTTTAAGGGGTCTTGCCTGGAAGGGAAAAGTTCAAATTGCGCAACTCATCTACAGTGGAATTTCTTTTCAAAAAGTGATGGCCAGCACGGTGGCACAATCCAACACGATTTCCATTAATCCCCTCTCCGCATTAGTGCATCAAGGCACTGTTTCTGGAAGTCTTAGTGTTAATCTTCAATCCAATACACCCAGTTGGAATATCAGTCTTAATCTAAATAAATTGAATTTAGATAAAGCCCTGGCCAATGGTGATAAAAATTCCAAATTAAGTGGATTGCTTTCACTCAATACTCGACTAAATACCTTAGGCAATACTACATCGGCTCTCTTGAATAATCTGCAAGGTAGCGGCAATCTGAGCCTAGTTAAAGGTGTATTGAAGGGGGTTGATGTCAATTACTGGCTTAAACAAGGTGTTTCTTTTTTAGATAAGGGCTTAAAAAATGGTTTAGGCAAGTTGCTCTTGGATGCCAAAACAAATACCAACCAAACACCTTTTGAGGATATGCAGGCAAGTTTTACGATCTACAATGGCGTTCTGAATAATCAAGATTTAAAATTAACGTCCTCTGATTTTTTTGCCAAAGGCAATGGCTCTATTAATCTTCCTCAACAAAGCATCAATTACCGCGTTTTTGCTGCTTTAAATCCCAGTTCTAAGCAAATTCTTTCAAAGGCCTTAACCTCTAATCAACAAATTCCTATTCTTATTACGGGAAGCTTGGATAATCCGAAGGTTCAGCTCGATATGGCTGTTTTAACAAAATCATTATTACAAAATGAACTCAAAAATCAGGTGCTCAAACCTATTACCTTGCCCGGGGGAGCTGTCACGAATATCTTAGGTAAAATATTAACTCCTTAATGATTAACGCTACAAAATTATCAAAGCCATTTCCCTTTAGTGAAAAAGTCTTGGAATGGTTTGCTCACTCAGGGCGGCATGATCTTCCCTGGCAACAGAATCTGAATCCTTATCGTGTCTGGGTTTCAGAAATTATGCTGCAGCAAACTCAAGTTAATACCGTTATCCCTTATTTTCTGCGCTTTACTCAGGCATTCCCAACGCTGAGTGCATTAGCCAAAGCCGATTTAAATGAGGTTTTAGAGCATTGGTCTGGATTGGGTTATTATGCGCGCGCACGCAACTTACACAAAACGGCACAAAAGATTCAAGCTGAATATCAGGGAGAATTTCCTCAAGAGCTTGAGGCCCTGAGCACATTACCGGGTATTGGACGATCCACGGCCGGAGCCATTTTATCGCTGGCCCTGAATATCCCTGCCCCTATTTTGGATGGCAATGTCCGGCGAGTCCTAAGCCGTTTTCAAGCGCTAGAGGGTTGGCCCGGGACACCCAAGGTATTAGAGGAACTTTGGCGAATAGCGGAGCTCTACACCCCAAGCAAAAAGGTCCAAGCCTACAGTCAAGCGATGATGGATTTAGGCGCTACGGTTTGCACACGCACCAAACCCAAATGCGCTCTTTGCCCGCTGGCAGAGGCCTGCCAAGCCCATCAAAAAGGCAAGGAAGGGACCTACCCCTACCCCAAGGCTCGCAGTATTCGACCGATTAAATCGATCACTTGGCTATTACTGCGTAATGCAGAAGGCGCCCTATTACTAGAACAGCGAGGCCCCACAGGTATTTGGGGAGGATTATGGTGCCCACCCGAATGCCCCACTTCCGAAGACATCAGCGCGTGGTGTCAGCAAAAGTTTGCGTGTACAATCCTGCATCGAGAAGCCTGGCCCTCTTTTAAGCATGTCTTCAGCCATTTTGAACTCAAGGTACAACCCCTTGTGCTCGACGTTGAGTTTGATCAAAGACAATTGAGGGAAACTCATTCGGAAATTTGGCTTAAAGCTTCCGATAAACTGCCGGGTGGTTTAGCGGCTCCGGTTAAAAAATTATTAATTCAATTAGGATATAAACATGCCACGAACCGTATTTTGCATGAAACTGCAGCGTGAAAGCGAAGGCTTAGACTATAGACCCTATCCTGGTGTCTTGGGAGAGCGAATCTATGAACATATTTCCCAACAAGCCTGGCAAGCTTGGTTAAATCATCAAACTATGTTGATCAATGAATATCGTCTGAACCTGATTGAGCCTAAATCGCGTGAATATTTAGAAACTGAGATGGAGAAATTCTTCTTTAGCGAGGGCAGCGAAAAGCCTGCCGGCTATGTCGAAGAAGATCACGATAAGCATTCACATGAATAAGCCTCAAAATTTTAAAAATTCATCATAAATCTCCTGTAGGGGCAATTCACGATAAAATGTGCAGGATTGCACATTCAATCCATCGGCCTTGCCGCTGATCGTAGGGCCAATTCACGAATTGGCCCCATAGCACAAAGCACACGGATGTGCCGCAGCAATTGCCTCTCAGAATAAATTCACAGCAGATGCCTCTCGTGCCTAAACTTTGAGCTTGACTCCTCATAGACCACAAGGTTTAATCCATAGTTTCAAAATTCATGGCCAGATAGCTCAGTCGGTAGAGCAGAGGACTGAAAATCCTTGTGTCGGCAGTTCAATTCTGCCTCTGGCCACCAGCTAATCAATTATGGAATTGGCCGCCCTGTTTTATTTTGATGGAGGAGCCAGGCATGTATGTACCCATTATTAATTATACGGATCCGGCTTCAGCCACTGCCTTTAATCTGGCCTTAAAAGAAATCGGTTTTGCGGTTATTTCCAATCATCCCGTTAAATCTGAATTAATTTCAGCCGTTTTTAACGAGTGGGAAGCATTTTTTAATACCGAAGAAAAATATAAATACCCCTATAACAATGAAAAGCAAGACGGATACTTTCCCTTTCGCAGCGAAAATGCCAAAGGCTATTCGCATAAAAATTTAGTGGAATTTTATAATGTTTACCCTTGGGGGCAATATCCTAAGACACTCAGCTCAGCAGCATTGGAATTACACGCGGAGCTGACAAAGCTGGCCAGTAACTTATTAGGCTGGCTAGATCAAACCTTGCCTGAGACTATTCGATTGGAGAATTCTCTTGCAGGCATTATTGAGAACAGCCCTAATCAATTGCTGCGCATACTACACTATCCTGCCCTCAAAGGAGATGAACATCCGGCTGAGATTCGCTCAGAAGCCCATGAGGATTGTAATTTAATCACCCTACTCCCCTCCCCCAGCACACCGGGTTTGCAAGTTAAAGATAAACAAGATCAATGGCGCGATGTTCACTCCAATGAGGGCGATATTATTATCAATGTGGGGGATATGCTTAAAATCTTAACTCAAGGCTATTATCGCTCAACGACTCATCGCGTGATTAATCCAGCGGGTTCTGTCTCCAATGAGGCCAGAATGTCGACTCCCTTTTTTGTGCACCCTCGCAATGAAGTAAGGCTTAATGCAGAGTATACAGCGGGGGAATATGTTGAGTTTTTACTCAGATCCAATGGGGTTTTAACTTAAAAAATAAGCTGATATCTTACCCCAGCGCCTTGACCATATTTCTGAATAAATCTTTCCTTAACGAGAGTCGATAAAATACGCGTGGCACTTCGATCAGGTAAATTTGTCATTTCAACCAATTGTTTTCTAGTTAAACGAAGCTCTGGATTTTCTTTAAAGCTCGCCAATACCGTCCGAGCTGATTCAGACAATAATTGAAAAGCCTCAAATTTATTTTTATAAAACTGAATGTCTTCTAGGGCGCTAAAAAGAACTTTAATCATAAACTGTAAAAAATGCTCAAGATGATATTGACCAGGGTCCTGCTGATACTTTCCATTTGAGCAGCGATTTAAAACATAGTAATACTCTTGTTTTTTGCGTTCAATATGTCGATCAATGGCAAGATAGGGAGAAACATTTGAAATAGTTTCATTTGGCGTTTGCAACAAGGCCAATAAAAACAAAGCTCTTCCCATACGCCCATTTCCATCCTGAAATGGATGGATAGCTAAGAATCGATAAGTGAATTCACATATAAAAGCAATAGATTGGGGTTCTTGTTGATAATTTGAGTTATACCACTCAAGCAATTTCTGCATTGCCGCCTCTGTAATGGGTCCAGCTTCGGCTGTTTCAAGCACCATCCTTTTTTCACAAGTCCTATGATTTGTTTCGACGACAGAATTAGATTGCCCCTTATATCGCCCAACATAAGGCCCAGCATTCTGATAATATTGCATCAATTCATTATGTAGCCCACGAATAATCGTTTCACTCAAGGGTTTTAGTGTTTTAGCTTGGGCATAAATCAACTCCAACATGGACCGGCAACCAGCAACTTCTTCAATGCTGCGCTCTCTATCTTTATGCAGTTTGTTTTCAATTAGTTTTTTATTCGTTAAGAAGCTCGTTGTTTTTCCATCTTCAGATAAAATAGTATCTAGCCAATCAATTTCAGCATCTGTGAGCAAGGCATTTTCAATACGGGTTGACCCCCCGATTGTGCTAATTTTTGCATATCGATGAATAGCCGCTTTAAGTTCTTCTGGGTAAGCCAATATTTGGGCATACACTTGAGCAAAGAGATTGTTTAAGTTCTGTATTTGTTGAATTAGCTCGATGGATAAATTAAATGAAATCACCAGAGTAACTCCTAGATTTTTTGGGTTTTATGAGCTAATCATAGCACATCGAGCCACATTGAGCCACATCGAGCCAAAAAAATGGCTCTATGTGGCCTGATTATGGCTAACTGCTTGATAATTAAATCATTATTTATGAGTGTCGATGTCTTCTATTAAAAGGATGACAGTCCAGCTGAGGATCTTCTTCGGTGTTTTCAAGAACGGTTTTTAGCAGTAAAGCAGCACCCACCATCAGAACTAGGGGTATTAAAATTTTAAATCCATCCTCAACACCATACTCTCTTTGATCGTGCTTAGCCCCTTCCGCTAAACAAAATAAAGCGAAGGTGGGAAGGATATTTTTAACAGCTGATTTTAACTCCATCAAAGCAGACTCCCTAGTTATTTTAACAGCTGAAAATGATAGCGAATTTTTCACAAAGACCCTAGTAAAAAATGGGGCTCTCAGGCATTAGAAAACGATGGCGATGAAACCTCTGTATTGACTAAATGATACGAATTTTTTATACCAAAAAGCCCTACTTTGATCGCGCTCCAACAACTTCCTGTCTGATGGGCGCTGGGTATCTCTTCAGTTACTGAAGCTTCGGTATTCAATTCGTTGGGCTCACTAGGATCAGAGCTTGGGCTTAAGTTCGAGGGCGATAAAGAAGATGTGCTACTGGGGAGTTCGTCAAATTTCTTATCCACACCCGCTACCTGTTTTTTGCAGTTCCAGGGCATTAAAATAAGCCCTGCATACTTTAAAAGCACTTTACTATTTCTGATCCAAAAATCAGAACACAGAAAAAAAGAAGCGGCACCCGAAAATACAGCAGCCACACAGAGGGCGGGCAGTGGAATAAGCGCCAAACCCGCGGACGCCAGCATAATATTGAGCAAGAGGATGCCCGAATAACACAAGGCTACATTGACTATAGCATTAATAAGGATACTGCTGGCACCCATGGCTTTCCAAAGTACGGGACTGTCTTCGCCTTTAAAAAGTTGCCATTTTTGTTTAAGGTTATTGCAAAAATCACTTAAGAAGGCATTGTAAAAATAAAATTCAGCAAACGCACCTGCCGTAAAGCCAATAGCCAAACCCGCAATAATCGCCGGAAGTACAGGCACCCCTATACCGGTTAAAAAAGTAGCGACACCGAGTGTGAATAATAGACTCAGTGCAAAGACATTGACTAGGGTAATGGAAAGCCCTATCGCTTTTCCAGGAGCGAGCTCTTTCCAGTATTTTTTAAAGGCGGCCCAGAGGCTGATTTTCTCAGTCTCGGTATCAAAACTTTTTAACCAAGTTTCTAATTCTTGAATCAACATCAGGATGGCCACAAAAATGCCCGCAGCAATGGCCACTCCACTCAAAACCCCCACAGAACCAAAGGCAATAGCCGTAGCTCCATACAAAAGCCCTGTAATCACAAAAATAAGGGAGCCCACCCAATACCTAAATTTTTTCCAACCCTGAAGTTTAGGCAATGATTTCTTAAAAAGTCTTTCTAGAAAGTCCTTTAAGCACTCAAAATTAACACTGAGATTGACCAAGCCACCCATGATACCTGCCAAGCCTATGGATAAGCCCATAATCCCGCTTGTGTTCAAAAAAATGCTGGCATAGGCCCCCAAGAAACTTGCGAAACCCATATAGGCCTGCAAAGCGCTGCCCGCAGCTGCCAACAAAGCAATCAGGTAAGAAATAGAGCCTATGAGGGCCCTTCCTGTTGGGGGTGAAGGCTTTTTAATTGAATTATTATTCATAATAAATGAATATTAATTCAATCAAGGAAATGTGTCAATAAAATTCACTGGGTTTTTCTCAATCCTTAAGGAAAGATTAAAAACAAAAACACGGTATTGTGCTCTTCCTTGAATAGCTTAGATTAGAGGAAATATTTGCAAGGTAGGTGCATGAGCAGCCTTCAGATCGATCATTCAAATTCAGATATATTTCTACCTCTAGGCCAGGAGGCTGATACACAGGCT
>JAKFXE010000045.1 GCA_021731545.1 Coxiellaceae bacterium
ATGCCGGTGTGGAGGCGTTTGGCACTTTCTTTTTTAGGGATTCTGTTGATTGAGCCTTGGGGAATTTTTTCGGCTAGTTTTGCGTTGAGTTTTTGTGCAGTGGCCTGCTTAGCCTATAGCATGGGCGCTCGTTGGAAAGCCTCGAATAAATTCATTCAGGCATTAAAAATGCAGTGGGCGATTTTTGTAGGCTTGTTACCGGTTACTTTATTTTATTTTCATCAAGTGTCATTAGTGATGCTCTTGGCGAATTTTATAGCCATTCCGTGGGTGGCTTGGGGTGTGGTCCCTTTGAGTTTATTCGCCTGCTTTTTTTTATTATGTTCAACCAGTCTTGCGCAGTTTTTTTGGGTCATTGCCGCACAGCTACTCAGCGTTTTATGGGTTATTTTAGAGTATCTAAGCCAGTTTTCATATGCGGCTTGGCAGCATAGTTTGAGTCAGCCCTGGGTTTTGATTTTGTGTAGCCTGGGCGTTTTGCTCTTATTGGCGCCAGCAGGAATTCCGGGTCGCTCTTTGGGGTGTATTATATTAGGAATATTATTGTTTTATCAGCCTCCAAAACCTAAGCTCAACGAATTTTGGGTGAGCATTTTGGATGTGGGTCAGGGTTTATCCGTTGTGGTTCAAACAGCGCAACATGTTTTAATTTACGATACGGGTGTTCGATTTCCGGGCGCCTTTGATGCGGGTCGTGATGTGGTGGTTCCCTTTTTAGAAGCGCGTGCGCTGAACGATATTGATATGTTAATGATTAGTCATGGCGATAATGATCACAGTGGAGGTGTGGAAGCCATTATGGCTGCCTCAAATGTAAAACAGGTTTTTAGCAGCATTCCTCAAAAATTCAGTCGATTTTCGGCACAAAGCTGTGTGCGCTCTCAGCATTGGCAATGGGATGGAATTGATTTTAATATTTTGTCTCCGCCTATTGGATCTGATTATGAAGGTAATAACAGTTCTTGCGTGTTGCATATTGGTCGAGCTCAACACTCTATTTTATTGACAGGAGACATTCAAAAACAAAGAGAGCGCTATTTGTTGGAACAAGCGCCTTCTGAATTAAAGGCCAGAGTTTTGGTTGCACCTCACCATGGAAGCCTCAGCTCATCGAGCGTAGCTTTTGTGCAAGCGGTTTCTGCTCGGGTGGTGCTCTTCGCTACGGGCTTTTTGAATCGCTATCGCTTTCCCAACCCAAAAGTAGTGTCCCGTTATGAAAAATATCATGCTACTATGTACAGCTCGGCGCGGGATGGGGCTATAGAGCTGCATTTTAAGCCTAATGGGCAACTTAAGATTGATACAGCGCTTCGGCATAACGATGGCTATGAATTATAATTTAGGAATGAAGTTGGGGGGCAAGCAAGTCTATACGCGCTTGCTGAGCTTTGTATCCAAACACTGGGCTATGTTTGTCTTGGGTACGGTAGGCACCTTTGTGGTTTCGGGAGTAGATGCCGGAGTGACTTGGTTGATTAAGCCCATTATTGACCAAGGCTTTGTGGATAAAAATAAACTTTTTATTCATTGGTTGCCCCTTATTTTGATCACGGTCTTTTTAGTGCGTTCTGTGTGTAATTTTGCCTCCAGCTATTGCATGAGTCGAGTGGCGCGTGGCGTGATTATGGATCTGCGCCAAAAACTCTTTAAACAATTACTGCATTTGCCCGTTAATTTTTATGATCAGCACAGCTCGGGTTATTTGCTCTCCACCATCACCTACAATGCCAATCAAGTGGCTGAGGCCAGCTCTACCGCGTTGCTGGCCTTGTTGCGAGAGGGCTCCACCATGATAGCCATGATCGCCGTCATGTTTACCTTAAGCTGGCGATTAACCTTGGTGCTGTTAATTGTTTCGCCTGCTATTGCTTGGATTATCAAAGTGGGTGGCAAGCGTTTGCGCCGCTTAAGTCATCATGTACAAGATTCTGTTGCGGATGTAACGCATCTTTCAGAGGAAACCATCGAGTGTTATAAGGTGATTCGTCTCTATGGGGGCGAGGAAAAAGAATATGAAAAATTTAAGAAAGCCACAGAAATAAATCGCCAGCGTGATTTAAAAATCATCGTCACCAGTAGCATCAATAGTTCTGTGATTCAAATGATTATGATCTTGCCGGCCATCGCTTTATTGTCTTATTCGGCGGCTTCCACCAGCATTACGGCGGGCGCTTTTGCCGCCATCATCACCTCCATGTTTGGCTTATTGCGACCAGCACGCCGATTGTCGGGCATACAAAACTCTATGCAAAAAGGTATTGCGGGAGCGGCCAGTGTCTTTGACCTGTTGGATGAAAAAACAGAAGAAGATGAAGGGATTTATCCTTTAGAAAGTGTAGAAGGAAAAATTGAGTATCAGAATTTAAGTTTTTCCTATGAAACGGCGCAAGATGTGGTGGTGCTTAAGGATATTAACTTTACGGTGGAAGCGGGAAAAACGGTGGCGATTGTAGGTCGCTCGGGCAGTGGAAAATCCACCCTCATGAATTTATTGCCGCGTTTTTATGATGTGAGCGAGGGCAGTATTCGAGTGGATGGTCGAGACATTCGTGAATATCGTTTGGTGGATTTGCGTCGACATATAGCGATGGTGTCACAACATACCAGCTTATTTAACGATACTATTGCGAATAATATTGCCTATGGTCTGGGTGCTGTGGCAACGCGCGAGGCGATTGAATCGGCAGCACGCGATGCTTATGTGACGGAATTTACTGATCAATTACCTAAAGGTTTGGATACTGTAGTGGGAGAGAATGGGGTTCTACTTTCAGGGGGGCAGAAACAGCGTGTGGCGATTGCTCGGGCTTTACTGAAAGATGCACCTATTTTAATTTTAGATGAAGCCACTTCTGCACTAGACACGCATTCTGAGCGTTATATTCAAGAAGCCCTGAGTCGTTTAATGAAAAACCGCAGCACTTTGGTGATTGCTCATCGTTTATCGACGATTGAAAATGCTGATACCATTTTGGTCTTAGAGGGAGGTAAAATCATCGAGCAGGGCTCTCATCCGGAATTATTAGCACAGCAGGGCGCCTATGCCGAACTTTACCACATGCAATTCCAAGATCATTAAATTTTTCACCGATCGTTGGTATGCCAAAGCAGATATCATTGCTTGGATACTGATCCCCTTTTCAATGCTCTATTGCCTTGTTTCAATGCTGCGACGCTACCTGTATCAGTGTGGCATTAAGAAAATTTATCGTTTTGAGGTACCTGTGATTGTGGTGGGCAACATTACGGTGGGAGGCAGTGGAAAATCTCCTTTGGTGGTTTATTTGGCGCGCCACTTTACAGAACGAGGCTATCGTGTGGGCATTGTAGCCCGAGGTTATAAGGGCAAGGCCTCTGTGTGGCCACAGAGTGTGAATGCTGATTCTGATCCGACACAAGTGGGTGATGAAGCCGTGATGTTGGCTCAGCAGACGCAGGTTCCGGTAGTGGTAGATCCTGATCGAGTAGCAGCTGTTCATTTTGCGTTGCAAAATTTTAAGTGTAATTTGATTTTAAGTGATGATGGATTGCAGCATTATGCTTTAGGGCGAGATATTGAAATAGCGGTCTTGGATGGACAGCATCGTTTGGGCAATGGTTTTTGTTTGCCCGCAGGTCCCTTACGAGAGAGTGCGCGCGTCTTAGAGCGCGTTGATTTTGTTGTGGTGAATGGAGGTCCCGCTCAAGCGGGTGAGTATTCTTTTCAGCTAAAGCCCTTGGAAATTTATAATCTGGCAGAACCTTCCCAAAAATGGCCACTGCCTTTGGCGCAGAGTGCTCGTATTCATGCCATCGCGGGCATTGGGTTTCCCCAGCGTTTTTTTGATTCTCTGCAGGCCTTGGGATTTGAGCCTATTCCACACGCCTTTCCCGATCATTATGAGTTTAGCCGCCATGATATCGATTACGCGGATTTTCCTATCATCATGACAGCTAAGGATGCTGTGAAATGCCAGAGCTTTGCCGATCAGCGCCATTGGTGTTTAGTGGTGAATGCTGAGGTGGATCAGTCGCTGTTGGACGCCCTGGCAGCCCGGCTTTAGTGGCTTCAAGGCCTCCTTCATAGGATGAGCCCAGAACTAGATTTTGCCCCCTGACTCAGTTAGAGTAGCACGTTCAAATCTGGGCTAAGCCAGATTCACCGAATTTAACCCATGAGAGTGCCTCATTATGCTAAAAACACTGCGCGGAGTTTTCTCCAATGATATCGCCATCGACCTTGGAACAGCCAACACCCTGGTATCCGTCAATATGGGTAATGGCAACTTTGAAATTAAAGTGAATGATCCCACCGTGGTGGCTGTTTATAAGGATGGAATGGGAGGCCCAGGGCGCGTGGTGGCAGTGGGTATGGAGGCCAAGCGCATGTTGGGCCGCACACCCGCGAACATCAATGTGATTCGTCCCTTGAAGGATGGTGTGATTGCAGATTTCCATGTGACGGAAAAAATGCTGCAGCACTTTATCGCCAAAGTGCATCAGAATCGATTTTTGCGCCCCAGCCCCCGGGTCTTGGTGTGCGTGCCTTCCGGTGCCACACAAGTGGAGCGTCGAGCGATTAAAGAATCGGCTTTAAGCGCAGGGGCTCGCGAAGTGTTTTTGATTGATGAACCCATGGCGGCCGCCATCGGTGCGGGTCTTCCCATTGAGCAAGCCACGGGTTCTATGGTGGTGGATATTGGAGGCGGTACGACTGAGGTAGCGATTATTTCCTTGAGCGGTATTGTCTATGCAGAGTCTGTGCGCATCGGAGGGGATCGTTTCGATGAGGCAATTATCAATTATGTGCGTCGCAACTATGGTACGTTAATCGGTGAAAGTACCGCAGAGCGTATTAAGCAAACCATTGGCCGCGCTTTTCCCAGCAGTGAAGTGATGGAAATGGAAATTCGAGGCCGTAATTTGGCCGAAGGGATTCCCCGCAGCTTAACGATCAATACCAATGAAATTTTAGAAGCCTTGCAAGAGCCTTTGTCAGGCATTGTGGGAGCGGTGCGAGCTGCTCTGGAGCAAACTCCACCGGAATTGGCCGCCGATATTGCAGAACGAGGCATGGTCTTAACTGGGGGCGGTGCTCTGTTGCGTGACTTAGATCGTTTATTAATGGAAGAAACGGGGCTGCCCGTGATTATCGCCGAAGATCCTCTCACCTGCGTCGCACGGGGAGGGGGTCGTGCTCTGGGATTAATGAAGGTCTTGGGTGAAAGCTTCTTGTCCAGGGATTAAATCGAATGGCGCGTAGGGGCGGGCACGAGGCCCGCCTCTTGTATCTTAATTTTGAGTAGCACAAGGATCCTCTACAGGAGAAATTTTCACAGGGAGCTTGATCATCAAATCTATTTTTAAACAAGGCCCACTCTTAGGTTTACGCCTAACGATTTTACTGATACTCACCTTTGCTTTGTTTATGTGCGAGCGACATTCGAGCTATGTTCGGCATCTTCGCGCGCAACTTTCTCTGATTGTTTTACCGATTCAGCGTGTGGTGGATGCGCCTATACGCATCGCTTTGTGGTTGAGTCATACGATTGTGGGCCAACAAAAGCTCTTAGAAGACAATGCGAGTTTGCGCGCACATGAATTGTTATTGGAGGCGAAGCTGCAACGACAGTTAGCTTTGCAACGTGAGAATGAACATCTGCGTGAATTATTAAGCTCCACCACTCAACTGGGCGCAAAGCTGCGAGTGGCACAATTATTGGCGGTTGATTTAGATCCTTCTACGCAGCAAGTTATTTTGGATAAGGGATACAAGCAAAAGGTTTATGAAGGCCAAGCTGTATTAGATGCTTATGGTGTGATGGGGCAAGTCGTCACAGTGGGCCCTTATACCAGTCGAGTTTTATTGATTTCGGATCTTCGTAGCGCCATTCCAGTTCAAGATAATCGCAGTGGAGTGCGTGCCATTGCCATGGGAATGGGTTCCAGTGGACTCCTATCATTGATTAATATTCCAAGCACAGCAGAGCTTAAGCTAGGAGATGTATTGGTTAGCTCTGGTTTGGGGCAGCGTTTTCCAGCGGGTTATCCCGTAGGTAGAGTGATGAGTGTTAAAAGTGATCCGGGTGAGCCCTTTGCTTCCATTGTGGTTGAGCCCTCTGCGCGATTGAGCAGGACGGAACAGGTCTTATTGATATGGCCTGATAAGAGCGCCACCGATGATGAAGTTCAGACACAGCTGCAGCGTACAGAAATAGGGGGCAGGCTATGAATATTAGGCCTGAATCCCTAACCGCCTGGATAAAAATCGCTTTAAGTTTATTGCTGGCGATGATGCTGACTATTTTGCCCCTCCCTCTATGGGCCTCTGTTCTACAGCCTGCCTGGGTGCTGATGGTACTGTTTTTTTGGATTTTTGCTGAGTCGGGTCGAATAGGATTAATGTTAGTGTGGGTGCTGGGGATTTTGTTGGACTTATTGACGGGTACTGTACTAGGCCAGCATACCTTTCCCTTGCTGATCGTCAGTTATTTTTTGCTTCGCTTTCGCCCGCAAATCGCTATTTTATCCTGTGTTCAGCAATCCCTAACAGTGTTCTTATTGATAACACTGTACTATGGGATTCAGTATGGAATCGTGGCTTTAGATCTTGGGCGAGCTTTTTTTAGCTGGATAGTGTGCCTGCCTTTGTTAACGAGCCTATTGCTTTGGTTTATGGTGTATAAGCTGCTTCAACGCTGTGAGCATCATTTGCATCAATGGTAGTATGGTAGTAGTGAATTTCCTTGTGTGAACAAGGAAACGGGAGATTTGAGCTTGGTATACGGCCTACATTTTTTTAAGCAATCCTGGACAGACAGAATTTTAAGCTATCTGACGCGGGCTTTGGTGGGTTTTATACTCTTGCTGGCCTTGATCTTCAATTTATTGCAAATTTATTTGCCGATAGCCTTTAACAATAAACAAGCCTATTTTGCACAATGGGCTTCTAGCGCAGTACATTCTCCTGTTCATATTGCCGGCGTTCAAGCGCGCTGGCGTTATTTTTCCCCGGTGGTTCAGTTTAATAGCGTTGATGTATTGAATCTCTCTGGAAAGCCGCTGGCGCGTATTCAAAAATTGACGGTTGCGATCAGTTTATGGCGAAGTCTGCTGAATTGGCAGTTCGTCCCCGGTGAGCTCATCATGAGCGGTGCCCAACTGGATTTTGATCAGGACAATAACACAGGCCCTCATTTTGAAGCGAGCTCATCTTCCGATCAGAAAGAAGCATATCCTGCCTTGGTGCCGAATGAAGTGATCGCCTGGTTATTGAGTCAGGGAAGCGTGACTATTCAGAATTTATCTGTGAATTGGCGTCGTGCGGATGGAACGCGCTTGCCCATACGCAATATTGAACTGCGCATTAAGGGTATTGGCTCTTCTCGAAACATCATAGGCAGTGCAGAGTTGCCTGAAACAATGGCAAAGCGTTTGGTGATTGGCGCTGAGCTGAGTCATATTGATCTTAAGAAGATGCGTTATGAAGCCAACGTGTATATAGGTTTAACGAAGATGAATTTGGCCAATTGGGCCAAAAGCCCTTTGATGGCACCTTATTTGGGTGAGTATCATTTGACGGAAGGCGTAGGGGATGCTCAATTTTGGTTGCATTGGAAGAAAAAACAATTTGTTTTGGCTCAAGCTCAGGTGGATTTTAATAAATCCGTCCTAGTCACACCTTCGGCTGAAAAGTGGATAATAGGTCGTTTTTCTGCCAATTTAGCCTGGAAGCGCGATAAAAAAGGTTGGAGTGTGTTAGCAGACCATGTTTTGTTGCACATCAATGATGAAGAGTGGCATGACAATAGTTTCGGTTTTCAATTTCTAGCGGCTGATAAAGAACAGCCGGCTCAACAATTGTTTGGATTGAAATTTTTAAAACTGCATGATCTAAAATTTTTAATGAGTCAATGGTCTGGTGTTCCTGCAGAACTCAAAAAAAGCTATCAGGCTTTAAACCCACAGGGAAGTTTGAATAATATTGTATTGCAGCATGTCGGCTCGGATTGGAGTGCAGCATCTGTAAAACTCTCATCTGATTTTTCACGTCTACGTCTGAATGCTTGGAATCACTCTCCGGGTATTTCTAATTTCAGTGGCTCTGTTTATTGGTCTAATGGGGTAGGTCAGCTCAGCATAGATAGCCAAAATTTAGCCGTGAATATGCCTACAGCCTTTTCTGCCCCACTAAAGATCAATAAAACAAAAGCCAAGGTAAATTGGAGTTATGCTAATAGCGATGACTGGAATATTCGAGTGGATCACTTTCTCTTAGATGATACTAATCTTTCTGTGGAGGGCCAATCTGTATTGGATATGAGTTCGGTAGGAACTTCCTTGAGATTCATCTCCCATTTTAAGCTGGGTGATCTGACACAGCTTAAGTCCTATTTGCCCAAACCTGTAATGGATAATGATTTGTATGATTGGCTTACTACTTCTTTTAAAGGAGGCTCTATTTCAGAGGGCTCTTCGCTCGTGTTTGAAGGGCAGTTGAAAGATTTTCCCTTCAAGAAACATGAGGGCCATTTCGAGGTATTGGCTAAGTTAAAAGAGGTTGATTTAGCCTTTGCTAAAAACTGGCCCACCTTGGAAAAAATAAATGGAGATTTGGTCTTTGATAATGCGGGAATGAGCCTCAATAATGCAAGTGCACGTATGCTGGATAATCCCTTGACCCAGTTGAATGCGAATATTCCAGATCTTGAGCAGGGTCTTTTGGCTGTGGGTGGCCATTCTGTTTCTGATTTGAAAAATGGAGCGCGTGTTTTAAGCGCTAGCCCTTTGGCTATTGCCGAAGATATTGCTGGATTAAATATGCAAGGTCCTATGGAGCTGAATATTCGCCTGCAAGTTCCTCTTAATCAATATGCACGCACCCATTTTAAATCGGAAACCAATGGCGAACTCTTTGTTAAAAAAGCGAGTGTTACTTTGCCCGCTTGGCATGTCGGTCTGGAAAACGTAGAAGGACAGCTGCAATTCACCGGTGATAGCCTGGTAGCGCCACAACTGAAAGCTGAATTATTTTCACAACCCGTTGCCATCAGCATTTATACGGTACAAACACCGAATGCGCCCAGCAAGGTTCAGCTCAGCTTTAAGGGCAATATGAATATGGATCAATTGCAAAAACGCTGGAATGAAAAGTGGCTCTCTTATTTCCATGGCTCGACAGATTATCAAATACAGTTGGATTTATATGAAACAGCGGGCACGGCCTCTAATTCCCTGAGCTTGAATAGTGATTTGAAAGGCATTGCTATTGATATTGACTCTTTCTATCAAAAACCGGCGAATCAAGCAGAAAATCTCCAACTACAGATTTCGGTGCCCAAATCAGATCAAGCGATTGAATTGAATGCCCAATACGGAAAAAATATATCAAGCGCTTTGAGTTTTGTGAGCAAAAAGGGGGCGCTTCATTTTCAAGGGGGTGAATTAGCCCTAGGAGATCAGCCTGCACAGCCCTCCAAGGAAAGTGGATTAAATATTTTGATCAGTGTTCCCAGTTTTAGCTGGGAGGCCTGGAAACCCATCGTAAATAAAGTGTCTGAGCTGGCGCAAGAAGCACAAAGTGGTGATGCCCCCAGTCTCTTGCATGCGATTCATTTAAAAACGAAGCGTTTAGCAGCCTTTGATTACACCTTAAGCGATGTTGATCTTATGCTGCAGCCTAAGACTGAAACGGAGCAGTGGGTCGTTGATATCAATAGTTCAGGTTTAGTGGGGAATATTACTGTTCCGAAAGATAGTCATCTGGGGCAGCCTGTTATAGCCCATTTGGCAAGACTGTATGTGCCTAAGATGGGGGATTCAAAGTCATCTTCTGGTTTTGATTTAGCACAATGGCCAGCGCTGAATGTCACGGCGGCAGATTTTCGTTACGGGAATGATTCCTTGGGTCAACTTAGCTTGCTGACAGAGCCTGAAGCGGGAGGAATCAAAATTAACAAGATGCAGCTGAGCTCAAATAGCTATGAGATTTTGGTGACGGGAGACTCACATTCAAAGGGAAAGCGAAAACAAAGCAACTTAGTCTCGCGCATTAAATCAAGCGATTTTGGAACCTTGTTTAAAAGATTAAATATGGCCGATGCGCTTGAAGAGGGTGAGGGAACCATAGACTTTGCTTTGGGGTGGAAAGGCCCGCTGTTTTCCTTAGATTTGCCCAGTTTAACGGGATATATTGATATTAATATGACCGATGGCAGTATTGTTAAATTGAGTTCAAGTGCTCAGTCTCAAATTGGTTTATCACATTTACTCAATATACTGACTTTGCAATCTATTCCCACCCTGGGGGGATTAACCCAACATGGTTTTGGTTTTGATGTCTTAAAGGCGCGTTTTGATTTGGCTCATGGACATGCGAGCTCACAAAATATTTATTTAAATGGCCCAGTGGCTAAAGTAAGAGCGAAGGGAGTCATTAATTATATTCAAAAAAATTATGATATTAATATGACCGTCAATCCGTATATTACTTCCAGTTTGCCTACGGTGGCCACTTTGGCAACGGGGTTTAACCCCATCGTGGGCGCTGTGTTCTGGCTGGTCAATAAAGTCGTGATTAATCCCGCGGTGGGTAAGGCAGCGCAATTTGATTATCGAGTGACGGGTTCTTGGGATAAGCCCAGCATTGTAGAATTACCTAAGCCCACGCAAAATGCGGCCACCCCTAAGACTGCATTGCCTACTACCGGTAAAACAGCTCCATGAGTCAGCCTCGCATTGATTTTGCCATTCAGCACTTATTGTCTCCTGCCGGTTTGGCCGAAGCTCAAATAGAAAAAATTTTAGCCAATGCGATGGGTTCTCATATTGATAGCGCAGATCTTTATCTGCAAAGTTCGCAACAAGAGCATTGGTCATTGGAAGAGAGCTTGGTTAAGGAAGGCAGTTTTAGCATCGACAGAGGTTTTGGTTTGCGCGTAACGAGTGGTGAAAAAACGGGTTTTGCCTATGCCGATGAAATTGATGTTAAAAGCCTAGAGCAAGCCGTTCATTCTGCACGCAGCGTCGTGCACGATACTCAAGGGGGATCAGCGCGCATTGCACAGCGTCATGAGGTGGCCGTGCAGTATGGAGCATTAAATCCACTCCAGTCTTTATCAGATCCGGATAAAATAGCGCTGTTGCAGCGCATGGATCGGCTGGCACGCGCTAAAGATCCTCGCGTGAAGCAAGTGATGATTTCTTTGTCCGCTTCACACGATGTTATTTTAATCGCTCACAGCGATGGACGTTTAGCCGCGGATGTGCGGCCTCTGGTTCATCTTTCCTTGCGTGTGATTGTTGAGCAGAAGGGCCGGCGTGAACAAGGCAGCGCAGGGGGAGGGGGGCGTAAGGGCTATGAATTTTTTCTGATTCCCGGAACTTTGGAGCGTTATGTTGATAAGGCTGTACGACAAGCCTTACTAGGCTTAGAGGCTATTCCTGCTCCTGCAGGGACTTTGCCGGTAATTTTAGGCCCAGGCTGGCCTGCGGTGCTGCTGCATGAGGCCATAGGACATGGTTTGGAGGGAGACTTTAATCGTAAGGGAAGTTCTGCCTTTAGTCGGCGTTTGCAGCACAGCGTCGCCTCACCACTGTGCACCATTGTGGATGATGGCACTTTATTTGAGCGCCGAGGTTCACTGACAGTGGACGATGAGGGTACACCTACAGAGCAAACGGTGTTGATTGAAAAAGGGGTGCTTAAAAATTATATGTTGGATAAACACAATGCACGTTTGTTAAACATGAAGCCTACCGGCAACGGGCGTCGCGAATCCTATGCGCATGTGCCTTTGCCGCGCATGACCAATACCTATATGTTGGCGGGAGACTCCGATCCTGCAGAGATCATTGCTTCGATTGAGCGAGGCATTTACGCCGTTGATTTTTCAGGGGGGCAAGTGGATATCACTTCGGGAAAATTTGTGTTTAGCACAAGCGAAGCCTATTTAATTGAAAAGGGTAAAATTAAAGCCCCTATCAAAGGGGCAACACTCATGGGTCATGGGCCTGAAGTCTTGACGCGCGTTTCCATGGTTGGAAATGATTTAGCTCTGGATGAGGGAATCGGAAATTGCGGCAAAGCCGGTCAAAGCGTTCCAGTCGGTGTAGGGCAACCCACTCTGAAAATTGACGCCCTCACCGTGGGCGGGGTTTGAGCTGGGGGGCGCCGCGCCCCCTCTAAAGGTCTTCGGATGCCCACCTTAATATAACTGTTAGTAGCACGCCAAAATGTCCGGTTTAGGTAGCACGCTAATTGTCCGGTCATCCCTTAAAAAATCAAATCATTAAATTGCCATGGATATCATAGCGCCCTAAACAGCGAGGGCCTAGGAATAAG
>JAKFXE010000047.1 GCA_021731545.1 Coxiellaceae bacterium
CTCAACACAGCCGTGCACAGCTTGCTCTAAACTCAGTTCCAGCTCATAACCTAAGTCAGAGCCTCGCTGGGGACGATTAGCCCCGCGGCCTCGCGCACCTCCAAAAATATCTCCGAAAATATCCCCAAAAATATCGCCCACATTTTCAAAACCACCGCCGAAGCCGCCACCACCCAGCGAGGCTTCTACCCCCGCATGACCATAACGATCATAGGCGGCGCGTTTATTGCCATCGGATAATACTTCATAGGCTTCTTTAATTTCTTTGAACTTTTCTTCAGCTTCAGTATTGCCCGCATTGCGATCGGGATGATACTTCATGGCGAATTTACGATAGGCTTTTTTGAGTTCTTCCTCGTTAACGCTGCGGTTAACCTCCAGAACTTCATAGTAGTCGCGTTTGGGCATAGTGTATTATCTTTTTTGCAATGCTACTCGGGGGGCAATTCGTACATTGCCCCTACAATACAATTTTATCTCGGGCAATTCGTAGATTTCCCCTACGAAATTTTACACATTATTATTTCTTATCATCCTTCACTTCTTCAAACTCAGCATCCATCACGTCGTCTTTAGGAGGCTGGGGTGATGATGCATCCGCTGCACCCGCGGTAGCATCGGCAGCGCCGCCCGCTTGTTCAGAGCTTTGTTTATAGGCACGTTCGATGACTTTAGAGGAAGCCTCCGTCAGTGCTTTTGTTTTAGCTTCGATAGCCGCCTTGTCATCACTCTTAACCACATCCTTGAGCTCACTAATCGCCCCTTCAATGGCCTTTTTTTCATCTTCGGAGACATCCTTAAGATCGCGCAAAGCTTTTTCAGTCGCGTGAATCATGCTGTCCGCTTGATTACGCACTTCCACCAATTCATGGAATTTACGATCCGCCTCTTTATTGGCCTCGGCATCTTGAACCATTTTTTGCACTTCTTCATCGGATAAACCACTCGAGGCTTTAATCACAATCGATTGCTGCTTACCCGTGGCCTTATCTTTAGCCGAGACATTCAAAATACCGTTAGCGTCGATATCAAAGGTCACTTCAATTTGTGGTGTGCCGCGCGGTGCGGGCGGAATATCCGCCAAATCAAATCGGCCTAATGATTTATTAGCCGACGCCATTTCACGCTCACCCTGCAGAACATGAACGGTCACAGCCGTTTGATTGTCATCCGCGGTTGAGAACACTTGCGACGCTTTGGTCGGAATCGTCGTGTTTTTGTTGATGAGCTTTGTCATCACTCCGCCCATGGTTTCAATACCCAAAGACAAAGGCGTTACATCCAAGAGCAAGACATCTTTTACATCACCGGATAATACAGCTCCTTGAATGGCAGCTCCAATCGCCACCGCTTCATCCGGATTCACATCATGGCGCGCATCCTTGCCAAAAAACTCTTTAACCACTTCCTGAACCTTGGGCATACGTGTTTGACCGCCCACTAAAATGACATTGTTAATATCGGCCGCGCTTAGGCCTGCGTCTTTTAAGGCAATCTTACAAGGCTCAATGGTGCGCTCAATTAAATCATCGACCAAAGACTCCAATTTGCTGCGCGTAATATTGACGTTTAAATGCTTAGGCCCAGAAGCATCCGCTGTAATATACGGCAGATTCACATCGGTTTGTTGCGCAGAAGAGAGTTCAATTTTTGCCTTTTCAGCCGCTTCCTTCAAACGCTGAAGGGCTAAAGGATCATTATGCAAATCAATGCCCGTTTCTTTTTTAAATTCACCTGCCAAGAAATCAATTAAACGTAAATCGAAATCTTCACCACCTAAAAAGGTATCGCCATTGGTGGCCAATACTTCAAATTGGTGTTCACCATCCACATCTGCAATTTCAATCACAGAAACGTCAAAAGTACCGCCCCCTAGGTCATACACAATAATCTTGGCATCACCTTTTTTCTTATCCATACCGTAGGCTAAAGCAGCTGCCGTGGGCTCATTGATAATACGCTTCACATCCAGACCCGCAATTTTGCCGGCATCTTTAGTAGCTTGGCGTTGAGAATCATTAAAATAGGCAGGAACCGTAATCACCGCTTCCGTAACCGGATGGCCCAAATAATCTTCCGCAGTCTTCTTCATTTTCATCAACACTTGAGCGGAGACTTGAGGTGGCGCTAAATCTTTATTGCTTTGAACTTGAACCCAGGCATCACCATTTTCAGCTTTGATAATTTTGTAAGGCACCATCTTGATGTCTTTTTGCACGACATCATCGCCAAACTTTCGGCCAATTAAACGCTTAATCGCATAGAGCGTATTCATGGGATTAGTCACAGCCTGACGCTTAGCGGACATGCCCACTAAGATTTCATCGTCTTTGGTATAAGCCACAATGGAGGGGGTTGTGCGCGCGCCCTCTGCATTATCGATTACCTTAACCTTACCCCCCTCCATCACGGCTACGCAGGAGTTGGTGGTTCCCAAGTCAATACCAATAATCTTACTCATGTCAGTTCCTCTTCGGGTTATTTGGACAGCCTGAAGAGGTAAATGGGGATGGATAGAGGGGTTTCAAGTGCTTAAGAACAAAATAGTTTAGGGTGTGAGGGTCTACCCCTAAAGATTGGGCCTGGGGTTGAAGCGAGGCTGCATACCCACAGCCATTTCAATCTTGGCCATCAAGGCATTGACCTTATCCAGCTGCTTGCCAAAGGCGGGCTCTTTTTTGGGCTGCTCTTCAGGCTGATCACGGCGCTCGCCTTGTTCTTGCAAGGCCCCGCCCTCTGCTTCAAAGCCAGTCTCCTGCTCAAATTCAGAGGAAGGCCCCTCAGCGCCCTGTTCAAAACCCATGTCCGAGGGAGCTTGGCCGGCCTTGTTCTTTTTCTCAACCAAGGTCTCACCCCGAGCCGCCGCCTTGCGACGCTCCAGCTCAGCTTTCAATAATTGTAAATCTTTGTAAATAATGCCGGCGTAGTGCATAAACTCAGCTTCGTTTTGTTTCATAAAATGCTCGATGGCATCCAGCAAAATATCGACGGGCAATTCACCCGAATCAATTTGGTCTGTGTAGCTGCTCAGTAATTGTTGGATGCGATCTAAGCTGCTCGAAGAAATCTGTTCTTGCTCTTTTGGAGGGCCGCCCTGCTCCCGATGGCTCGTGGGCAGTTGAATCACATTGGTTTTAGGTCCCTTATCTTTAGACATATATCTACTTCCCCGCCCCTGCTTTTTCAAATTTTAACAAAAATTCACTCAGGGCTTTGTAATCATAAATACTAACCTTCTCACCGTATTTTGAAAAATAGCGCGAACTGGGTTTTAAGAGTTTTTGGTGTTGCTGAATCAAGTCATTGATTTGTTTTTCGAGATGATGTGATTTCAGATTAACAATGTTTTTCACACCCGTTTTATTAGAGCGCATTCGGTGCCTTAAATCGATCAAGACCCTCAGCTGAGTGGAGAGCCGAGCCAAAGAAGCAGCTTCATTGTTATCAAACAGATGTTCACTCATGCAGGGGCCCTCAGCTGCCCTAAGCCTAAAAAACGTAACAAAACCTTAGCAACAGTCGCAGAAACAGCTCCCTTTTTCAAGCGCCGCGACAAAAAATTCACTTAAGTCCAGGCCTATTGCCCGGCTCCTGCGTTTTTTCTTCTGAGCCAGGACTCGCAAACAAATCCCGTTGAGCCAGATAGCGCTCGGCCCAGTGATCAAAGTCATCTTGAGTCAGCGCTCCTGTGGCCGTCTCGGCAAATTGACTTAAGGCTTGGCGACTAAAGTCGTTTAACTGAGCCTCCTTTTTCAACTCCGCCAGCGTTAGCGCGAGCTCAATGGCATATTGAGGGCGTTTTTTCAGCACCTTAAAATTGTCCTCTTCGTCTAAATTTCGCATCTGCAGGCATACCCTTCCCCAAGCCAAATCGCCTGAGCAGGCCTCCTCTTCTGAAGCTTCATATGAGTGGACTTCCGACACGAGAACTTCCCTGTAGTTCGCATGCTAGAGAGTATAGACAAAGAATAGAATTCTGCTGTAAAGAAGCTTTTTAAGTGGACACCATCACCATGGCAGCCCGAAGAACCCGATCATGCAGCTGATAGCCCTTTTGCAGCACTTGAACAACGCTGTTATGGGGTAAGCCTGAATCGGGAACAGCGCTCATGGCTTCGTGAAACTCAGGATTAAAAGTTTCTCCCGGCGCGGGGCTGATGGCCTTCACCCCATATTTATCTAGGGTCTTTTCAATCAAATCCAAGGTCAGCTGCATCCCCTGGCGCAAAGCTTCCACCTTGGGATCCTCCAGGGCCGCACTGCCTTCCAAACCCCGAGTAATACTGTCCATCACCGGTAAAAAATCCGCTAATAACTTATTATTCCCATACTTAAAGGCATTGCTGATTTCCCGCTCGGCACGGCGCTGCACATTATCGACCTCAGCATGGGCACGCAAGAGCTGATCTTTACAGTCCTGGAGCTGCTTTTCTATGGCTGTCAGCTGATCTTCCAATTGCTGATGCGTGGCGTACTCCAACGCGGGCTCCTCCGTCGCTTCACCTTCCTCCACTATTTTTTTCCACTTATTATCGCCAGATTCAGGCTGCAGTTCGTTTTCGGCTTCGGGGTGCTTATCAGTCATGTGGGACTCCATTAAATTCAAAAGGCTGCAACTAATATAAGGGCTGTTCTGTCATTTTCAAGGGAGGCGCTTTAAGCTTCCTCACTGAAGGCATGGCTCAAGAGCTTCGCTGTAATATCAACGGCTGAAACCACAGCCTCATAGGGCATGCGCGTGGGACCAATTACGCCGAGCACGCCGATGATTCGACCCTGAGCCCAATAAGGTGCAGTGACTACACTGTATTCATCAAACACTGCATAACCCGATTCTTTGCCAATAAAAATCTTAATGCCTTCTGCATGCAAGGATTGATCCAATAAATGCAGCACATCGCGCTTATGCTCAAAGCCTTCAAACAAACGCTTTAAATGCTCAAAACTGCCCTGCTCTGCCTGATTTAATAAATTAGCCTCACCGGCCAAGATATATCCATCTTTTTGGATATTCTCTATGGTCTCTTCCGTCATATCCATCACAGTCTTCAGCATTTGCTCCATGTGCGAGCGATCTTGATGCATACTGTGAAGTAAGTTTTTCCGAACACTGTCCAAGTCTTTTCCTGCATAATGTTCAGTTAAATAACGAGCCGCTTGCTCTAATTCACTCGAAGTATAACGACGTTGAGTATGAATAACGCGATTTTGAACTTCATGGGAATCTAAAATTAAAATAACCAATATCTTGTTTTCAGATAAAGATAAAAACTCCACTTGTTTTAAAATAGAATATTCCCGACGCGGCAAGGTTACCACACCGGCAAAATGCGTAATTTCAGACAACAAAGAGGAGGCTTGATTAATCAAAAGCTTAGTATCGGCTTCTGCGGACAGCTGTGGACGAAAATTCTTCCACTCAAAATCAGCCAAAGGCTGCGCACTCACAAAATTATCCACAAACAAACGATAGCCCTGAGCCGTGGGAATGCGGCCTGCCGAAGTGTGGGGAGAGTGCAAATACCCCCCTTGCTCTAAGTCCGCCATAATGCTGCGAATGGAAGCGGGCGAGAGTTTAAGCTGAGCATCTTGAGCCAGAGCCTTAGAGCCCACAGGCTGGCCCTCACGGATATAGCGCTCCACTAAACTCTTAAGCACCTGTAAGGCTCGATCATTCACCCTGAAGCTCCTTTTTTTCGTCAAACTTGCTTAAAAACCCAGCCAAGAGAGGCCAGCTGTTCCAGAAGGCTCGCTATGTTACAATACCGACTCATTGTTTTTCCAGTGAGTTAAGATGAATAAGGCTTTCAGTAAAATAGCGCTGATGGGTCGTTGGCGAGGCAACGATATTCCCACTACCCTCATGGCGCTTATTGAACATTTGCATTCCCTAAACATCCAGGTGGTTTTAGAAACAGAAACCGCTGAACTCATTCCCGACACCGCACTTCCCTCTGTGCTCGCTACCGAACTCAGTCAACACTGCGAATTGCTGATCGCGGTCGGTGGTGATGGTAATTTAATCAGAGCCGCTCATATTGCTGTCGAACAAAACTTACCTGTCGTCGGCATCAATCGCGGCAGCTTAGGATTTCTGACGGATATCTATCCCGATGAACTCGATAAACTCAATACTATCTTAAAAGGCCAGTACCAAGAAGAGCAACGCGCTCTGCTGCATGCAGAATTACTCACTGAATCGCACACAGCAGGCCCGCATCTAGCTCTAAACGATGTTGTGCTCTTTGCCGATGATGTCGCCCACATGATTGAATTTGATATTTACATCAATCAACAGTTTGTGTGCAATCAACGCGCCGATGGATTAATTGTCGCAAGCCCCACAGGCTCAACGGCCTATGCGCTTTCCGGTGGCGGACCCATCCTTCAGCCCAACTTAAATGTGGTGCTATTAATGCCGATGTTTCCCCACACCCTCAGCAATCGCCCCTTGGTGATTCCGGCTGAAAGCATCATTGACATCATTGTTACCACTGAAAATGAAAATACGGCTTTTGTCAGCTGCGATGGACAAAGCCGCCATGCAGTGGCCGTGGGTTCAACGATTCGTGTTCGCAAAAATTCAAAATCTCTCCAGTTGATTCATCCCCAAGATTATAATTATTTCTCCACCTTGCGTGAAAAGCTCGGCTGGCAAAATCGTCATCGAAGGCCGATTCCATGTTAACGCGCATTCATGTTAAAAATTTCACCATCATCCATTCTCTGGATTTAGAAATCGAAGAGGGTTTTACCGTGCTCACCGGCGAAACGGGTGCGGGAAAATCTATTATTGTAGATGCCGTTATGCTCGCCCTGGGTGCACGCGCAGACAGCAACCTCATTCGCCAAGGACAAGATCGCTGCGATATTTCACTGTGTTTTTCCTTAGAAGCCCTGCCCGCCGCGCGAGCCTGGCTGGAAGAACATGCGCTCAACACCGAAGAAACCGAATGCATTATTCATCGCAGCCTTACACGCGATGGCCGCTCTCGCTCTACCCTAAATGGACAACCTTGCCCACAACAGCAAATTCGGGAATTTTCCGAATTGCTTATTAGTATTCACGGACAACACCAACATCAGGCTTTACTGAAACCCAACATGCAGCTCAATCAACTGGATGCTTATGCAAAACATGAGGTTCACTTAGAAAAAAGTGCAGGGCTATATCAACATTGGAAAGAGTTGAGTGAATCTCTAGAGAGTCTAGAAGAACACTCTAAAAATAGCGAAGCTCAATTATCCTTACTAAACTATCAACTCGATGAGCTCAATCAACTTTCTCCCCAGGCTGGCGAATGGGAGGAGCTCTTTCAAACACACCGGCAACTGCATCATCGCAAAAAAATTATGGAACACTTGAATAATGCTTTAATAATGAGCTCCGAAGGCGAGCTCTCTGCCACACACTGCCTACAACAAAGCCTGCTGCATGTTCAAGAAATCACTCTGATCGATCCTGCTTTAAACAGCGCACAAGAACTATTAAAAAGCGCTCAAATCAATCTGCAAGAAGCTGTCGATGAACTGAATCATTATCAACATTCGCTGGACCTCAGTCCCGAACATCTAGCCAAAATTGAACAACGCATCAGCCGTTATCATGAGCTGGCGCGCAAACACCGCGTTGAGCCCGAGCAATTGCACAGTATTTCTGAAAAACTGATTACGCAAATCGATAGTTTAAATCGCCTGGAATCAACTTTGCTCGAAGTGCAACAACAAATAGAGCAGGTGCTAAAAGAATATGCAGCACTCGCCTGCGCACTCACACACAGCCGCCAAAAAGCGGCGGAAAAACTCACTAAAGCCATCACTGCTAGCATGCAAGAACTCGGCATGGAGGGCGGCGGCTTTAGGGTGGAACTTGAAGCAATTAGCGAAAAGATCAGCCCCAGCGGAAATGAACGCGCACACTTTAAAGTCAGCACCAATCCCGGACAAAGCTATGAAGCCTTGCAAAAAATAGTCTCAGGGGGTGAGCTATCGCGCATTAGCTTAGCACTGCAAATGTTGAGCGCCGAAAAAGACCAAACCCCGACGTTAATTTTTGATGAAGTGGACGTGGGTATTGGCGGAAAGACCGCGGCTATCGTGGGTGAACTTCTGCAAACATTGGGCCAACACAAACAGGTTTTGTGCGTGACGCATCTACCCCAAGTGGCCGCCAAAGGACATCACCATTTCAAAGTATCCAAATTAACCGAAGCCCAACACACCCAATCCCAGATCAGCGCATTAAACCCCAAACAAAGAACCGAAGAATTAGCCCGCATGCTCGGCGGCACTCATATTACCCAGCAGAGCCTAGCGCACGCAGAGGAGATGTTGTCTTGATGTGGGGTATTGGACTGGATTTCTAGCTCCCTGCGCTCAAAGGCACACCGCAAAAAATCGGCCCCACCGCAGCAGAAGCCTCTTTAACTTTTCTTAAGCTACTACTCTCTTTATAAAAAAACGAAGGGCCATGGCGTCTCATATTTAATGCCTTATAAAGCGGGCTACTGGAATTTTGCAGAGCCGCTCTTTTTCGTTCAAGCTCTTCATTAGCATTAACCGAGCCTTTTTTAAGTTCCGCCAAAGCATCCAAGACAGCGATCTGCTTAACTCGCGCACCTAAAAACATCCAGCTCAAACATTTTTTAATCGTGCGCTCTATAGGATCAGAGTCATTCAAGGCTGCCCTTGCTTTATTCAAAAACAACTGTCGATAATCCTTTAATTTTTTTCGAATGCTTATAAAGAAAGGGATCTTCTTTAGGATATATTCCTGCACACTCAAGGAAAAAGCCCCCAGCTTCTCCAACAAAGTAGGCACCAGCATGGGTTGAAAGTGCGCGGCCAGCATCCAAACATTGTTGCCCTCTCGATTTTCTGCGTTCCAAATGCTTTTCTGAATCTCAAGCGGTAGTTGGGCGAGCAGATTCAGCAAAGGCGCTACCGCCATAGGCTCATACTGTAGCGCAAACATCAAAACACTATAACCTTCTTGAGATTTTACAGCCCACAATTCCTTCTGAGCGCTAAGCTGGCTATTCATCAAGGCGAAAATGACTACATTGAGCTCATAGAAACTATTTTGCGCCCAGATCTTTTTTTGTGTGGCTTCTGGAAGTTTTAGTAGCGCACCGAATAAAGTTTCGATTACTGCGGGTTGACGCCGTGCTGAAATTAGCAAGATGTTATGATTCCATGCACTCTTCTGAGTCCAAACAGCTTCCTGTATTTCAAGCGAACATTTTTGCAACGCCGCAACTAAGGGCATAAGTGCCACAGAACGACAGCATGCTGCGATTATCAAGGAATTGTAACCTAATTTATTTCTCTGAGTCCAAACAGCTCGCTGCACCTCATCTCGTATAGATTCTGGAAGCTTTTCCAATGCTTCCAGTATAATGGCAACTGCTACGGGCTGATATTCTGCTGCCATCATCAAGATATTATCAGCACTCCACATATCTTCTTCGATCCAAAGTTTTTTCTGAAGCTCCGGTGAAAGCCCTGTCAGTGCTTTCAATAAAGAGGTGAGAACCTCAGGTTGGCGCCGCATCGCAAATATCAGCAGGTTATAATTTGTTTCGTTCCTCAGGGCCCAAACAGCTTGCTGCACCTCATCTCGAATAGCTTCTGGAAGCTTTTCCAATGCTTCAAGTATAACGACAGCTGCTACGAGCTGATATCCTGGTGCAACCATCAAGATATTATTGCTCCATCTAACTATCTCCTCTAGTGTCGTTGGCATCAAAGAACTGAAGGCTCTGTTAAAAAATTCTTTCAGTTTCTCAGCAGGGAGACACTGCAATACTGCTAAAAATGAATACGAAGCATTTATTAGAGCTCTTTTATCTGTTTTATTAAACAATTCCTCTATACTTTTATTATTTTCAAGCCAGTCAGAGCAGATCTTTTGCTGGTATTCCATTCCAGAGGCCGAATTTTTAGGATAAAGAACAGTGACCCAATAGAAATAAGTTAGAAACTCATTCAAATCCAGGTCTTCAATTGATTCCTTTAATCCAAGCTTCGTAATAGCTCTTTTGTTTTTTTCACTTAAGTGCTTTATCAAGCCAGGATGCTTATCAAACGAAAGCTGGCCTACTAAGTTTTGATATTTTTTTTCTTTTAACAAAAGCAGCAAGACCTCTTCATCTGGATTATATAGGGCCTCAAATAATGTTCTTTCTGTCGTGCTGAAAATAAAATAATTTTGATCCTCTGATACCTTGCAAAGCGCTCCCTGTATTGAAAGCCAATTAAGATCACGCACAGAATCATTTTCATTGCAGAAAAAGGCCTGCTTATAACTAAAGTGCTCACCCAGTAACTTTCTCAATAGGACCATCATTTTTTCAGTATCATCAAAAATGTAACCCTCAGGTTGTTCGCCCAAGTAGCCACAATAGACCCTCAGCTCATCTTCAAGATTGCTCTGCAGGCCTTCTAAGATATGCATGGCGGTATAGCGCTTGTTAAAAGCTTGTTGAAGAGCCTGAATCTCTGCATCTGTCAGATTCAGCAAGGCAACTCGGCTTTGCGCCTCGATTCTTCTCTTTGTCTCCAGTCGGATTTGCGCCGCGGCCTTGGCTAACTCTGCTTTGACCTCCGCCACTTTCCTATCCCTATCCACTCGCCTTTGCTCTTTGAGCGCCGCCATCTCCGCTTTGAACTCTTGTTCGCGACGCGCTAATCGCTGCTCAAGATCCTTTTCAACTTTATAGGCTTTTTCAGAGTCAAACTCAGATCGCTCTTGTTTGACTAAGTAAGCCTGGTAAGTTTCATTCAGCGTTTTAAACTGCTCCCAGCGCTCCGGGTTTTCCGGATTTTTATCCGGATGACACTTCAGGCTGATTTTCCTAAAACTCTGAGCGATGATTTCCTTCTCCGCAGAAGAAGTTTCACATAAGCTCTTAAACTCTTTTAACTCCGCTGCCGATATTACCGTCTCCTTTGTCTGAAGCGGCGCTTGAGAAATCACGATCTGTGTTTCAAAGAGTACGACAATGCACTTTAACCTCAGCGTCTTGAGTGCTCGCAAGGGCGCTCTTAAACGACTCCAGTAACTCACTCGTAAAAATTGCTTTGCTGTGTTCCACTCTAAATGAGTTGGGTTGTCCCTTAACAAAGCATCGTACTCACGGCGCTCAGCTTTCGGATTTTCTAAGACCTCTACCCATACCAAGGCTTCTTGATAACACACCCGAGCCCGTTTACGTTCAATCTGTTGCCCTGTCAAAAAACGTGCCCACAGGCGCCCCCACCAGGGGCGGCGATCGTGCTGAATAATCTCAGCGCGCAGCGTATCAAGGTCTTTGCCCCAGGTGGGCGCCGCATCCCCATAACGATCCAGCTTTGTGCGGATCCGCTCAAGTGATGCTTCAAGCTCTGGTGTCAATTGACTCATCTCTTTATTCCTCAATAAAAAATTTAAGCTCTTCCTTAAGTCAAAAATCTTGATTACCTACGCGGACCCCGCACAGCATCCTCTGGCGCCTCTACCCTCTCGGCTCCATGATCCAATACAGCGGGATCAATGTTTAACGCGGCGCACAACCTAAGCACATCCGCCCGGCTTTGCTCTTTGACCTCCGCCACTTTCCTATCCGTATCCACTCGGCTTTGCTCTTTGACTTCGGCTAACTCAGCCCGGCTTTGCTCTTTGACCTCCGCCACTTTCCTATCCGTATCCACTCGGATTTGCTCTTTGAGCTCCGCTACCTGGCGCAACTCCGCTTTGTGCTCTTGCTTGCGGCGCGCTAATCGCTGCTCAAGATCCTTATAGGCTTTTTCAAAATCAAATTCAGATCGCTCCTGCTTCACCCACGCCCCTGTGGCTTCGTCGTAGCTTAACTCCTGTTCTAATTTGACTAAGTAGGCCTGGTAAGTTTCATTCAGCGTTTTAAACTGCTCCCAACGCTCCGGATTGTTTGGGTGTTTATCCGGGTGACACTTCAAGCTTATTTTTCTAAAACTCTGAGCGATGAACTCCTTTCGCTCCGCAGAAGCGGTTTTGCATAACTCCTTAAACTCTTTTAACTCCTCTGCCAGCGTAACCGCAGGCACAGCCTTAGGCGTGGGCTTGGGTGTTGCCGTCTCCTTTGTCTGAAGCGGCGCTTGAGAAATCACGATCTGTGTTTCAAAGAGTACGGAAATGCACTTTAACCTCAGCGTCTTGAGTGCTCGCAAGGGCGCTCTTAAACGACTCCAGTAACTCACTCGTAAAAATTGCTTTGCTGTGTTCCACTCTAAATGAGTTGGGTTGTCCCTTAACAAAGCA
>JAKFXE010000115.1 GCA_021731545.1 Coxiellaceae bacterium
GGACAAATACCATATTTACTTTTGTCAGCAAAAGCTCTTTGGCATTGACCTGAAAAAGGATTAATATGGCTGCGGTGTGTTACCTATGTCTCCGCACGTTTGTTACCTATGTCCCCGGTCTATACACCCAAGGACCGCCCCTACGTGTGCGCCCGCTTTTTTTAACAAACGATCCCAGCTAATCCTCTGCGCTGGGCTTGTGGGCTCGCAAGGACTTTGTCTTCGAGCGTAGGCTTTTTTGCGTGAGTCGCTTTTGTATGGAGGCAGGGCTGGGTTTGGTTTTTTTGCGCGCCTTGGGGGTGAAGGCGGCGCGCTTGAGCAATTCCACTAAGCGATGTAAGGCATCCTGTTTATTGGCCGCTTGGCTTCGGTGGCGGCTGGCTTTAATCAGCAGTTCGCCTTCGGCATTGATTTTTTTGTCGGCCAGGAGGAGTAGGCGAGTGCGTAGCGATTCAGGTAATGAAGCTGAGCTTTGAATGTTGAAGCGCAGCAGCACGGCGCTGGCGACCTTATTAACATTTTGCCCACCGGGACCTGGGGAGCGTATAAAGTTAAAGCTCACTTCGCGTTCATCAAAACTGATTTGAGGGTTAATGCGAATCATGTGGGCCTTCCTAGACTATTTTTCTGGTTTCAGTGTGCCATGATTTTACAGAGGCTACCACTGAAGAGCAGTAGCCATGATTTTATAGAGGGAGGTGTTTAACGAGGTCGTGGGCCAGCATGAGCTAGGTTTTTACGCACCGCGTCGAGTACCGCTGCGAAGAATCCTTCGGTTTCACTTTGTCCCTTAACGGTTTTCACTAAAGCCCTTTCTTCAGGGGCTTCAGTGTTTAATAAGTTGCTGGGAAAGCGGACGCTAATGCTGGAGGGGCCTTTTTTTTCAAAGAATTCAGATCCAGGAATGGCGTCTGTAGAGCCTAGCGTGTAGGGAATGTTTCGGTATTCAAGATAACTGAGCACTTTTTTTTTCAAAAAGTCCGGGGTGTTGAAGTTTCCATCCAGTACATAAGAGCCGTCGCTTTGTTGACGCAGGGCTCCACAATCTTCTCTCATCGTATGCTCCTTATGTTAAAGTTTAAAATAATCCAGCGCCGAACTATACCGGAAACCTTCAGAAGATAAAATACTTAATATGTTTTGATAGCTTGGATAGTGATATTTTGCAATGCGCGCAGTGTTTCGCGATCGGTATTAAGAGGGGGTAACCAATACAAGGTGTTGCCTAGGGGACGCAGCAGAGCGCCGAGTGCAACTGCTTTTTGATAGACCGCAAAGCCGCGTCGCTCTTTTGGATTGTCAACGATTAAATCGGCGGCAACGATGGCGCCTAGGCTGCGTATATTCTTAAGCTGTTTTGTTTCATCCGCCACTTCCTGCATTAAACTTCTTAAGTAGGGCGCATTGTTCTGTACTTCGGCTAGAATATTTTCTTCTTCTATTACCTTTAAGCACTCCAGTGCTACGGCGGCGGCTAAGGCATTGCCGCTGTGGGTATGAGAGTGTAGGAAAGATTTCCCTCGTTCGTAGTCGTCGTAAAATAAGGCGTACATTGCATCGCTTGTTAGGGTGGCGCTTAGGGGTAGCCAGCCTGAGGTGAGTCCTTTGGATAGACATAAAAAATCAGGCTCAATCTGGGCATGTTCACAGGCTAAGTTTAGACCGGTTCTACCGAAGCCTGTCATAATTTCATCGGCGATGAGATGAATGTCGTGTGCTTGAGTCCAGGCTCTTAAGCGTTTTAAACAATCGGGGCTGTAGATCAACATGCCGCCCGCGCCTTGTACTATGGGTTCTACTAAAATAGCGCTCAGCGTATTAGCTAAGGGATTTAGTTGTGCTTCTAGGGTGGGCCAATACTCGCTGCAGTCTTTCCACAAAGGGTCTTCTTCACCGGAAACATAGGGCAGGCCACGTAAAAAATGTGTTTTGGGTAGTAGCGCCTCATAGGGTTCTCGATAGATGCCGACATCACTGAGTGCCAGCGTGGTGCAAGTTTCTCCGTGATAAGCATGGCTTAAGGACATAAATTCGCGGCGCTTGGGCTGCCCCTGTAAACGCCGGCTATGCAAACTCATTTTAATCGCTATTTCCACAGCAGAAGAACCGTCGGCAGCATAGTGTACTCGCCTGAGACGAGGACTTAGATTCGAGAGTCGCTCCGAGAGTTCTACGATGACTTCGTGAGTGGTATTCGCGAGTAGCACATGTTCAAAGCGCTCCATTTGTTTTAAGAGTGCTTTTTGTAAACGCGGGTGCCCGTGGCCTAAGGATTTGCACCACCAGCTGGAAATGGCATCGATTAGGTGTCGGCCATCCTCTAATTCAATATAACTGCCGCGTGCACTTTTAATGATCAGGGGTTTGAAGAGTTCATAATCTTTCATTTGGGAACAGGGGTGCCAAATATGTTGCAGATCGCGTGCAATGAGCTCTTTCATGATAGGTAAACCTGAAATTCAATTTTGGGTTGACAACGAAGTTTGCTAGCCTATCATGTGTCTGCCACAGATGAGAAGGGCCCCCCATGGAATTACGTCACAATTGGAGCGTTGAGGAAATCAGTCAGTTGTTTGATCAGCCTCTATTGGATTTACTCTTTCAGGCTCAAAGCCTTCACCGACAGTATTTTGCACCCAATCAAGTGCAGCGCAGTACTTTGCTCAGTATTAAAACAGGTAGCTGTCCTGAGGATTGCGCCTATTGTCCGCAAAGCGCGCATTACAATACGGAATTAAAGAAAGAAAAATTATTTGACCTGGAGGATGTTCTGGCCAAAGCCAAAACAGCTAAAGCCAATGGTGCGACGCGTTTTTGCATGGGCGCAGCCTGGCGAAAACCCCCTAAAAAAGAAATGCCGCAAGTGGCAACGATGATTCGTGAGGTAAAGGCTTTAGGCCTAGAAACCTGTGTGACCTTGGGAATGTTGGATGATGAAGATGTGGGGCAACTTAAAGAAGCGGGCTTAGATTACTACAATCATAATTTAGATACCTCGCCTGAATACTATGAAAAAATTATCAGCACTCGCAGCTATCAAGATCGCTTAGCCACGTTGGAGCGGGTGCGCAACTCAGGCATTAATGTCTGCTGTGGCGGTATTGTGGGGATGGGTGAGGCGCGTGAGGATCGAGTCAAATTTTTGCAACAAGTCGCGAATCTTCCTCAGCACCCCCAAAGTGTGCCGATTAATCGCTTGGTTAAAGTAGCAGGCACGCCTTTGCAGGATATAGAAGAGATGGATCACTTTGAATTTATCCGAACCCTGGCGGTGGCGCGTATTTTAATGCCGCGCTCCATGCTTCGATTATCCGCAGGGCGTGAAAGCATGAGCGATGAGGTGCAAGCTCTGTGTTTTATGGCGGGTGCTAATTCGATTTTTTATGGTGAAAAATTATTAACCACCCCTAATCCGGATACAGATCGCGATCTGGCTTTGCTGAATAAGCTGGGTATGGTGGATATGCCCGTGGAGTCCGCTGCGGCTTAATGAGGCGCCCGATTCATGTACGCTAGTTTGGAAAAACGCCTCCAGGAACACCAGCAAGCGAGTTTGTATCGTCACACTCAAGTGATGGCTCGTGCTCAAGGGGCGGAGATTCAATATCAGGGTAAAACATATTTATCTTTTGCGAGCAACGATTACTTGGGCTTGGCGCACCATCCGCAACTGATTCGCGCTTTACAAAAATCGGCAGAGCGTTATGGAGTGGGTAGTGGTTCTTCCGCTTTAATTTCAGGTTATTCTCCGGCGCACCAAGCTTTAGAGCAGGCTTTTGCACGTTTTTTACAACGAGATCGAGCGCTGTATTTTCCCAATGGGTATATGGCGAATTTGGGTGTGATTACGGCCTTGATGCGCTCTCGCCAGGATGTGGTGTATCAAGATAAGTTAAATCACGCTTCGTTAATCGATGCGGCACAATTAAGTTCTGCAAAATTATTGCGCTACCCGCATTTAGACTATGGGGCACTTGAAAAATTATTGAATGTGCCTACGCAGGGGCAGCGTTTAATCGTCAGCGAAAGTATTTTTAGTATGGAGGGTGCGCAAGCTTCTGTGAAGTCCTTGATTAGCTTAGCGCAAGCACATCACAGTCTATTAATGATAGATGATGCACATGCAGTGGGTGTGACGGGGCTTAAGGGTGCGGGTTCTGCGGCTCAATTTTCTCAAGAAGCGTTGCCGATTGTGGTGTGCCCACTGGGTAAAGCCTTTGGTTGTTATGGCGCGATTGTTGCAGGCCCTGAGCTTATGGTGGAATCACTCATACAATTTTCTCGCAGTTACAAATATACTACGGCCTCTCCGCCGGCTTTGGCGGATGCGGCACACTGTGCGCTGGAGCTGGTGCAAAGTGAAGATTGGCGTCGAATAAAACTGAAAGCTTTGGTTGAGTATTTTCGACAGCAGGCGCGGGCTTTAGAGCTCAGGATAGGCCATTCGGCTCACGCCATTCAAACTTTAATCGTAGGAAGTTCAGCGAAAGCCTTGCAATTGAGCCAAGCCTTGTTAAAAGAGGGAATTTATATTCCCGCGATTCGACCGCCCACCGTGCCCGAAGGCAGCGCTCGTCTGCGCATCAGTCTAAGTGCTTTGCATTCAGAAGCTGATGTGGATCGTTTGTTCAAAGTATTGGTGAGAGCCCATGAAACTGTATAGTCATTCGAGTGGACAGGGTCCTGATCTTGTATTGTTGCACGGCTGGGGTTTTAGCAGCGCAGTGTGGGAAGATGTAGTGCCGCTCCTCGAGGCTCGTTATCGCGTTACCGTGATTGATTTGCCTGGCTTTGGTCAGAGTGAATGTAATTCGAGCATTATCTCCCTTACAGAATTTAGTGAAGCTGTGTTCAGTGCGGCACCTAAAAAAGCCATTTACATGGGTTGGTCATTGGGGGGCTTGGTTGCGCAATATATAGCGATTCACCATCCCGAGAGTGTGGAGAAGTTAATCTGCGTTACCAGCTCCCCCTGTTTTATTCATCATGAAGACTGGCCTGGGATACGCCAAAGTCTGCTGACTTTGTTTTCCGATCAATTGGTGGCGGATTATCAGCAGGTCTTGCATAGCTTTCTTTTACTGCAATTTTTCGGTGTTGATGTGGATAAGCAGTTAATTGATCATTTAAGCCAGCAATTGATTCAAAACCCTCCTGCGCCAAATGTGTTGAAGCTAGGTTTAAAAATGCTATTGGAAACAGATTTGCGCGCTGAATTTCCAACGATTGCTTGTTCAGTACACTTTATTTTCGGTAAATTTGATGTCATTGTTCCGGCGAAGCTAGCGATGGCTTTAAAGAAATTATTGCCCTTGATCAAAACCGATGTGATTAAGGGCGCAAGTCATGCCCCCTTTATTTCGCACCCTGCCTTATTTTTAGAGACGACGGGTTTGTTGTCATGAAAGTAGCGCTAGAATCTACAGCCTTGTATGCGCCCGCTTATCAAAAAATTGAGCAGCGATTTTCACGCGCAGCTTCACAGTACGAAAGGTCGGCTAATCTGCAGCGTGACGTAGGCCATGCTTTATTAGACTCTCTTAAAAAATGTGTTCAGGCTGGTGAGCGGAATTCGCTTCAAAACATAGTCGATTTGGGCTGCGGAACGGGTTACTTTTCCCGTCTCTTAAAGCAACTTTTTCCCGAAGCGGAATTGGTCGCTCTTGATATTTCCAGTGCTATGTTGGAGCAAGCCGCACA
The DNA here is from genome assembly GCA_021731545.1 of Coxiellaceae bacterium. Taxonomy (GTDB): domain Bacteria; phylum Pseudomonadota; class Gammaproteobacteria; order Coxiellales; family Coxiellaceae; genus CAIQCE01. Next base: position 5,701 of record JAKFXE010000115.1, read on the forward strand.
TAAAAACAGTTCAGATGTAGTGCGCGCGGATATGGGGTGCCTACCCTTTCCTGCAAATTCTGTGGATCTGGTGTGGGCAAACATGAGCCTGCAGTGGAGCGTTTGTTTGAGCGAAAGTTTTAAGGAAATTCGCCGTGTACTAAAACCCGGTGGCTTCTGTTTTTTTAGTCTGCCAGGGCCTTTGAGCTTAATGGAGTTAAAGCGCAGTTGGAAGGCGGCGGATGAGGCTGTCCATGTAAATGAATTTCCTCATCCACTGTGGCTTCAGCAGTATTTGAGTGCGCTTCATTTTCAGGATATTGCTCTACACAGCCAATCCTATCCTTTGGAATATAAGAGTCTTGTGGAGTTGATGCGGCATCTTAAGGAAATTGGGGCGAACACAGTACTTCACACCCGAAAAACGCTTATGGGAAAACAAAAATTGAAGCATTGTGTGGAAGCCTATGAGCATTATCGTAAGCCCAATGGTCTTTTGCCTTGTCGCTATGACATTATTTTTGCGAGGATGATGCTGTGAAAAAACGTTTTTTTATTACGGGTACCGATACCGATGTCGGTAAAACTTATGTGAGCTGCGCTTTATTAAAGGCGCTAAATCAACAGGGTTATTCAACCATGGCCTTAAAGCCCTTGGCTTGTGGCGGTGCTGTGGGGCCAGAAGGTCTTCGCAATGCTGATGTATTGGCTTTGCAAGCTGCCATGTCGCTTCCCTTAAGCGGTGAGCAAATTAATCCCATCTTATTTGAGCCTCCCATTGCTCCGCATCTTGCGGCCTTGCAAGTGCAGAAAACATTAAGTGCGCAAGAAGTGTGGGAGGCTTGTAAAGAGACATTAACTATAGCAGCGGATTACACGCTTATCGAAGGTTGTGGCGGTTGGTTAGTTCCTTTGAATGGGCGTGAGACTTTAGCGGACTTTGTGCCCTACTTGGAGTGTGAGGTTATTCTAGTGGTGGGAATGCGCATCGGTTGTTTAAATCATGCCTTGCTCAGCGTTCATAATATTCAGGAGCGTGGATTAAAGCTCGCAGGTTGGGTGGCTAACTGTGTAGACCCCCACATGCTGAGCCGTGAGGATAATATTAAATCCTTGCAAGAACGTATTGAGGCGCCTTTGCTCGCCATTGTGCCTTATCAGGGTGATTGGCCTTTAGAGTTTTCGAAATTTCTATAAAAATGAACAATCCTTTATTAGTTTCTTTCAGGCGGGCTTAGGAGCTTGTAAAAGTTCAGATAGCTTGAAGAGTGCCTGTTGAAGGGGTAGGGCAGCCATCCCTTCATGCATTTCAGCGCGCTCTCCTCCATAAATCAAATAACATTGTGCCATTGGATAATCTTTTTTAAAGGCTCTTAATGCAGAGAAGTCTTTGCGTTCAATGTAACGCCTACTTTTTAATTCAAAGGCAAACAAGCCTCTTTCGCCATACACGATAAAATCAACCTCGAGTCCTGAGCTTGTGCGCCAAAAATATATCGATAGATCTAGGTGATCATAATCAATGATCGCCCTTAAATTTTGCAAAAAAAGTGATTCAAAGGCCATGCCGCCTATTTCTTCTGGTGTATCTAAAGGTCCTTTGGGTCGTAGTTGCCTGAAAACGCCACTGTCAAAATAATAAAATTTAGGGTGTTGGCTCAATTTGCGTTGCGCATGTTTGCTAAAGCAGGGGATTTGTAGTGCAATCAGCAAGTCCTCTAGGATTTCAAAATAGCTGCTGACAATTTTGCGACTCACTCCCACTTCTCGTGCGATATTAGATAAATTCAACTGAGAGGCTTGAGAAAAGCTTGCTAGTTCCATGAATCGGCTAAAGGCGCCTATATTTCGCACCAAGCCTTCTTGCATGACTTCTTCGCGTAAATAGGTGCTGATATAACTTTCAAGAAAGGCCTTAGGATTTGTATCCAGATAACTTAAGGGGAGCAGTCCATACTGCAAGGCCTTGCTTAGATCAAAAGATTCGCCAATTTCAATGGCGGTGAGTGGATGCATATGATAAGTCAACGCACGTCCCGCTAATAAATTGGCGCCTTCACGTTTTAATTTTCGACTGCTGGAGCCTGTTAAAATAAAACATCGCTGATGATGCTCAATAAGGCGATGCACCTCATTTAACAGAGCGGGTATTCTTTGTATCTCATCTAGAATAATCCAAGGTGAATCGCTGGCCAAAACCATTGCTTCCAGTCGAGAGGGGTCGGCATGTAGCAGGGTATAATCTCGATGTCCCAGGAGATCGATGTATAAGGCTTCTGGAAAGTGTTGAAGCACCCAGCTGGTTTTCCCTGTGCCCCGAGGCCCAAATAAGAAAAAGCTTTTGGGCTTGGTTTTGTCGATCTTAAGTAGGCGTTGGAACATGCTATCTCCAAAATTATGTAAATTTTAACCTGAAAGGTCAAAAAAGCATAGTTTTTTTGACCTTTGAGGGACAAAAATGCGGAATTTTGGGTTTATGGATGGGTTAATGATAAAAAAAATTGGGCATCAAAATATGTTGATGCCCAAGAGATGTTTACGCAAAGTGGAGTCTTGAAATTTTTTCGTAGAGGCGCCCCTTGTGCGCCTCCTTCTTTAACACATCGTTGTAGAAATTTAAGTGTTAGCGTCCATGAAATTGTCCAACCCTGCCGTCCTTGGCGGGCCGTTACGCCGGCTTCACCCCCTACGAAAGCACCTCCTTAGGCAGGGAATCTGAAGTTTTATTGTGTACACAAAAATAACCTCGATTTTTAAATTTTTTTAAGATTTCCTTAATATTCGAGTAGTAGTCTTAAGCTATAGAGTACAGAAAAGAGGCTTCGAAAGAGGCTTAAGGAAGGGTGGGTTATGAATAAGGTTACACTGTTTAATAATGCAGAAGAGATTTTGGCACAGGTTGCTCAACGTCAGCATAAGCCCCCTGCCATGCTTGAAGATTTGCTTAAGGCCAACAGGCATCCAGCGCCTCAGAAAGAGTCGGCGCCAGCCGCCTAAAAAGAGTCCCCAAGCTCACACGAGCTTAAGTTGATGCGCCCGGTGACCGACACTGGGCGTACTCATGAATCCCACTGCTTCATAATTCCTTGTATACCTGGAGCTTAGCTTTGCTATAATCCTCGCCTATTTTTGTGAGGAGTCGGCCGTGAGCACAGCGTTAATCACCCTGCGTGATATCTCAAAATCCTTTGAGGGCAGTTATATCCTCCAGGATTTGAATTTGGATATTTACAGCGGCGAGCTTTTGACCCTATTGGGTCCCTCTGGCTGCGGTAAAACCACCTTGCTGCGCCTGATTTCAGGCTTTGAGACTCCAGACTCGGGCACTATCTGTATTAAAGACAAGGATGTGACTGAGCACTCGCCCAATGAGCGCAACGTGAATATGGTCTTTCAGAGCTATGCCTTATTTCCCCATATGACTGTTTTTGAAAATGTGGCCTTTGGTTTGCAGTGCAAGAAATGGGAAAAATCCTTGATTGAACAGACCGTCATTAAGACTTTGGAGCGCGTGCGTCTAGCGCATTTGATGAATCGAAAGCCGCAACAGTTGAGTGGGGGTCAGCAGCAGCGCGTGGCTATTGCTCGCGCTATTGTGATGCAGCCGCTGGTTCTGTTGTTGGACGAACCCTTAAGTGCCTTGGATTATAGTTTGCGTAAAAATATGCGCCTTGAGTTAAAGGCCTTGCAGCGTGATCTGGGCATCACCTTTATTTTGGTAACGCATGACCAAGAAGAAGCGCTGTCTATGTCGGATCGTATTGTGGTGATGAATGAGGGAGCTATTGAGCAAGTAGGCACTCCGCGAGAAGTGTATGAAGAGCCTGCCAGCTTGTATGTCGCCAAATTTATTGGAGAAATTAATATTTTTAAAGCAGAGGTGCTTTTGGTAGAGGGCTCGCAGCTGAGTGTGACTATTGCTGAAAAAGAATTTCAGTTCAATAATAAGGGCGGCTTTAAAGAGGGCGATACCATTAATATCGTGGTTCGGCCTGAAGATATTGAGGTGTGGCATCAATACGAAGTAGAAGCCCAAGACGATATGCTCTATGCCAAGGTGGTGGATGTCACTTATAAAGGCTCTACTGTGGACTTAGTTATTCAGTTGGCAGACGGCCATGTAGTCTCAGCCACAGAATTTTTTGATGAGGATGATGAAGACCTAGAATATACCATCGGTGAGATGGCTTTGGTGCGTTGGAAATTGGGTTGGGAGGTGATACTCGCTGATGAACCCGAATAATCTTTTTAAAAACATTTCTATTGGCCTCGTAACGCTTTGGCTTGGATTGTTTGTGGTCGTGCCGATTGTGCTGGTATTAATCTGCAGTTTTTTAAGCCAAAACGATAGCACGCTTATTGTGTGGCAATTTAACCTGGACAACTATACGCAGCTGTTCAATGGTATGTATTTCAAAATACTGCTTCGCTCTGTGATGCTGGCGGCCGCTTGCACAGTGATATGTTTGATCGCAGGTTATCCTGCAGCCTTTATGTTGGCGCGACTTAAGAGTCGCTACAAGCCCCTTCTATTACTATTATTGATTATTCCCTTTTGGACGAGTTCGCTGATCCGAAGTTATGCTATTTTAGCGATTTTAAAAACCAATGGTTTACTAAACAGCAGCCTGATGGCAATAGGTCTTATCCATCAACCCCTGGAATTTTTATACACCAATACCGCTGTATTAATTGGCTGTGTGTATAATTTGCTGCCCTTTATGGTCTTGCCGCTCTACGCCAATATTGAAAAACTCGATAATAATTTGCTGGATGCGGCGCAAGATTTGGGTGCAGGTCGTTTTAAGACCTTTAAAGATATTATTATTCCGCTCACCATTCCTGGCATTATGGCGGGCACTCTGTTGGTATTTTTGCCTTCGATCACCTTGTTTTATATCCCCACTATTTTGGGAGGTGCTAAAAGTTTGTTGCTAGGCAATTTAATTGAGAATCAATTTTTAGTGATGCAAAATTGGCCGGCGGGATCGGCTACCAGCATAGCACTGACCATCTTGATGATACCTTTGATTATGGTGTATCAGCGCTTTTCCAGAGAAACTCAACAGCAGGGGCTTTTATGAAAATAGCTCTTGGAAAATGTTTTTACTTAAGTGCTTTCTATCTTTTTTTGTATTTGCCGATTGTGGTGGTGGTCTGGTTTTCCTTTAATGACGCAGCGCACTCACTGTTGTGGCATGGTTTTACCTGGGAGTGGTATGGACAGCTCTTTGATGATTATGATTTAGCGGTGGTCGCCTCTCATTCTTTATTGGTCGGGATTTCTGCGGCCACCTTTGCTACTTTTATTGGAACCATTGCCGCAGTGAGTTTATTTAGTTACCAATTTAGAGCTAAAAAAACCCTGAATCAGTTGCTCTTAATGTTGATTGTCATTCCTGATTTGGTGTTAGGTATTTCGCTGTTGCTCTTGTTTCGTGTGATGCATATTCCCGCCGGATTTTGGACTTTATTTATCGCACATATTACTTTTTGTATTCCTTTTGCCTGCGTGACCATTAATAGCCGAATGGATTTGTTGGATAAGAATTTAATTGAAGCCGCACGTGATTTGGGCGCGCACGATTTTACAGTATTTCGTCGCATTATTGTGCCTTTGTTGTGGCCTGCCATTGTGGCGAGTTGGCTTTTAAGTTTCACGCTGTCTTTGGATGATGTGGTGATTAGCTATTTTGTGAGCGGACCTGATTTTGAAATTCTACCCTTGGCCATTTTTTCGATGGTGAGATTGGGGGTTAAGCCTGAGGTCAATGCCCTATGTTCTGTTATGTTGTTGGTGACCTTAAGTATTGTTATTTTCGCCGAACGTGCCTTGAGTAAGAAGCAGTGAAAAATTTATCGCCTAATGAATCGCAATATCTTCCAGAGTATAAACCGGCGCGTCGATTATTTAAGGGCATTAAGTTTGCTGTTTGTCTTTCCATTATTTTGTTGTTAGTCAGCAGCCCCATAGCACTTCGTCCAAAATCAGGCATGTTGAATGTCTATAATTGGTCGAATTATATTCCCAGCACCGTGTTGTTTAAATTTGAAAAAGAAACCGGAATTTTAGTCAATTATTCTGAATATGACAGCAATGAAATTTTATATGCAAAGTTAAAAACGAACCCTAAAAGCGGTTATGATGTGATTGTACCCAGCAGC
>JAKFXE010000101.1 GCA_021731545.1 Coxiellaceae bacterium
AAGATCAACTATCAGGTTATATTTCGCATAAATTTCATATTGATCAGACTCAAGCGCCTCACGAATGACCTCAACAACATCTTTTAATATGGGCTGTAAAATAGCATAGGGATTCTGTAATACGCTCAAAATGCTCTTCTCAAGAGTTATGCTCTCTTTTTTTATAGTCAATTTCTCTGTAGATTGCCTAAAGCGACTCTGCAACAACCACCGAACCGTGGGGGTAAAATCTTCACCCGACTCTACGCGACCTATTAAAGCCCCATAAAGATGGGGGTATTCTTCTTTATGGCCAAAAACTTGGACCACAATATAATCCATTGCCCTAAAAAGATTTTCCATAAAACTCTCTTTATCTCTCAGGCTTCTGAAAACCAAATAACTTCTCCAAAATTCTTGCGAAAAAATTTCGGGAGAAGCTTTCCCCTCTTTAAATTTTAGTTCCGCTTGATTAAGCGCTGCCAAAACAGTAGTACGAAAAAATTCAAAATTCCTGCCATCATTTACCGTATCAACTAATTGAAGGGGGGTTTGACTAGGAATTTCCACACAATCTAACAGCCTAAGCCCCAAAAATGAATTGATGGGGTCTATGCAATAGGCGATAAGCACTTCAGCTAAATGCTTCTTTTCTATTGAACCCTCTTCCTCAAAACGAGGCATTATTATTTTTAATACAATGGAGTCAACCTGCTCCTTAAGGGAAGGGAAGCATTCATTCAAAAATAGACTAATTATTGCGTAAGAAGCTCTAACCTCTTCTGCGGCCTGATCATCATTGAGGTGAATTCCTGATCTCAGCCGAAAATAACGCCAGCTCATCGCATTGGCATTTTTAATCACGTACTCAAATAAAGTATGAGTATAGCTTTCCATTCCAAACATAAAAGCTCGTCGATCTTCAAGCTCTACCGCTCTCAACATAAAAGCAACGCTCTCTACGTCAAGCTGCTCGACTCTATGGGTAAGCTCTGAAAAGAAAATTCCCTTTTTTTCATCTGAAAATTCTTTTGTAAAATCACTCAGGGCAGGTAGGCTTTTCTCATTCACCCACCGCTTAAGTTCATCTTGGCCTGTTTCTAATTCAGCGCGCATCACTTATCCTAAAAATCGTTTAGAACCAATTAACCGGTCGGTCTGTTTTTGTTAATCACCCACACACGATTCATGAAAATATTCAGCATGCTAACAAATTAATATTAAGAAAATATTAAACCCCGCATTTTATCTTAATAGGGGTGCCTTGTAATAGCTGAGTTTCCGCTGATTTTTCTCACACAGAAGAGCTCCTCTCCATAAAAGCCACCCACTACCATCCAAAATACCGTATTTAAGCCAACGCCGAATACCGCTAGGGTAGCGCTCAGGCTCAAAAAAGCATTTTGACAATCCTATCACTGGGTGCTATACTTCATGAAAAATGACTACCGCATCTTTAAAACCAAGAGTTTTTATCGCTGGCAGCGAAAGGAGCTGATCCCCGACAAAAAATTGCACCAAGCTATTTTGGAGATAGACCAAGGGCTGGTAGATGCTGAACTCGGAAGTGGGCTTATCAAAAAGCGTATTGCAAAGCCTGGCTTTGGAAAAAGCTCAAGCTACCGAACAATCATCGCCACCAATCGAAATGATAAGTGGTTTTTCATCTATGGCTTTTCTAAAAATGAGCAAGAAAATATTACCGGAAAAGAGTTTGAGAGTATAAAACATTACTCGAGCTTTTTATTAGAAATAAATAATACTGAAATTACTGCCATGCTAAAACAAGAAAAATTACTGGAAATTAGTGATGTCTACTAGTCGTATATTAAAAGAAATGCATGAATCGGCCACGGATCTTTATACCGTTGGTGCCATAACTGACACCACTTTACGCGAATTTGATGCGCTGTGTCTTTCACCTGTGCACGAACTCAAGCCTACCCAAATTAAAAAAATTCGCCGAAAGGAAAAAGTCAGCCAGGCGGTCCTAGCACTCTATTTGAACACCAGCCTTTCAACGATTCAAAAATGGGAAATCGGTCAAAAGAAGCCGCAGGGGATTGCTCTTAAAATGCTGAACTTAATTGAGAGGAAGGGATTAAAGATATTGCTTTAGATTTTATGAGGGCCGGTTTTTATTTATCTAAAATTAACAGCGGGCGCACACAAGGAGCGCCCCTACAAAAGCACCCAAGCTCGCGTAGGTGGGCGCCGAATGAAATAAGGCCCAACACTCGGTGATGGTTCAGCTTCGGAATGTTGGGCCTCGCACAGTGTGCTCGGCACCCACCCACAAAATATCCAATTTAACATGGGCAGGCACAAAGCCTACAACATTATCCCGCTAAAAACTCATAACGGCCCACACTGACCTCTTGATCTTGGATGGCGATATCGCAAAAACGATCTGCCACCACTTTGCCGATGTGTATATTTCCATAAACGCTCACACGACAAATTTTCATCGGTGCGCCATTTTCATAACCCCCGTATACAGCTTTAGGTTTTGTGTTCACGGCTGTTGAGGGCATCCACTGAGCGCTGCTCCCTTTATGCGTCAAAACAGCATATTCAGTTACTGTCGTTGCCCATCCACCATAGCTCAAACGACAGCCATTTTTTAGAAGCTGGCCAGGATAGTTATTGCCCTTTAGCTTTCCCTGACAAATATAAACCGGTGTTTTTCCATTTTTAGCCGCTACAAAAAGTGTATTGGGCAGGCCTTTTTTAGACAAAGCGACCCACTCAAAATGGGGATTGGCTGTAGGGGTTGGGAACTCTGTAGGCAATAAAGAGAGCGCAGGGCCGAGTCGAGCGCCAGGGCGCCTGAGTTCTGCCGCTCGAAAATAGCTCAAGCGCATTTGTCCTTGTTTAATTTCAATTAAGTCGCGCAAAACCTGACACTCATAACCTAAACTGGTTGTTCCAGAACCCAATATGGTTTTCGATAAAGCTAAACTATTCAAATCCGCAGGGAGAAAGTGCTGATACAGTGCAACTCTGGTTTTAATTAAATTCCTGTGTAAAAGCGATTCCTCGGGATAGGATAGGGCTGAACTCGCATTTAAATAATAAAGGGGAGGGGTGATCGGGCGCTCACACTGCTCAGCTCCCTGCCATGCCCCCGCCCACACGCGTTGAATTTGCAAACCCACGCTTACACCCGTCCAGTGCTTAAGCAAAAAATTGCCTGCAAAAAACAGTGTTATTAATATGAATAGAATCAAACCCAGAATTTTCGCTGAACTTCTCATGATGCCACTCCTTAAAAGAACATTTTTTGTTTTTGGGCGCACGCAAGGAGCGCCCCTACAAACATCTCATCTATTGTTTTCTTTATAAGCATTTTTGGGGTGGGTGTTTCAGTCGACTGTCCCTGAGCTATCTTCATGATGTGCTCCAATGGATATATGGTGGCTATGGGTAGACTTGAACTACCGACCCCGGCATTATGAGTGCCGTGCTCTAACCAGCTGAGCTACATAGCCTTAGAAAAGAGCAGGGATTTTCAGGCCTGGAGGTTCTATTGTCAAGGCATCGAAGCATTGCCTAGGTAGGTATAGTTTAAATTGAGAGGCCCGCATAGGCCCTATTATTCCGAGTTATATTCTGAGTTGATGAACTTATAACTAGCTGTATTATAGCCTATTATTTCAGATAATCGTCTGTAAAGGCCTATAGATATTCCGAGTTGAGTGCGGAAAGCCAAGCCCTTATACATTAAAACGAAAATGCATCACATCGCCGTCTTGGACGATATAGTCTTTTCCTTCCAGGCGCCACTTGCCGGCCTCTTTGGCACCGGATTCGCCCTGATACTGAATATAATCAGCATAGGCAATGACTTCAGCTCGAATAAACCCTTTTTCAAAATCGGTGTGAATTACGCCGGCCGCTTCAGGGGCTGTTGAGCCCTGCCTGAGAGTCCAAGCCCGCGCTTCTTTGGGGCCCGCCGTAAAATAAGTTTGAAGGCCCAATAATTCATAACCGGCACGAATCACGCGATTCAGTCCAGGCTCTTCTAATCCTAAGCTACTCAAAAATTCTGTTTGTTCTTCCGTGCCCAACTCCGAAATTTCGGCTTCAATCGCGGCACAAATAGCCACAACCCGAGCACCTTCTTCCTGCGCATATTTTTTTACTTGCTCCAAATAAGGATTATCTTCAAAGCCCTGTTCATCCACATTAGCGATATATAAAGTCGGTTTACTGGTTAACAAATGCAGTCCGGATAAAAGCTCGCGCTCCTCCGCCGTCATCGCTAAATTACGCGCCAGCAATCCCTGATTAAGATGTGCTTTTAATTTTTCGAGTAGCTCTACTTTAATTTTTGCGGCTTTATCACCACTGCGCGCTTCTTTGGCGCTTTTCAATAAGGCTTTTTCAACTGAATCCAAATCGGATAAACCCAATTCGGTATTAATGGTAGCAATATCCGCCAAAGGGTCCACACGACCACTGACATGCGCAATATCATCATTTTCAAAGCAGCGTACCACATGCGCAATGGCTTGAGTCTCGCGAATATTGGCTAAAAATTGATTACCTAAACCCTCCCCCTGAGAGGCCCCCGCGACCAAGCCTGCAATATCCACAAATTGCATGGTAGCGGGCAATATTTTCTCGGAGGCCGCAATCTTCGCAATTTGATCCAGGCGTGTATCCGGCACGGGCACCACGCCCACATTGGGCTCTATGGTACAAAAAGGATAATTCGCCGCCTCAATGCCCGCCTGCGTTAAGGCATTAAACAATGTGGACTTTCCCACATTCGGCAAACCCACGATCCCGCATTTAAATCCCATTGTGCCCCCTTAAAAAGAGGGCTTACGATACGGGATCGGACTAAGGCTGTCAAAACCCTGAAATTTAGCGTGTTAGTAACACATCCCTTGTCGATAAACTTGACATTACGCTACTTGCGTTACACAATGTGCGTAATTTAATGTGCGATCGAGCAAAAAAATGAACTATTTCCCGACCTATCTTGCTTCAGGCAATGCCTTCTGTAACCGGAAAGACGAATTGAAGCGCATTATATATGATTTGAAAGGCGGGACACCCATTCTATTAATGTCGCCAAGGCGGTATGGAAAAACCAGTTTGGCCTTAAAGGCTTTTGGGGAAATCAAATGGCCGTATTCCCATGTTGATTTGTATAAAGCGCTAAGCGAAGAGGATATTGTGAGATTTATTTTAAATGGTATAGGTCAATTGCTTGGTAAACTCGAAAGTACGCCTAAAAAATTAATGAATATAGCCGGCGAGTTTTTTTCGAATTTATCAGTAAAAGTAGTTTTTGAGAAAATGGGTGTAAAGCTGGAGTTTGATTCTAAAAAGAAACATTATACAGACATTATTTTAAAATCATTAGAAAACCTGAATAGCCTTTCCAGTAAAAAAAATAAAAAAATAATTCTATTTTTAGATGAATTTCAGGTTCTTGGAGAAGTTATAAAAAATAATTCAATAGAAGCCATCATACGAGAGGCCGCACAAAAATCTACGCATGTAAGATATGTATTTTCCGGAAGCAACAGGCATTTAATGGAGCAGATGTTTGAGGATAGAAGCCGGCCATTTTATAAATTATGCGACCATATTAAGCTTCAACGAATAAAAGAAATCGAGTATGAGAAATATATTCAAAAAGCCGCAACACTAAAGTGGAAAAATAAACTTTCAAATGATTCGCTGAGAGTTATTTTTGAAACAACCGAATATCATTCATATTACATAAACAAGCTTTGCTCATTGCTGTGGCAACAAAGCAAAATACCCTCACGAGAGACTATTCTTATTACGTGGAAAAAATTTGCTCTTGAAAATAAATCTCCTGTTGAAAGGGAATTATCTTTATTAAGCATCAATCAAAGAAAAATACTTATTGTCTTATCAAAAGAAGAAGGGGTGTGCGAATTGTTTGGGAAAAAGATGATTCAAAATTTAAATCTTAATAGCAGCAGCATACAGAGAGCTATAGAGCCATTGATCGAAAAAGATTATGTTTTTATGGATGAGAATAAAAATTACAAAGTTCTGGATCCCTTAATCAAAAGCATTTTGAATTAAAATTAAAGCTGCGCTTTGAGGCAGCTAATTCCGAGCCAATCATGCTGAAAAAGGCCGAATTTTTATGACGCTAGTCCCAAAAACAACACCCACAACACCATGAAGCCCATACGATGAGATCTCCTGAAGAGGCCTGGAAAAACAGAGCACACGAAAGCATAAAACAAGCTTGCGCTTTAGTGGATGAAGCTGAAAGACATATTGCTGAGCTTGATGCTACAAGACAAACTAGCTCTGCAATGAGTCAAAGTAATAACACCCCTGTGAAAACAAATTCCGAGAAGCTATTTAAACCCCTTACACTCCCCAAACCAGAAACACCCCCCACAGATCCAAAGGCGGCGCTTTTGATGCGCCTCTCAGAAGCGCAACAAAAATTAGAGACGGCGCTCAAGAAAGAAGCCAGCCGCTCAGAACACGAATACTGGAAAAGCCGGGTAGAAGAATTGAATCATGATCTTGCCCGATTAGCTGAAAAAGAAGCCGCTTCTACCCCCAGCTGCATTATAGCCTAGCCATCAAAACTTAATCCCCAATAGATGGGCTCTTGAGGAGTCCCTTCGAGACCAAAAGGATTGCAAAGTGGCATCGTTAATGCCACTTTGAGTTACATTATGGCATTAGCGATGCCACAATGAGCACATATGAACATTATCAACGCATTATTTTAACGGTAGCTTCAGCAAATTTGGCTTTGTTTGTTGATGTGTAGAATGCTCTAATTTGCGTGAAAAAAGCCTTAATCCCCACCACGAAGGATTTCGGGTGGAATGGGTCTCTGCCTCTTTTTGCAACATGGCATCACTGGGTGATTTACTTCTTTCGGCCGCAGCATGCTCTGGCCAATCCATCACAGGTTTTAGTTCCACTGACGTGATAGGAAGACGAAAATAATGACGAGTCATCGCGCTGTAGGCTATCGCAATCAATAGCACAGGAGCCAAGGCCAAAACAATGCTGGGAGCCATTGTCAAAGCCCCTAAAACCAAAGGCGCAAATACTGGGACTCCGAAAAATAAACAGGCGGCCACAACAGAGAGCAGAACAGCCACCACAATAAGTGCTTTATGCCGTTTAAAGAAAATCAAATAGGTTGTTTTGCGATCGCTGAGATCAAAATAAGCAGCACGGCAACGCGCAGCACTTCCAGATTCAAATGCACTGATGCTAAAGTGATCCAGGTGAACGACACAGTGGCGGGCAATGGGGGGAGGCAAGCTGAGCGTGGTTTCCAGGCGAATCAAATCTTCAAGATTCTCTTCAGCTACCACCATTCCTTGCTCTGTAAATTGATTAAATCCACAGACCTCTGTTACTTTAAGCTGGGGCACTGGACCAGGCTCAATATCCACTCTTAATTCTTTTTTGTGCGCGCGCACATCCAAGTTTGTCTCAAGATCCCCGGCACTTGCCCCATTTTGCAAGCCTCGTTGAGAGTGCTGTAATTTTTCAAACAGTTTCTTGTATCCAAATTTCAGGGATTTTTCTATCTCCAAAAAATGTTCAACCAAGGGCCGATAGTAAAGCATGTATCTAATATGGCGAAGATCGAAGTGATTGGTATAGAAGGGTTCTGTTGGAGCTTCTTTAGCTGCGCATTGCTTCATTAAATAAGCTTTTAAAATCAGAGTAAGAATACGCTGCTTTAAAAATCGAAGATCATCGGGATTCCTTACGTTGCTAATATTAATGTCATGATAATTACCCCGAGAAACAATTCTCCCCTGTCCCACCGATGAAAAATCATTTATTTTGGCATGCAGCCATTGTCGAATAATACCGGATTGATGGTTTGTCCAATCCATTCTGAGCACGCCCGGCTCCCCATAAACAGAGATGCCACCAATCGTAATTTTAGGGTACTGAAAAAAATCCAGAGGGATTTCATCCGGTGATTTTGCGGCTAACTGAAAAGAATATCTTTGAGGAATCGTAGTTCTGTCTAAGGTTCCCGCCTCTTTAGAATATTCTTGAACAAGACTGACTTGAGTGGGCATCCTGCCTCCCCATTAAATAGTTTAACTTAGCCGAGTATAAAGCAATCTAGGCAATTATCCAGAGCCTAGCACCCCATAAAAATCCCCACAAAAATAAGCGCCCCCATCCACTGATTGTTTAGAAAAGCTTTAAAACAAGCCACGGGTTTTCGTTCACGAATAAGCCACTGCTGATAGAGCATCAGCAGAAAAACAGCGAACAATGCTACAAAATAAGCCCATTGCAAACCACGCTTCACGCCTAATACAAGCAACAAAGCCAGCATTAAAAACTGAAAAATCGCAATCCAAAAACGATCATAGCATCCAAATAAAATAGCACTGGAATATACACCTATTTTTAAATCCTCTTCACGATCCACCATGGCGTATTCGGTATCATAAATCAGCGCCCATAACACAGTGATGCTGAATAAAAGCCAAGTAATTGGAGGAAGCTCACCCCCTTGTGCCGCAAACGCCATTGGAATTGCCCAAGCAAAAGCTAAACCCAAAATAAATTGTGGCAACTGAATAAAGCGCTTACTAAAGGGATACGCTAAACTCAGCAGCGCACCGACGATAGCCAATTTCAAGCTCAAGGTGTTTAAAAAAAGAACCAAGATCAGCGCACAAAGATACAAGACAGCCAACAATAACAACGCTTCTTTCAGACTCACAACACCGGAGGCGAGTGGGCGATTTCGAGTGCGCGCCACATGAGGATCCAATTTTCGATCGGCAATATCATTGACCACACAACCGGCTGCGCGCATTAATATCACGCCGACTATAAAAATAATCAGGATTTTGAAAGAAGGAAATCCCCCTGCGGAAATCCACAGTGCCCACAGGGTGGGCCACAGCAATAAAAAAATACCCACGGGTTTGTGAAAACGCATCAGCTCTAAATAAGCGCGTATTTTTTTCATCTTAAACAAAATCTCCGCACAAGATTCTCTCCCATAATGCGGGCAGAAAAAGCTCATAAACCAGCAAGGGTTTAGTATGAAAATAC
Organism: Coxiellaceae bacterium; assembly: GCA_021731545.1. Lineage (GTDB taxonomy): Bacteria > Pseudomonadota > Gammaproteobacteria > Coxiellales > Coxiellaceae > CAIQCE01. The sequence goes on from JAKFXE010000101.1 coordinate 9,049, forward strand.
AGCACTGAACGCCGGGCCCAAAGAAAAGTTGGCCAAGTTTTTAAATCTGCACAAGCCGATACATAGTAAGGGTGCTCTGCGTTAAGCTGCGCGATTTCAAACTCGGATCGCTTTAACCCAGGGTCTTTAAACAGAATATCGCCGATCGATTGATTGCCTACACGTGAAAAATCAAAACCCTCTGTCACTATACTGCCTTCTGGAATAAGGGTCTTGGCCCATAGCCAGGCTTGCCCCGCTGAATCAAAACGAATTTCACGCACCCACATGCGCTCCCCCCGAGCTTGTGCCAGCGGTGTGCACTCTAAAGAATCGCCCATTTTCCAAGCTTCCGATACGAGATGCTGCTTAAGTTTGTGTTGAGATAATTCACGCAAGCGCTGCGTCAGTGAATGAGGATGTTGCAACCACTCTGAATAGTGCGCTGGAACATCAGGCCAAGAAAATTGGCGAGCGGAAATAAAACGGCAAAGATTAGCTGAGCACTTCAATTTTAGTACCGTTGGGCCCCACTGTAATAAAATCTTGGTTTAGCCAACGCGCATCGTTATCAAAAATGCCCACGCAACCGTGGGAAGAAGGTTTACCAGGCAATTGAGAGCCGTGCAGCGCATAACCGCCGTGAAAAAACATGCAATAGGGCATCGCGGTACCCCCTAAGCCCAAAGGATAGGTATTAGACTGACAATCCACGTCTTTTTTACGAATCATCCTAAAACTGCCCTCAACTGTTTTACAGGATCGACCAATGTCGGGACACAATTCACGCCCCATGGTGGCTGGCCCCCAAAAAACCAAGGCTCCTTCCGCGTTATAAGCGGCAAAGGCCTGCAATCCTAAATCCACAATAATGAATTTCTCTTTATCGGGATTGGAAATTTGCATGGGGAAGGGGCTGATATCCATTAAGGTGAGATGCGCCAAATTTTTAGGCACCACAATCCACTCTCGATATTTCAATGCCACATTGCTGCGATTTAAGCGCATCACGATATCGCGCTCACGAGGATTAGGCCAAAGACTGATCCAGGTATCTCCAGGCCTTACCTGATAACAGGCATAATTTTTATTAGAACAGAGTTCTGTGCCGTACAAGGGCGCGGGATTATTAACCGTCGCTTGTTGGGTTCCCGGCGTTAAGACATCCTGCACGGGCTCAATGCTAGGCACAGCCCAGGCCCATGAGGAACAAAGCCAGCCAAATACTGCGCTGGCAACCGATAATTTTCTAACAAAGCCCATGTTTTAATATACCACCCTGAACAAGTAGGCCTGTTTATAGCGCATTTAGAAGCATTTTTCCATTCTAATGAAGCACTTTATTCTGGGAAAGCTGATTTTTTCGATATTCGTTATAACTGCTCACTGTTTTTGAACCCAGGAGTATCGTAGGTCTCTCGGATGTTTTGCCAACAATGCCTTGTTCATTACAGTAGGCTTGCCACTGCTGCCAGCTGCGGCTGGGACCCTTAAAAAATAAGTGACTACATCGGCTGCGCCGATGATGAGCCACCATCGCGATATGAGAATACAAATCACCGAATTCAGCCTCAGAATACACATTCTTAAACTTGTCTGCCTTTTGCTGTGTTCTTTCTTGAACTTCCTCCAAAATCTGTTTAAACAAAGCCACCTTGTCTTTTACTCCTTTTGTGAAAAAACAAGATTGCAGACGTTTAATTTGAAACTGCAAAAAAGTTTCCAACGGTTTATGATCCTTTGATCTCATCTCGTCAAGAGGAATCGGCTTTGAGCGAAAAGAATTCGCTGAGTTTAGTCGTTCAAAAGTGCTTGGGAGCTCATGAGGAGGAATTCGATCTGTTGAGGCAAGAGCTTCTTTCACCTGTGCTGCTGTAATCACTTTATTCTTAGGCATGTTATTCCCCCGTGACTAAAACCCTAGCTGTGCAGCTCCATCATCGCCTGCTCTTCTTCACCCTGCAAGAGCAGGAGGAGGATATCTGCGGCTCGATGGATATTGCTGAGGATACTTTCCTGCCTGCTCCGCCGCTGGAGGAGGGCTCAGCACATCATCGTGTACACGGTCCTTGTGGCCCGGATGACCTATACTTTTTTCACCCTCTTTTTCCATCCAAACTTCTTGTCACATAGACCATACCACATCAATACCACGGCTTCGACTTTAGCGTGTCGGGGACAATAACTCCCTTAACCTGGCCTCGACTGCCGAAATTACACTGTTAATATCAGGTAATTCGGCCACCTGTCTTTTTAACCTTAAATCCCAATGCGCCTTTAAACACGGATTATGCAGATGAGGCATTAAAACGCTTAATGAGGGATGAAATCCATATTTATGTTTAAATATGCCACAGATCTGATTAAAATTAAAATAAAATTGATCCGTTCGTTGCAGGAGAAACCATAGATCAAAAAGATCTCTGGGCTCATTTCGCGTTAAATCCGTTAACATCCCCAGCTTGTTTGCAAGAATTGTGTTTAAGCTCATCACAAATAATGTATCATTCTGAGCGCTTAAATCACTATATGTGTTAATAATACCTCGAGGGGCCACCTTTCCATACAAATCAGCTCCCATAGAAAAATCCATCCGAATAACTTTTGGAGCACCCGAAATTTCATCATACCCAGAGTAATGAATGAGCAACTGTTTACGACCTTTAGCTGAAATAATCTCATTTCGATTAACTTCTAAAACAAAGTTGGCCTCTTCACGCGCATAATTTAACAGACTGCAT
>JAKFXE010000025.1 GCA_021731545.1 Coxiellaceae bacterium
ATTTTGTTGAGACTATTCAAAAATCTTGGAGCAGCTTTAATTTAAAGCGATATCTTAAGAGTTTAACGCGACGTCAAATTATAACAGGCATCTTGAGTTTACTTATTATTTCCATCGCGGCTTTTGCGGTGACAGGCGATGCTTTTTTGGGATTGACCACCTTGTTTTTAGCCCTGGGTGTGAGTAATCCACTGAGTTTGATTGCGCTCTCTGTGAGTTTTGCGGCGATATTAGGCATTATTTACATCGCCCAAGAAGGCTTTTCATTGCAGGGTATATTGCAGAGAATCTTTGGTGAGGATAAGGCCGCTGCAGTCGAACCAGAGACTGAGGGACCTGAAAATACCAAAATAGAATATGAATTGTCGAGCACGGGCGCCAAAATAGCAGTGAGGTCTTTGGTGTTATTGCTGGCTCTTTTGGGGGGGTTCGCTGTTGCGGGGGGTGCTTATTTGGGGCTTGAAGTTTTGTTGCCCACTTTGGGTGTGGCGGGCATTGCCTTGATTGTAGTGGCTTCGATTGCAACGGTTTTTGCAGGCTTGGGTTATATGGCTCAAGATGGCAATAGTTTTTATGAGCGCTTGAAGAAAGTATTTGGCCAGCCTGTGATACGCTTGGGTGATGGAGAGCGCTCAAGCTTTGTTGAGTCTCCTCTTTCTGATGATAAAAAGAGGCGAGAGTCTATTGTATCCTCAACCTCTCTCAATGAAGATGAGGAGAGGCAGGGATTATTGTCAGATAGGGCAACGCCTAGGTTCACGAATGAGGTGGCGGACAAAATAAAAGTTTTTGAACCATTGGGTGAGGAGCCTTCTGGGAATATTTCTCTTTCCGGGCAGGCTTGAGTAAACAGGGGTTATGCTTTTTGTTTATTGCTTGCATTTTGGGCAAATTATCTGTAAAAAGTTTCTTAAGTTATGTGTTGGAAATAACAGTGATTTGCTGGTGTTTCTAGCTCAGGGGATATGGTTTAGCCGACTGCTAGTACGTATTCATCGTGAACTAACCTTGGGTGGATTTTTTCAAAGAAATCCCTTTTTTGTTACTTCGGTTGGATGAGCCATTGAAATTATCGTCAATTTATCGTCGCTGCAGCAGCGTTATTTCCTTCCGTTATGTGATCTCCGCATTGGCTTGGGTTTTTGCCTTTATCGCCATTTTAGCTTTTTCCAGCAATCTTTTTATGGAGGCACAGCTGGTCTTTGCTGAATTGGGTTTGTTGGGTGTTCCTTTATTAATTATGTGCGGTGTGGTAGCGCTGATGATTGGCATTAATTTTGCTTTTCAAGAAGGCCGCTCTTTGCATATGGGTGTGCGTGATGTGACGAATTGGCTGAGAAGCTGTTTTAGTTCTTATACAACACTCGATATTGAAAAAAATACTGACAGTGAACAAAGTGAAACCCCTCAACCCGAATTAAAATCATTAAGCAAAATTCAAAAAATGTGGGCGGGCTTTAGTTTAAGTCTGGGTTCCTTTGTGGCGGTGGGAAGCAGTTTATTTTGGTCTATTACGGCTTTTTGTGGTGTATGTACCATTGCTATTGTTTTGGGGGGTAGTGCCGCTGCACCCTATGTCTTAGTGTTTGCGGTATTAGCAGCAATAGCGCAAGGGTCTGCTTCTTTATTCCAAGAGGGAAGAAATTTAATAGAAGTGATTTTTGAGTGGCTTGAGCAGCGCTGGAATTTTAAACTAAAAGAGTCTCTGCTGGGGGGATTTAGTCGAACCCTGGATAAAATTGAAACGAAGCTTGAGGCTTGGTTAGGATTAAATACAAGCCATGAAAATTCTATTACTCCGACCGTTGTCATCTTGCCCGTAAAATTAAAGTCAACGCCGTTTTTATTTTTTAGAGGAAAAGCTTCTCCGCGATCACCTGAGGCTTCAGATCCTCCTTCGCTTTCAAGCTCACCGATGGTCTTAGATAATACCCGTGTACAAAAACCCAAAAAAAGATTAAGGGCTTATCTACCCTCGTTTCAAGGCTTTGTCAGGTTTAGTGTGTTTTTGGCCGTGTTAGCGGCTGCCGCTAATTTTGGCGATATTTTTATGGAGGCACAGTTGGTATTTGCCACAGCAGGTTTAAGTATTGCGCCTTGGTTGGGGATTGTCTGTGGTGTAGTAGCTCTAGTGGTTACCTTGGCTTATATTGCGCAAGAAAGCCGCTCTTTGGTGAATGGTTACAATAGTATATTCGCTTGGTTTAGCACGCGAGGCAAAGTTAAACTTGTAGTCACAGAAGAAAATACGACAGAGGTGGAAATCCCCTCTGCAAAAACTAAAGCGGCTAAAAGTGTGGGTTTCGCTTTTGCTCTGCTGACGGCAGGATATTATGCAATGGCGGCCTTCTTTGGTGTGGTGGCGGTGTGTCTGGCATTCAGTACTGTGGTATCGATACCCGCCAGTTTGATCGTGGCTCTCGCCTTATTAGCGGCTTTTGCTCAAGGTTTTGCCTCACTGGGACAGGAGGGCCGTAACTTGTGGAATGTCTTGGGCGCCTGGGCTGCAAAGCCCGGCGCAAAACTCAGTGAAGCCATTACACCCCAGCTTTCCATCAGTCAATCGCCCATAACATCGATCATTAGTAGTCAGCCTGTATCGCCTCACAGTGAGACGGATATTGGATTTTTTAAGAAAGCAGAGAAGGCTGCTTCCGAGAAAGATAACTTATCCTTAACGCCTGAAGTGGCGCTTTCGTAGTTTAGAAAAACCTCCCGTCGTAGCTTAGTGTTAGGGTGGGTTTTGTGTGTTGGGCCTCGCACTGCGTGCTCGGCGCCAAGCTACGCACCAAACTATCTGTTCTTTTTTCCGGAGGCTAATCGATCAAACTCTTTTTGATATTTTTCTAGGCTTGAGTTAATGCTTTCTAAATGTTCACGGTCTTTTTGAACGATTTCAGCAGGGGCTTTGTTGATATAGGTTTCATTGGATAATTTGGCTGAATATTTTTGCTGTTCTTTGCTTAATTTATCAATTTCTTTTTGTAGGCGTTTTAGCTCGACACTAATTTCTACAGGTATTTCTAGGGCAGCGCATAGCCCACCTAAATTTTTGATAACGAAATAGGAATAAATGGTAGCTTTTTCTTGTGAGTTGTTACGGATTTTTTCAAAATCTGATGAAGACAGTATGGTGATTTCTTTTAGGACTGCCATTTTCATGATGAAGGACTTGCAGACATTAAGCATTTTTTCGTCATCCGATTCAAGACGCTCCAGCATATATAATTCCGACTTTTTAGAGGGTGCAATATTCCTTTCACCTCGAATATTGCGTGTGGCCATGATGACTTCTTTGGCCCACTGAATGCTGTTTTCGGCTTCTGAATCAAGCTGAGTCTTATTGTATTCAGGATAGGCGCTCACCATAATCGAGCTTTCTGTTTTGCCCAGCAAGGGCGCTACGGATTGCCAAATGGCTTCGGTGATAAAGGGTATTACAGGATGGGTTAGGCGTAGAATCGTTTCCAGTACTTCCAGCAGATTTCGACGTGTTCCAGCCAATTGTGCGGGGGTGGAGTTGGGGTTGTTTAAAATGGTTTTTGAAAATTCCAAATACCAATCGCAGTATTCGTTCCAAATAAATTCATAGAGCGCTTGTGCCAGTAGATCAAAACGATAATTTTTGAAATGAGCGTGTATATTTTGAATCGTGGTTTGTAGAATGCTCTTAATCCAGCGATCACTTAGGCTGTACTCAAGTTCCCCTTGATTCTGGATGTCCTGATCTTGGGTGTTCATCAGCACAAAGCGTGCCGCATTCCAGAGTTTGGTGCAGAAATTGCGATAACCTTCGGTGCGCGCTAAATCAAAATTAATATTGCGTCCGGTGCTGGCGAGCGCACAAAAAGTAAAGCGCAGCGCATCCGTACCATAAGCCTTAATGCCTTCAGGAAATTCTTTGCGCGTTGCTTTTTCAATGGCCTCGCGCATCTTGGGTTGCATGAGGTGAGCGCAGCGTTTAGCCAGCAAATCATCAAGACTAATGCCGTCAATCACATCTAAAGGGTCTAGAACATTGCCTTTAGATTTAGACATTTTATGTCCTTGGGCATCGCGAATCAGTCCTGTGATGTACACTTCTTTAAAAGGCACATCGTTCATAAACTGAAGGCCAAACATCACCATGCGAGCAACCCAAAAGAAAATAATATCAAAGCCTGTAACCAAGACGCTGCTGGGATAAAAGGTGCTTAAATCGGGGGTGGACTCAGGCCAACCCAAGGTAGCACAAGGCCAGAGGGCTGAGCTAAACCACGTATCTAAAACATCGTTTTCTTGTTCTAGCTTTACGGAAGCGTCTAAATGGTGACGCTCACGAACATCGACCTCGCTATAACCCACATAAATATTTTTTTGCTCATCAAACCAGGCGGGAATGCGATGACCCCACCACAATTGTCTGCTGATACACCAATCTTGAATATTCTCCAACCACTGATAATAAGTATTGGCCCAATTGTCTGGAACAAAACGAATGCGACCTTCTTTAACCGCCGCAAGGGCAGGCTCTGCCAGAGCCTGCGCTTTTACAAACCACTGTTCCGTGAGCAAAGGTTCTATCACCGCTTCAGAGCGAGAACTGCGGGGAATTTTTAAAGTATAGTCCTCTGTTTTCTCGACTAAGCCCAATGCCTGTAAATCGCGGATAATTTTTTGGCGTGCAGCATAACGCTCTAGACCGCGATAGGCCTCAGGCACTGTTTCATTAAGATGTGCATCGAGAGTCATGATGTTAATCATCTCGAGTTTATGACGCTTGCCCATTTCATAATCGTTAAAATCATGAGCCGGTGTAATTTTGACGCAGCCGCTTCCAAATTCAGGCAGTACGGCTTCATCAGCAATGATGGGAATAATGCGTTGACATAGGGGAAGGCTGAGTGATTGGCCGATTAGGCTTTGATAGCGTGGATCTTCAGGATGTACAGCTACGGCGACATCGCCTAACAAAGTTTCGGGGCGTGTGGTCGCCACCGTAAGGTGTCCCGTGCCGCTTTGCAGGGGATAGCGAATAAAGTAGAGCGTGCCGGCTTCTTCCTCGGTCGTGACCTCAAGATCAGAGACAGCTGTTTTAAGCTTAGGATCCCAGTTTACTAAACGTTTTCCGCGATAAATAAGTCCCTCTTCATATAAACGTATAAAAGCCGTTTGAGTGGCATGTGTGAGCTGTTCATCGAGAGTAAAACGCTCGCGCGTCCAGTCGATGGAAGCCCCTAAGCGGCGAATTTGGCCTGTGATGGTGGAGCCAGAGTGCTCTTTCCATTCCCAGACTTTTTCAACAAAGGCTTCGCGGCCAAGGGTGTGTCGGGAGCTGCCTTTAGCTTCTAATTGGCGCTCGACCACCATTTGTGTGGCAATTCCGGCGTGATCGGTTCCAGCCTGCCAGAGCGTATTGCAGCCTAACATGCGGTGATAGCGAATCAGGGCATCCATCAACGTTTGTTGAAAGCCGTGCCCCATGTGTAGGCTGCCCGTTACATTGGGCGGAGGCAGCATAATGCAATAGGGTGTGCCCTGGCCTGAGGGGGCTGCTAAGTGTTGTTTTTCCCAAAAGGCGGACCCGTGGGCTTCTATATTTTGGGGTTCATAGGTTTTTTGCATAGAGGGGGCATGATAGCAGCAGCGATCCTTCTTTTGTAGGGGTCAGGTAGGTGTCTGACACCTACCTGACACCCAGGCAAGTGTGTATAATTCGGGTTTGTAAAAAGTCAGGGCGTTTTTGTGATTATTCTTCGCTATATCCTCAAAGAAATTTTATCTACCTTATTGGTCACGGTGGTCATATTGCTGCTGATTTTGATGACCAATCAATTTGTGCACTATCTGAATAGCGCGGCGGCGGGAGGCATTAGCGTGATGGCGGTGGTGCAGTTGATGTTGCTGCAAATTCCCTTATTTTTGGCCTATATCTTGCCTTTAGCTTTGTTTTTGGCCGTATTACTCACTTTGGGGCAAATGTATGTCCATCAAGAAATCACGGTTTTATCCGCCTGCGGTTTTAGCCAGGCCCAGTTAATTAAGAGCATTTTATGGGTGGCTGTGCCGCTCCTACTCTTAACGGCATGGCTGACCTTTAGTGTGCAGCCGACTATTGAATGGTATCGTATCCAGTTGAGTCGTAATGCGATGCAAGCTTTTTCCGTGGATAAATTATTCCCAAAACGATTTCAGAATGTGTTGCAGTCCGGTTGGGTTTTGTATGCGGAGGGTAGCGCTGAAGAGGGAGGTTTAAAAAATGTATTTTTGGCAAAACAGTATCCCGCGAGCTCTAATTATCCTCTGGGTTTTTGGGAAATTGTAAAGACAGATCGTTTATACCAGAAAGAAGATTCCGCTACTCAATTAGAGTTTGGGCATTTAGAAAAGGGCGTCAGCTATCGCGGACAGCCGGGTATGAAAAATTATCGAATCATTCATTTTGATCATGCCGCGATGGCGTTGGATTCGGCAACGATTGTAACCAACGACAAAATGCTGGCGAGTTTTTTTTCCATGAGAGAGCTTTGGGAGAATTACCATCAAAATTTAATGAATCAAGTGGAATTTAATTGGCGTCTTTCTATTCCTGTTTCAGTTTTAATTTTAGCGTTATTGGCCGTTCCTTTGAGCTATTTAAGGCCACGTCAGGGGCGTTATGCTAAATTATTTTATGCCTTACTCATTTATCTTTTTTACACGAATATGCTTTTTCTCTCGCGTAGCTGGGCCTTTAGTGAAAAAGTAGGTCCCGTGTTAGGTTTGTGGTGGATTCATGTCCTCATGTTATTGGTCGCACTTTCTTTAATTGCCTACAGGCAGGGGAGCTTTTCAAGACTTCGTTGGGGGCTTCTGTGCAAATCCTAAGTCGCTATATTATTCGCTCAGTGATTATGGCCACCTTGTTGATCATATTTGCACTCTTGGGCGTAGAAAGTTTTGTGGGTTTGGTAGCACAGTTGCCGGATATTGGTAAAAATCACTATACCCTATGGACTGCTTTGCATTATGTCTTGCTCTTAGATCCTTTCGTGTTATATCAGTTTTTTCCGATGGCGTGTTTGTTGGGGGGCTTGTTAGGTTTGGGGGGCTTGGCCTCAACCCATGAATTGCTTGCGATGCGTGCCTCGGGTATATCCATTGCACAGGTCATGATCGCTACTGTAAAAGCTGCGTTAATGATGCTGGTCTTTGTGGTCATTATTGGGGAGGGTGTGGCACCGGGGTGGGTGAATAAAGCTACACTCTTGAAACAAAAAGCAATGGGACAGGATGCGAATGAAGATACGTTTCAGGGGGTTTGGTTAAAGCAGGGTGAAAATTTTGTGCATGTGGATGCTATCGTCTCGGATACTCACATTGTGGGTGTGACGCAATATCTTTTTGATGAGGCACATCAGTTGCAGTTTATTGTGAACTCTCGTGAGGGAACATTGAATGATGGAGAGTGGAAATTATCCGATTCCAATAAAACTATTTTTAGTGAGCAAGCAGTGACCGTTGAGCCCATAGAAAATCAATCATTAAAAATGAAAATTAAACGCAATCTCATCGCTTTGACGAATTCAGCGCCGGATCAAGAATCCGTTTTTAATTTGCATCGCAGTTATAGCTATCGACGACAAGCGGGGCTCTCTTATGTTTCTTTGGAGCTGGCTTTCTGGCAGCGTTTATTTCAACCCTTGACGGTGATGGTGATGATTTGCTTAGGCGTTCCTTTTATTTTTGGATCTCTACGAGAAGCCGGTATGGGAACGCGTTTGTTAACCGGCGGAATTTTAGGCTTTGGTTTTTATATCCTCAATCAATTTGTGGGTAGATTTAGTATTGCGATTGAATGGCCGCCCATTGTGGCCGCACTTTTTCCGACGGCTGTTTTTGCTTTAGTGTGTCTCATCTTGTTGCGTCGGGTCGAATCATGAGTTCATTTTTAACTGAAGTGGCTAAGCGCCGAACTTTTGCTATTATTTCCCATCCTGATGCCGGTAAAACCACACTCACTGAAAAACTATTATTGTTTGGGGGCGCCATTCAATTGGCGGGAACCGTAAAGGGACGTAAAGCGGATCGTCATGCTACTTCCGACTGGATGGAGCTTGAAAAACAGCGTGGAATTTCTGTCACAACCTCGGTGATGCAGTTTCCCTATCAGGGCTGCATTGTGAATTTATTGGATACGCCGGGACATGCTGATTTTACTGAAGATACTTATCGCACTTTAACGGCCGTAGATTCTGCTTTAATGGTGATTGATGCCGCTAAGGGGGTAGAGCCTCGTACGATTAAGTTAATGGAGGTTTGCCGCCTGCGCCACACGCCGATCACGACTTTTATCAACAAAATGGATCGAGATGCACGTGAACCTATGGAGCTTTTGGATGAAATTGAAAAGATTTTAAAGATACAGTGTGCGCCTATCACGTGGCCTATTGGTATGGGTAAATTCTTTAAGGGGACGTATAACTTCATAGAAGATGCCATTTATTTGTATCAGCCGGGAAAAAACACCGTTGCGAGTCAAGCTGAAATCATTCAGGGTTTAGACAGTCCACGCTTAGATGAGCTCTTGGGCAGAGAAGCAGGCTTATTTCGAGATGAAATTGAGTTGGTGCGCGGAGCCAGCCACAGCTTTGACCATTCTGCTTTTTTACAGGGAAAAATAAGCCCTGTTTTTTTTGGTTCTGCCATCAATAATTTTGGGGTCAAAGAATTGCTGGATGCTTTTGTAAAAAATGCGCCGGCCCCAGAGCCTCGGGAAACAGAAAGTCGAGTGGTTGAGGCTACCGAACAAAACTTCACGGGTTTTGTGTTTAAGATCCAGGCAAATATGGATCCTGCGCATCGCGATCGCATTGCTTTTTTAAGGATCGCTTCAGGCGAATATAAAAAAGGCATGAAGCTCTATCATGTGCGCATCAATAAGCACATTCAAATTAATAATGCTCTAACCTTTATGGCGGGCGAGCGTGAGCAATTAGAAGAAGCCTATGCCGGCGATATTATTGGCCTGCATAATCACGGCACGATACAAATTGGTGATACCTTTACTCTGGGCGAAAGTCTAAAATTCACCGGCATTCCCAATTTTGCTCCAGAGTTGTTTCGCAATGTACGCTTGAAAGATCCTTTAAAACAAAAGGCGCTTTTGAATGGATTAACACAACTCTCAGAAGAAGGCGCAACACAATTATTTAGGCCTCTAGATAGCAACGAGCTTATCTTGGGTGCCATTGGGGTTTTGCAATTTGATGTGGTGATCTATCGTTTGCAGCATGAGTATAATGTTCATTGCGTTTATGAGCCTAGCAATATCACTTCGGCTCGCTGGGTAGATTCAAGCGATAAAAAGCTGCTCGAAAAATTTAAAAATGAAAATTCACGTCATTTGGCGCTGGATGGGGCCGGCAATTTAAGCTATTTAGCCCCCTCACGGGTTAATTTAGAGCTGACTCTAGAGCGTTATCCCAAAATTGAATTCCGCTCAACGCGAGAGCATTAGAATTTATTCCGCGCAGCAAGTGTCTTAAAAGTCTAGAGGCGCCTTGTGGCTGCCTGTTTTTACGGTATTGACTTTGGGTCTATAGGAACGTACCATTTTACGTACGTTATGGGAGCTATTATGAAGACTTACACAGCCACCGAGGCTAGAAAAAATATCTATCAGCTTATTCAGACTTTAGAGTCCGAGCATGAGCCAGTGGCTATTAAAAATAAAGACAGTACGGTAATTATGATTGCGAAATCAGACTGGAATGCCATACAAGAAACTTTATATTTAACCTCGATTCCTGACATGAAAAAAAGCATTGTCAAGGGATTAAAAACCCCTTTGTCAAAGTGCAGTAAAAAAATTAATTGGAAAGACTAAGTGATCTATCGATATGTATCAACTGGTTTATGTGAAGCAAGCACTAAAAGACGCAGACAAGATTAAAAAATCAAATCTGAAAAAAAATGTAGAGCGCTTGTTGTCCATTTTGTCTAAAGATCCTTTTCAAAATCCGCCGCCTTACGAGAAGCTTATAGGCGATTTAGAGGGTGCCTATTCGAGAAGAATTAATATCCAACATCGTTTGGTTTACCAGATTTATGAAGAAGAGCGGGTAGTCAAAATAATTCGCATGTGGTCGCATTATGAGTGATCTGTTTTTAAAGAAGCGCTCGCTTTTTTAACGGCTCAAATCTAATCCTAATTTGGGATCATCATCAGGCTCTTCTTTAGGCTCAGGTTTTAGCTCTGGAGTTTGGGGAGAGGGGTGGTTTGAAGGAAATGTTATGTTCTGAATACTGTCCGAAGCAGATTTTATACCTAAATAAAAAAAGAGAAGGCCAATGCTGAAACAAGCCAGAGATTTTGAATACTCTTGAGGCGCTTCTGGGTCCAGATTTTGACGGCTTCTGAGGGCAAAGCCCAGAGCAAGGGCAGCAATAGTAAAGTAGACTTTCATTTTTAAAAGACCAGGATCTCGTCGCATGTTTTACTCCAGTTTAAAGTTCAATGGGCCCCTCAATGCGCACATAGGGTAAATACTCGGGCTCCCAATGATAAGATTCCACTAAGGCTTCAATGGATGGATTAATCTCAATGCCCGCAAGGCCTTCAGCCACGGCTTCTTCTGCCAGCGCCACCGCAATTTGATGGGAGGCTTTAGGCGCTTCCAAAATACTGGGCAGCAAGTGTTCGCTGTCTTCGGTTGCATAGTGGCTCAAGGCAGTGCTGGCAGCCCACAGCATATTGTCGCTTAAACGTTTCGCCTTCACCGCAATGACGCCTAAACCAATGCCGGGGAAAGCTAAATAATTATTGCATTGACTGATGGGGTATATTTTTCCCTCGTGTGTCACGGGCTCAAAGGGGCTGCCCGTGGCGCAAATCACGCGCCCTTGTGTCCAACGAATTAAATCAGCGGGATGGGCTTCACATTTCTCCGTGGGGTTGGATAAGGGAAATACGATGGGACGATCGACGTGTTTGGCCATCGCTTCAATCACGGTTTGAGTAAAGGCGCCGGCTGAAGCCGAAGCTCCTATCAAGACGGTAGCTTCAATATGCTCGATGACTTCGAGTAAGGAAATCGAATGGGGATTGCGGATTTTCCAATCTGTAAGTTCGCTCATATCGCGTAAATAAGGTTTTTGAGCTTCGGTAACATCCGAAGAGAGCGTGGTGAGTAGGCCTGATTTATCAACCAGCCAAAAACGCTGATAAGCTTCTGATTCGCTTAAACCGGAGCGCAGCAAGGCTTTAAAAATAGTATCGGTGATACCCATGCCGGCGGAGCCTGCACCGAAGATTGCAATGCGCTGCTCAGCAAGAGAGCTTTTGGTTTTACGCACGGCGGCTAATAAAGCTGCCAAAGCGACCACACCGGTGCCTTGAATATCATCATTAAAGGTGCACAAGCGGTCGCGATATTGAATTAAATTACGATAAGCATTGCTTCGACCAAAATCTTCCCAATGTAAAAATACCTTGGGAATTTTTTGGTTAATGGCATTTACGAATTTTTGAATGAAAAGCTCATAATCGCGTCCACTGACTCTAGGATGACGCCAACCCAGATAGAGCGGATCGTTGAGCAGCTCTTCATTATTGGTTCCTGCATCCAATAAAATAGGCAGTGTATTAAGCGGGCTGATTTTACCGAAGGCGGTAT
>JAKFXE010000036.1 GCA_021731545.1 Coxiellaceae bacterium
ATGTTGCTTCAGGATAACGCATCTTCTTTTCCAATAGGGAGTGATATTGGAAAGTTTAGCAGATGAATGTTAAGGAAATCTTAAATGTTAGAATGATTTTCCGTCATTAAACCCACGCTGGGGGCGCCGGCTTTTTGTAATAAGACCATGGCTTGGACGATTAAGCCATAGTTAACGCGTTGATCACCTTTGACATAAACATCACGTTTTTGATTTTTTTGTTCGGCTGCTTGCAGTGCAGCGCTCACTTGTGCGCTCAACTCTTCTGCGCTGATGGCCTGATCTGGGTTTTTGTTTGTGTTGAGAAAATAGGAGCCTTCGCGATCCACGCTGACAATCAAAGGAGGTTGTTGTTCTATTTTAAGGGGTTTTGCAGCAGCCTGCGGGAGTTCTACCTGAACGCCTTGAGAGAGCAGAGGAGTGGTGATCATGAAAATCACCAATAAGACTAACATCACGTCGATATAAGGAACGACATTGATTTCAGCTATCGGTTTTTTGCGTTTAGTGATTTGCATGAATTATCCTCTGAAATAATTCAACCATGCGCCTGCCGATGCAAGACATTGGAAAATTCTTGTTGGAAGGTATCGTAGCTATTGGTTAAACGCTCTAAGGCGTTGGCAAAATAATTGTAGGCAATAACCGCGGGAATGGCTGCGAATAAACCAATAGCGGTGGCGATTAAAGCCTCTGAAATCCCGGGGGCGACCATTGAAATCGTGGCCTGTTGCACAGCGCTTAAGGCTCGAAAGGAGCTCATAATACCCCAAACCGTTCCAAATAAGCCCACATAGGGACTGGTGGAGCCTACGGTGGCCAAGAAAGACAGATGACGCTCCAGATTATCGACATCATGGGCTTGTGCGATGCGCATAGCGCGCTGAACGCCCTCCATAATGGCCGCAGGATTTATGCCTGATTGACGACGCAGGCGTGTGAATTCATTAAAGCCCGCATAAAAAATAGCGGCAAGACCACTCAAGTCTTCTGGTTTGGTGGAGAGTTGTTGAAACAATTGGTTGAGATCCACACCGGACCAAAAGCGTCGCTCGAAATTTGTTACGCTAAGATGAGTGGCTTTAAGCAAACGAGCGCGTTGAATAATGATGGTCCAAGAAGCGATGGAGGCCGCCATCAAAATCAGCATCACGCATTTGACCACGGGACCCGCATCCGCAATAAAACTCCAAAGGGAGGCTTCAACGATCATGTGTGTTCTCCTAATGCGTGCATCAATGTCTCCGGGATACGTGTGGGTTTAAGTTCGGGTGTGACACACACCAATTTAATCCTGCCTTGTACAAAAATACAATGCTTATCCTGAGCTGAGCTAATGTCTTGCTGAAAAAGCAGCTGTGTTCGAGTGGATTCGAGTACTGGGCAGCTGATGTTTAATGTGTCATTCAGGCGCGCTGGTTTTAGATACTCTAAGTGAGCCGTGCGTACCACAAACAAAAAACCGTCTTGAGCCAATTGCTTTAGGGATAGACCTAAATAATCCAACCACTCTGTTCGGGCATGCTCCATCCATTTTAAGTAATTGGCATGATAGACAATGCCGCTGCAATCGGTGTCATCGGTATAAACGCGTGTTTGATAAAAGAAGCTCGATGTCATTGAATCTTTAGTCCTTGAGAAACTCTAAAGGCTCTTGCAGGCTTTGAGTGGGAGCACTCAATCCCAAATGTAAATAAGCATGTAGGGTGGCCACACGCCCGCGCGCAGTGCGTTTAATAAAACCTTCCTGAATTAGGTAGGGCTCTAGAACATCTTCTAAAGTGCCGCGCTCTTCCCCGATAGCGGCGGCTAAACTATCAATTCCGACGGGACCGCCTTGAAATTTGTGGATTAAAGTATTTAAAAATTTATGATCCATTACATCAAAGCCCTTGTGATCCACTTTCAACATATCTAAGGCTTGTTGCGCAATTTCTTGGGTAATGTAACCATCCGCCCTCATTTGTGCATAATCACGCACGCGGCGCAATAAACGATTAGCAATGCGCGGTGTTCCACGGGAGCGACGCGCTATTTCAGTGGCGCCCTCAAGATCCAGACTTAGCTTTAAAATATGAGCGGAGCGCTGTACGATGCGGGTGAGTTCTTCGGTGGTATAAAATTCTAAGCGCACCACAATACCAAAGCGATCGCGCAGCGGTGAGGTTAATAAGCCTGCGCGCGTGGTCGCACCTACTAAAGTAAAAGGAGGGAGTTCCAATTTAATGGAGCGCGCAGCGGGACCCTCTCCAATCATGATATCGAGTTGAAAATCTTCCAGTGCAGGATATAAAATTTCTTCCACCACAGGACTTAAGCGATGAATTTCATCGATAAATAATACATCGTGTGCTTCAAGATTCGTTAAAATGGCGGCTAAATCCCCGGCTTTTTCAAGCACTGGGCCTGAGGTTTGTTTAATATTCGTTTGTAATTCGTGCGCAATAATGTGCGAGAGCGTGGTTTTACCTAAACCTGGGGGTCCAAAAATTAAAACATGATCGAGTGCTTCTTTGCGTTGGCGAGCAGCTCCAATAAAAATCTCCATTTGTTCGCGCACCACCGATTGGCCAATATAATCGCTTAAGCGGTGTGGACGAATGGAGGCTTCCAGCATGGCTTCTTCGGGGGTGGAGGAGGGATCCACGATGTCGAGCTCCTCTTCGCTAAAGTCTGTGATCATACTTGTGCCATCTGTTGTAGGGCTAAGCGAATAAGTTCTTCGCTGGAATTTTTTCCGTGAGCTACTTTTGCGATCACTTGTTTCGCCTCATGGGCCTTATAGCCTAAGGAAACTAAAGCACTGATCGCATCTTCAGTGATGTGATGATCTGAAGTGCGCTGAGCGCTGCTTATTTCAGCACCGCGGTCGATGCTCCAGCGGCTTAGGGCATCGCGTGTTTCAATAATAAGGCGCTCCGCTGTTTTTTTGCCAATACCGGGAATGTTGACGAGCGCTGCCGCATTTCCCTGATGCACCCATTGAATAAACTGATCGACCTCAATGCCCGATAATAAACTCAAGGCTAGTTTAGGGCCTACGCCATTGACTTTGATTAAGAGGCGAAATAAGCGACGCGTTTTAAGATCATAAAAACCATAAAGCAATTGGGCATCTTCACGCACTACAAAATGGGTGTAGAGAGTGACTTCTGATCCTATTTCGGGTAATTGATAGAAAGTGGTCATGGGTGCTGAGAGTTCATAACCCACGCCATTCACCTCTAGGATAAGTTCAGGGGCCTGTTTTGACAGTATGAGGCCGCGCAATTGTCCGATCATGTTTTGGCTTCCAGGGCTTGTGCCACTCGCTGCGACCACGCACGGTTATTGGCATGACACACGGCAATGGCCAGAGCATCTGCAGCATCCGCTTGGGGCTTGGAGCTTAATTGTAACAGAGAGCGGATCATGTGTTGAACTTGTTCTTTATCGGCAGCGCCATAGCCTACGGCCGCTAATTTAATTTCCCGAGGACTGTATTCGGCGACCTTAAGTCCTTGGGCGGCGAGCGCCACCATTGCAGCTCCTCGAGCCTGGCCTAGTTTCAGCGCGCTTTGTGCGCTCTTTTGCATAAAGACTTCTTCGATAGCGGCCTCATGCGGTTGATGTTCTTGGATAATTTTTTTGAGTGTTTGATAAATATGATGCAGGCGTTCACTGAAAGGGCCTTCGGGGGTGCGAATGCAGCCGTGTGCGATACAACCTTGTTTGGATCCTTGCGTCCAAATCAATCCATAACCAGTACTTCTAGAACCAGGATCCACTCCCAAAATAATGCGTTGCATGCTTTCAATCCCTGGTCGTAAATAATGCGTGCTTTCACTACCCCTGCAGTTTTTTCATAATTTCTTCTGAAATGTCGGCATTAGAATGAACTTCTTGTACATCATCGAGCTCTTCCAGCATATCGTTTAGTTTTAGCATTTTTTCGGCGCTTTCAAGGTCCAGTGCAACGGAATTGGAGGCCAGCATGGTGATTTGAGCTTCGATGGGCTTGAATTTTTCTAGGGCCGTTTTGAGAGTCATAAAATCATCGGGCTCTGCAGTAACATCGATGGATAAATCATCGTTGGTGTTTACGTCAAGCGCGCCGGCTTCAATGGCTGCTTCCATAATGCCTGCCTCATCCGCGCCAGGCGCAAAGCTGATGAGCGCCGTTTTGCTAAACAAATAAGCGACAGAGCCATCGGTGCCCAAATTGCCTCCCCATTTTGTAAAGGCATGGCGCACTTCAGCAACGGTTCTATTTTTATTGTCGGTTAGGCAATCTACGATGACAGCTACACCGCCGGGGCCATAACCTTCGTAACGAATTTCACTGAGATTGTCGGTATCTTCACCGCCCGCGCCACGTTTGATCGCGCGGTCGATCGTGTCCTTTTTCATGTTCTGCGCGTAGGCTTTATCCACCGCTAAACGCAACCAGGGATTGGCATTGATATCTCCGCCGCCCTTGCGTGCTGCTGTAGTAATTTCACGAATGAGTTTGGTAAAAACCTTTCCTTTGGCGGCATCGGTTTTGCTTTTTTGATGCTTGATGTTTGCCCATTTACTGTGTCCGGCCATAATATGTTCTCGATTTTTTTGGGCAGGCACAAGGCCTACGATTATTCTAGGTTATTTCGTTTTTGCCAATTTTAAGCCTAATTCGCGTAATTGTTCTAGAGCTACCTCGGAAGGTGCATTTGTGAGAGGGCAGCTCGCGCTTTGGGTCTTAGGAAAAGCGATGACTTCGCGAATAGAACTGGAGTTTGTCATCAGCATCGCGAGTCTGTCCACGCCAAAGGCTAGGCCTCCATGTGGAGGACAGCCAAAATCTAGGGCGGTAAGCAGATGCCCAAATTGTTGCTGAGCTTTGCCCGCATCAATACCTATAATGTCAAACACCGCCTTTTGAATGTCGGTTTTGTGGTTACGCACAGAGCCTCCCCCAATTTCATGGCCATTTAATACGATGTCATAGGTTTTGGATAATAGTGTGCCGGGATCTTGGAAGAGTTCTGCGGCTGTTTCAGCCTTGGGTGCTGCAAAGGGATTATGGGAATAGGTCCAGCCTCCCTGTTCTGTGGGTTCAAACATAGGAAAGTCGACGACCCACAGTGGAGCCCAAGCGCAGGTATATAAATTCAAGTCTTGAGCCAAGCGATTGCGCAAGGCACCGAGGGCATCGTTAACGACTTTCTTTTTGTCCGCACCGAAGAAAATAAGATCGCCGTTTTCGGCTTTGACGCGCTTCAATATGGCTTGAATCACTTCAGGGTTTAAAAATTTTACGATAGGGGATTCAGCTGCAAGCTCAGATTCAGAGGGCACAGACAACCTAGCTTGGACTAAAACGGTCCCTTCTTCGGTATGTGGGTTTGGAACAACTTTTATGTATGCCAAGCCCTTCGCCCCATATTGCGCCACAAAAGTGGTGTAATCATCTATATTTTTACGACTGAGCTTTAGTGCACCACTCTTGACTCGCAAGGCCGCAATACGACAGCTGGGATCATTGGCCGGCTCTTTAAAGACTTTAAAATCCACTTCTCGCATGAGATCGCTGATTTCAATTAACTCCAAGGGAATGCGCAAATCGGGTTTGTCACTGCCATAGCGTTCCATGGCATCTTTATGGCTGAGGCACGGGAAAGCTTTATCCAGCGTGATATTAAGAACGGTTTTAAAGAGCCCACACAACAAATCTTCCATCAAGCTCATGAGAACTGCTTCATTGCCAAAAGCCATTTCGATATCGAGTTGTGTGAATTCGGGTTGACGATCGGCGCGTAAATCTTCATCGCGAAAGCAGCGCGCAATTTGGTAATAACGATCAAAGCCTGCCACCATCAATAATTGTTTAAAGATTTGAGGGGATTGAGGCAGGGCATAAAACTCACCTGGATGTACTCGACTGGGCACCAAATAGTCGCGTGAACCCTCGGGGGTGGATTTGGTTAAAATGGGGGTTTCGATCTCTAAGAAATTTTCCTGTTCTAAAAAGCGGCGCATGAATTGCATGATCTTGGCGCGTGTTTTAATGCGATGCGCAAGCTCTGGTCGCCGTAAATCCAAATAGCGATATTTTAAGCGAACCTCTTCACCCACCTCTTGGTAATCATCGATATTAAAGGGTAGAGGCGTGGAAGCATTGAGCAGTTCCACGGATTCGGCTTCAATTTCTACTGTACCGCTGGCTAGGTTGGCGTTAAAAGTGCCTTCGGGGCGTTGTCGCACTGTGCCCTGAATTTTCACTACATATTCATTACGTAAGCTTTGGGCTATTTCAAAGCTCTGTTTGTGTAGAGGGTCACAGACCACTTGTACGAGACTGTCTCGATCGCGCAGATCAATGAAAATCAAGCCTCCATGGTCGCGACGGCGATGTACCCAGCCACACACGGTGATGCTTTTGCCGATTAAGGTGTTGTTGATCTCGTGGCTGTAGTGGCTGCGCATAGATTTCTCAGATTAATAATAAAGAGGGGAATGGTAGCTGGGGGGTGGAAGCAAAGTCAATTTAAGTAGCATCCTCTGAGGAGGTTTTGGCAGAGGCTGGGGTGCTTTCTGTTTTTGGGGGGGTCTCTGTGCTCTTGGCTGTTTCTTTGGGGGTCTCTTGGGAGGCCTCCTGGGTGGGCTTTTTTGCGCCCGGTTTAAAATCCGTTACATACCAGCCGCTGCCCTTGAGCTGAAACTGAGGTGCTGAGACCTGGCGTTGCAAGTGAGGCTGATGACAGGCCGGACACTCGGTGCTGGGAGCAGCATTCATTTTTTCTAAAAGTTCACAGCGATGGTTGCAGGCGGTGCAATGATAGTCGTACAGAGGCATGGTGGGTTCTCATGGATCAAAGAGGCGGATATTGTACTTCAAAAACGGGCACCCACAAGGGTGCCCCAGCACTGGATTATTATTCTTCGTCCCACTTCAGGGTACCGCCGGCTTGATATTCCGTCACGCGAGTTTCAAAGAAATTCTTTTCCTTTTTAAGGTCCATCATTTCACTCATCCAAGGAAAGGGATTTTTAGCGCCCGGATATTGTTCATGGATGCCAATCTGAGCACAACGGCGGTTGGCAATGTAGTGTAAATATTCTTTGAACATTTCCGCATTCAAGCCCAAAATGCCGCGCGGCATCGTGTCTTTGGCATACTGAATTTCAATGTTCACACTGTCGTGAATCATGGCGATAATTTCTTCTTGGAATTTCTGGGTCCATAAATGTGGATTTTCAATTTTGATTTGATTAATTACATCAATACCAAAATTCGCGTGCATGGATTCATCTCGTAAAATATATTGGAATTGCTCTGAAGTGCCTGTCATTTTTCCACGGCGACCCATGGCTAAAATCTGAGTAAAGCCCACATAAAAGAAAATGGATTCAAACACGACATAGAAAGCGATTAAATCGCGCAATAGACGCTGATCATTTTCCGGAGTTCCCGTGCTAAAAGTGGGATCTGCCAAGCTTTGAGTATAAGGTAGGGCCCAGGCGGCTTTACTGGCGATAGACGGCACCTCGCGATACATATTAAAGACCTCGGCCTCATCCAGCCCTAAGCTTTCAATCACGTATTGATAGGCATGTGTGTGCAAAGCTTCTTCAAAGGCCTGGCGTAATAAATATTGGCGACACTCAGGGTTGGTAATGTGTCGATAGACCGCCAACACCAAATTATTAGCCACTAAAGAATCCGCGGTGGAGAAAAAACCTAAGCTGCGTTTGATAATCATGCGCTCATCCTCGGTGAGCCCATTAGGATCTTTCCACAGCGCTACGTCAGCGGACATATTGATTTCATTGGGCATCCAGTGGTTAGCACAACTGGATAAATATTTTTTCCAAGCCCACATATATTTGAACGGAACCAACTGGTTGAGGTCCGCGCGGCAATTAATAATTTTTTTGTCATCGACTTGTAGGCGAGCGGCGCCCATTTCTAGATTTTCTAATCCACTAATGCCATTGCCTTCATTCAGCTCGGGTAGGGTAGCGACCGCAGCGGCGTGCTGATAACGTGAGGCGCTGTCCTCGTGAAAATCGTTCCAGTCTAGTAGGGTGTTTTTGCTCATGATGTTCTCCTGTTTAAAACGTTTATTGGCAAGCCTCGCAATCTGGATTGTCGATGGAGCATGCCTTGGGGGCACTCTCCACGCTCACCGCATTCAATGCGCCATCATTGATGGTTGCTTTTTCTGTGTTGGTGGCCCCTAAGCTGCGCAAATAATACGTGGTTTTCAGGCCGCGCAGCCAGGCCATGCGATAGAAAAGATCCAACTTTTTGCCGGAAGGTTCTGCCATATAGAGGTTTAAGGATTGTGCTTGATCAATCCATTTTTGACGTCGAGAAGCGGCTTCCACCAACCAGCGTGTTTCAATTTCAAAGGCGGTGGCATACAGTTTCTTTAAAGTGTTTGGAATGCGATCAATTTTGCTCAAGCTGCCATTATAATATTTAAGATCATGCACCATCACTTTATCCCATAGGCCCAGTTTCTTAAGATCATGCACCAAGAAAGGATTCACCACGGTAAATTCACCCGACATATTGGATTTCACAAATAAGTTTTGATAAGTGGGTTCAATGGATTGGGCTACGCCGCAAATATTAGAGATGGTTGCGGTGGGGGCAATAGCCATGGTGTTGGAATTGCGCATCCCTGTTTTCTTAACACGCTTACGTAATTTGTCCCACTCCAGCGTTTGGCTAGTGTCTTGCTCTAAGTATTGACCACGGCTTTCTTGCAAGAGTTTAATAGAATCAATCGGCAATATTCCCTTGCTCCATAAAGAGCCTTCAAAACTCGGGTAGCTGCCTCGCTCTTCTGCCAATTCATTAGAAGCTTCAATGGCGTAGTAACTGATGTGTTCCATGCTAAGGTCCGCGAACTGAATGGCCTCAGCGGAGCTATAGGGAATACCTTGTACATACAGCGCATCTTGGAAGCCCATAATCCCTAAACCAATGGGCCGATGTTTAAGATTAGAGTTCTTGGCTTGTGGCACCGTGTAGTAATTAATATCGATCACATTGTCCAGCATGCGAATGGCCGTGCGCACGGTTTTACGCAGTTTCTCAATATCGAGCCCTTTTTCGGTCACATGATTGATTAAGTTAATGCTGCCTAAATTACACACCGCAATTTCATCGTTGGAGGTATTGAGGGTAATTTCAGTGCACAAATTAGAGCTGTGAATAACGCCTGCGTGCTGTTGAGGCGAGCGCAGATTGCAGGGATCTTTGAAAGTAACCCAGGGATGCCCTGTTTCGAACAACATGCCCAGCATTTTACGCCACAGGCTGATCGCGGGAATGATTTTAGAGCGAAGCTCACCGCGCTGGGCCTTTGCTTCATAAGCCACATAGGCTTTTTCAAAAGCTAAGCCACACAGATCGTGTAAATCAGGCACTTCATTGGGAGTGAATAAGGACCAATCTCCCCCTTCAAATAGACGCTTCATAAATAAATCAGGAATCCAGTTGGCGGTATTCATGTCGTGTGTGCGTCGACGATCATCACCCGTATTTTTACGAAGCTCTAAAAACTCTTCGATATCCAAGTGCCAGGTTTCCAAATAAGCACAGACAGCTCCTTTGCGTTTTCCGCCTTGATTGACGGCAACAGCGGTGGCATCGGCCACATTCAGGAAGGGAACTACCCCTAAGGATTTACCATTCGTGCCTTTAATATGAGCTCCGATGGCGCGCACGGGAGTCCAGTCATTGCCTAGGCCGCCTGCAAACTTAGATAAGAGAGCGTTGTCGCGAATAGCGCTGTAAATGCCGGAGAGATCATCAGGAACGGTGGTGAGGAAACAGCTGGAGAGCTGTTCACGACAGGTGCCTGAATTAAAGAGAGTGGGTGTGGAGCTCATATAGTCGAAAGAGGAGAGCAGCTGATAAAACTCAATGGCTTTTTCCTCACGATTTTTTTCAGCTTGAGCCAAGCCCATGGCAACGCGCATAAAGAAGACTTGAGGCAGCTCAAAGCGCACATCGTCTGAATGAATAAAGTAACGGTCGTATAAGGTTTGTAAGCCTAGATAGGTAAATTGCTCATCGGCCTTGGCATTAATGGCTTGGCTGAGCTTATCCAAGTCAAAATCCGCCAACTCGGGGCTGACGCGTTCCAATTCAATGCCCTTGTGGATGAAATTTTTAAAGGCAGCAGGATAGTGCTGAGCGATATGGACGTGTGCATGATCGTGTGCGACACCCAGAAAATCTAAGGCCTCATTATATAAATCATGGCACAAGAGGCGTGCGGTGACGTAGCTGTAATTGGGTTCGCTTTCCACCAAAGTGCGAGCGCTCATGACCAGAGCCTTATACACATCTTTGAGAGAAACGCCGTCGAATAAATTGTTTTGAGTATCTTCTAGAATTTGTTGGGGGTTCACATCTTTTAAATTTTCACAGGCAGCAGTGGCCAGTTGCTTAAGCCAAGCCAGATCCAGGGGAACGCGCTTACCATCTTCCAGGGTGATGCGAATGCTGGCATGCGTTTGTTCTTCCTGCAGTCGGAGCCTGTTACGCTCTTCACGGTATAAGACATAGGCACGTGCAATGGGGTGTTCGCCGGCTCGCATCAGTGCGAGTTCAACCATGTCCTGAATTTCTTCAATATGAATGGTGCCGCCTGTTGGCCAGCGATTTTGAAGCGTGCGACTGATTTCCTGGGTGAGGCGAGCCGCAATTTCATGAATGCGTGTGGACTGATGTGCAGAATTACCTTCAACTGCCAAAAAAGCTTTTTTGATGGCGGCATCAATGCGACGATCATCGTATTCAGTGACTAAGCCACGACGACTAATGACGCGCAGCTGCCCGGGTTCGACGGCCTTGAGTAAGGTGGGATCGCTAATCTGGATTGCTTCCATGACATTGTTTTCAGTGTGTAGGCTCATCGTCCATTACTCCAAGGGTTGTAGCGTGAAGGCTAGCTGGCGAGCGCGCCCTGCACGGTTTAAAAATGATTGATTTTTAGGGTAGTTATGCTAGATAAAGAGCCATCCTTTGCTTCATGAGTCCAATCCCTTGAACCCCTACATAGTGGGTCTTACACAGCCATTGAGCACAAGATAGTGTGTTTTTTAGTAGATTGCAAGAGAATAGCCTGGGGGAATTTTGTGGATAAAGTGTGTATTTTTTGGGGCTAAAACCGACCGCAAAACAAGCTTCCGATTTTTCAACGCCTTAGGCATTTCTTATGATTTTATGCTTGGGCTTCAGTGCCTAAAGGGGGCTCAATAATCCTTACGCTACTCTTTTTGGCTGGGGGGAGCCTCATCCAATGGATTACTTGGAATGCAGAGATTGGCCATGATTTTGGGTTGGCCCGTTGCCTCAAAATAGAATGTTACTTTAGGTCAGATACGTTGCCTCAGATTAGATGTTACTTTGACATGCTTGGAAATAATCTTCAATTTATTCTCAATAGCGGCTTTTAGCTTAAAGGGGTTCA
>JAKFXE010000034.1 GCA_021731545.1 Coxiellaceae bacterium
ACCCTGTGTTCGTTTTTTTAAGCAGGGCGCAAGACTAGGTCGCATCGCAATAACCTATATAAGACGCCCCAATATAGCCTTTTTCACCTGAATTACTAAAAATACTCGCACCTTCAGGAGAGCTGATGTCACTCTTAGCGATGATACGAATCGTGCATTCCGTCACACCATTTAAGGTTACACAATTTTGCGCAGCATCATCAGGCCCCAAACGCAAAGGCACGACAGAAGAATCATAAACTGTTTTTTGAGTACCCATATACAGGTAATTCGGCGTTAAAATAACATTCCCTTGTCCTGCAGCACACAAGAACTGAATATGATAAGTAGCCTCTTGGCTGCTGCTCGTAGCGGGCGCGTCATAAAGACAGCTCACATTCGCGGCCGAGCCCCGCACCGCCACTACCACACCCCCCGTCATTTCGGGAGGTTTACAATAACCCGCCGCTGCAATTCCCCCTGGGCTGACGCCTGCGCTTTGAGTGACTTCTGCACGCACATAACATAGGGATTCACTGCCATCGCACAGATTGCTGCGCGGTGTTTGGGTATTGGGATCTTTAATCGCATAGGCATTGGGTAATTGTGCGGCTATTTGTTCGGCAATTTTATAATCGCTGCTGGGAAAGGGAAGTGCCACCCAAAATCGATGCGTGGCTCCCTCTTGGCTCCAACAAAAGTAGCTACCATAATGACTTTGATAATCTCCATTGGGTAAATAATTTAAAAAATCGGAGGGCTGGGGTGCACTGCTGCTGTTACAACTATAACTTTGTGGCCATTGTCCATTATTATTCGCCGCGTAATTTATGGCCGCTTGCAAAACATTTTGCATCTCTAGGGCGGCTTTACTGATGCGCGCGTTTTCGGCATGCTTGCGCATCACCATTAAAGCCATCGACACAATGATGGAAATAACCGCAATTACCAACAGCAATTCGATGAGCGTGAAGCCTGCGCGGATTCGTTTCATGTTTTCTCCTTAATCCTCCGCTCCTTTTAGGACAGCGGACAGCAAGGGATTAATAATCTGATAATAACCTTCTTCATCTTGCTCAACATAATCTTTTTCAATCAACGCGCTGGCAGCGCTCGCAATGGAACTGGGGGGCATAGACAATTTTACAGAGCTCTCCTGACTTTGAATATTCTTGGTTTTCTCATTAGCCACATACTTTAGCAATCGCAGTTGACCCAGAGGCAATTCAGAGAGCTCTTTTAGAGCATCACTCCACTCCTCTGTCACGACAGTTTGCCAAGCCCTCTCTACAGTTTCGCAACTCGGAAAATCCTGGCAGATTTCCCAAAGGCTGTCGCACAGATAATTAACATAATAAGGGTGGCGGTGAGATAATTTCATGATGTGATTAAAAACTTGGGGATCTAAGGGTTTTTTCCAAGTAGCCAGTGCTATTTTATTAAGGTGCTTTTCATAGTGCTCAGTGGATATTCTCTCCACCCTAATTTTTCGGCACAGCTTGTAAAGGGGGCGATTTTCATCTTCAAACATGCAGAGCAACATCGAGCGAACACTGCCCGAAAATATAATGGAGAGGTTTTGCATCTCTTGTGCTGCTGTTCTAATCGCACCCTCCATACCCTTGTGTTTACTAATCCGATCAATCTCTTGAAACTCATCAAAAAAAATAACGCCTCTTTTATCTTTTTCCTTTAATAGGTTTTCGATGAGCATTAAGGATTCAACCATAATCACAGAATAGTTACTTTGCTTTTTGGGAACCAATCTTAACTGCGCCATTTCATTTCCAAAGGAAAGCAAGGGCTCTAAATTAGACAGATATTTCTTAATGGAAACCATCAGCTTATCCACAGGGCCAATGGCCGTGCCGATCAATTTAATCACCCCCTCCACAACGAGCTGAGCGACCTCTTCTTCAGTGGTACACAAATGAAGGTTCAGCTTGATAAAAGGCCGCTGGGCTTTTTCTAAAGCGCGCTCAGCCAGGCTGGATTTACCATAGCGCCTGGGCGCAACCAGCAGGCTATGCTTGCCATTTTCAATGTGCCCAACCAGCTGCTCTGTTTCTGCCGTCCGGTTGCAAAAGGCCTCTCCATAAGCTTTACCGAGGGGGAAAAAATGTCTAAATTCCATCCTATAATCTCCAAAATCAGCTCCTAAAGGAGCAAGAAGCCTTATTTTACAAGGATTCTATCACGTAAATGATCGTGACGTAAATGATCGTGACGCTCCGCGCCGTCACGGCCGGGACCGTGATTTACAGACAGCTATCGTCCGTAATCCCCTGTCTTTGTTTAAAAGAAGACAGGCCCCCATTTAAAATCCATAAAGGGGTCGTAGTCGTGGGCGCACTGGGGTTGGCCAGCACTCTCCAACTTAGGCTGCGCTGAGTCAGATCCATCGCCTGGGCATCCAACTGTTTTCGATAGCTGCTCAAATAAGTGTCGCTCGCAAAGACTGCTTTAACGACCCACTGATAGATCGGCTTACCTTGAGCACTTCTTTGCAAGCTGTCTACGACCCAAGCCTGGTACTCTGTAACGGCGCTGGGTTTTTGTAAACGATTCAAAGAAACATAATCTTGGGCCAACAAGATTGAAAAGAGATTTTGATTCAAGAGGGGGAATACGCCGTTCACACAGTTTTGTGCATGATAGTAACGACTCAGTCCCTGAAAAATAAGCGCCACATCGCTTTGAACCGCCTCCACGAATACCGTTTGTTTATATTGCTCATAACGATGAATGCTCAAAACCAAAAGACTTGCCATGACGGCAATGACTAAGAGCAACTCCAACAAACCAAATCCAGCTTTGTTTTTATTCATGGATGACATAACTAAATTGATTAGTCTGATTGCAAGCTGAACCCCTAAAAGCGGCCGATACCGCCGCGCAATCACTGGGCTTTAAAAAATCAAGGGTGATCGTGGCACTGCCCACTTCACCGCTCAGCATAATAGACCTATTCCAAGCACTGTATAAAATCGCGGTGCTGGGCACTCCATCCACCAGCGTGATTTGTAAATCGACGCTCTCGGCCAAGAGTCCCGCTTTGTAGAGCTGCAAAATACCGGTGTTTCCGAGTGCTGAAAAATCGGCATTACCCGGATCCCAGTTTTGCAAAGCCACCACCACGGAAGCGATTTCGCTGGTGGTGTGGTTGATTTTTTGATGATTGCTGCTGATGTAAAAATAGCGTGTAGCGAGAATTAAAATAACACCGATGATGGAAACCGATAAAAGCAGTTCTAAAAGACTGATGCCGCGTTGGGATTGGAGGGATCGAGCCCTTGGGGGCAGTTCATGAACTGCCCCTACAAAGGCCGATTTTGCGTAGGGCCAATTCACGAATTGGCCCTGGGGGCATTTTTTCATCGATATAAATAAAACTCTTACAAACCAATTGTCAAACTAAAGGTAAATCCAGTACCACCCGCAGCAGGATTACAGGCCACCAATTGCTCTGCACTATAACCGCCCATTAAAGCACGGCAATTTGCCTCAGTAGGCAAATCAGTTGAAATCATAACATTGGTGCCCACAGGATTACCGCCAGGCGTCAAGGTGATGGGGTTCGTCCATGGGTTAGAAAGAGTACCCGCTCCAACATCCACATCGGCTGTTTGTGCAATAAAGCCTTGCGCAATCAAAGTATCCATACCTGTTAAAGCTACATAATTAGGATGCTGATTACGATACTCCTGTAAGGCCGACACTACGGTACCAATTTGACCGCGCAATTTATTCACATTGGAGTTATTACTGGCAACAAAGAAATAACGTGTGGCCATAACTAAAATAATCGCGATGATGGATAAGGACAACATCACTTCCAACAAACTGATGCCGCTTTGTTTTTTAAAGGTGGCTCTATTTAATGATATCAACATAATGTTTTTCCTTTAGTTAGTTAAGCCGATTTTTTTGTTTCTCTACCCCTCCACCGAAGCCTTAACGAAAGAGCAAACTCTCCGTGAACACTCTAGCAGACCCAGCTAGCTCGCAATGATACTACCAATTGAGTAAATTCCAAAGACAACCGTTGCAGCCATCACAGCACCCAGAGTTAAACACAGCGCTCCGATCAATTTTCCAGCGGTGCTTACTTTTTTAGCAGCGGCATTGTGGGCTTTTCGTCCCAAACTGGACAAAGCATGATCAATTCCCTTACCCATCGCAACGACCTTAAGACGCATCAAATCAGAAGGACTGATTAAATCCGTGTCCAACACATCGGCTACATTTTCTTTGCCCCCACTTAAACGAATTTCCATCATCCATAAATGCCAGGCTAAATAAGGCTGCGCATCTTGATGCATGATCTGTAAAGATTTATTCAGCGCCACCCCATTTTTAAGCAGTAATCCCAGGGTTTCCATCAATCGAGCTGCTGTTGTTTGGCGATACAAAGACAAGCCCGGCACTCGATCTACCCAATGGCGCAAAGGGCCTATCAGTTGTCTTAAGAGTTCATACAGTATAAAAATTAACACGCCCAAACCTACCAAGAGCAACCACCACCAAGCTTCTAAAAAATCGGCAAGATAGTACAAATACTGTCCCACATCAGGCCAACTTGTGACGGGTTTAATGCTGGCAAAATTATCCAAGACGGAGTCTTTTACAAAAATCAACATCACCAAAGAAGCCACAAATACGACCAAAGGATAAAGTGCCGCATTGATAAATTCACCAATCGCATTGCTTTGTCCGGACAAAGAAGCCGCAGCAGACTCCATCGCCTCCGGCAAAGTACCACTGCTTTCACCCGCACGGATAATTTCTACGGTGGCGGGAGAAAACCAAGAGCGCATACCAAAAGCCACCGGCTGCCCTTGCGCTAAACCATAGGCAATATCATTGGCCACTTTTTGAAAAATGCCGTCTGTGGTTTGCTGAATCAGGCGAATAGCTTGGTTGGCAGGAACGCCGTCTTTTACGAGGGAACTTAAATCTTCTAAAAAAGCCTGCTGCTGTTTGCGACCAAACTCAAGTCTTCGCCAAGGATGCAGCCACTTATTCGACATGCTCTACTTGTCCAAGAGAAATGGGGGTATGTGTTGAATCGTTCATTACGTTATAGTTAAAGCTCTGTGTACGGAATTGAATACTGATCTCACCCATCATTTTTTCGGCATCAATAGGATCGCATTTCCCTTTACGCACATAATCAAGCAGCTGATCTTCATAGGTGTGCCAACCCTGGCTTCTTAAATAATGGTACAAGCCCATGCTGTCACCTGCTTGAATAAATTGGCGGCCCGATTCATCTACCCAAATAATTTCGGCTACCGCACTGCGACCACTCACACCCAAGCCATGACATTTGGGGCAATGGCTGCCACGCGCTCGAAGCGCATTAAAATCCCCAGCAAAGACTTCTGTCCAACGATGCAATTGTGCTTGATGCGCTTTGGACTGTGTAATCGGTATCGAACAGTGCTCACACAATAAAGGCGCTAAGCGTTGCGAAATTAAACACACCAGCAAATTAGGGCTAGCGAGCAGCGAACGAGATACGCCTAAATCGGTTAAACGCGTAATAATTTCTGGAGCGGTATTCGAGTGCAGGGTGGAGAACACCAAATGTCCGGTAATCGCGGCGCGCACCATCACGGCAGCGGTATCTTCATCGCGCATTTCACCCAAAACCATCACATCGGGGTCCATACGCAAGGCCGTGCGCGCCATGCTCGCAAAATCTCGATCATCTTGCTCCGTATTCACAGGAACTTGAGTAGCACCACTTACAATTTTTTCTACCGGATCTTCAATCATGTACAACTTACGGCGAGGATCCAATTGCTGCATGCAACTGGCCAAAGTGGTTGTTTTACCCGAGCCCGTGGGGCCTGCAATAATCACAGCGCCATAGGGCATGCTAATCGCTCGTTTAATCAGCTCTACTTGCTGATCGGAATAACCCAATTCCTGTAAAGTGGGTACCTTTTCATCCGCTGTGGTTAACAAACGCATGACCACATCGAAGCCTTGATACGCGGGCAAGCTGGCTAAACGCAAACGCACTTTACGACCATCGATTTGCAAGGGCATGGAAGCATTTTGTGGAATCAATGGATTAAAATGGGTACTGGCTTGATCGGTTTCTTTATTAAAGGCCACGGAAGCGACCTCTCGACCTAGTTTAGGCAACCACTCTGCATGCAAATACAGCTCGCCGTGTTTTCGAAAACGAATGCGCGCAATGTCTTCACGAATTTCCATGTGAATATCGCTGGCACCGGTATTCAAGGCTTCTTTGACCAAAATACGCAAACGCTGTTGTTGCGTACTGACGGTATCGCTCGTGCGCTGTGTTAAATCAGCATCGTGCAGCTCTTGTGCATTTTCCAACAGTAAGCGAATCAAGGCGCTGGTGGCTGGGTACACAATGCCTGGAACAATGCCCTTATCCTGCATCACCACTTTGCAATTTTGTACGGTGCGCGCAGTGGGGTGAGCCGTGAGTATGGCACCGCTCAACAATACAACGATGTCACCTTGCTCGCGACACCAAGACAGCATCTCCGGTACCGCTCTGTCTTTGGGGCTTAAATCCGATTGACTGCTGAGCACACTGCAGCGTGCAGCCGCCGCATATTGCTCTAGATGTTGTTGTTCTTGTGAGTCGCTGGTTTTCATCGATATCAACCGTGAAATGCTAAAGCTCGGTGAGTCGAAGGAGGATATATTTTGAACAGCTCGCTGTCAATGCGGGGTTTTGCCTATTACAACACAAATTGAGCACATCGACTGGGGGCATCGACCAAACTGTGTAAGGCCTGCTCGCAGGCTTTGGCAATGGAGCTGGCCGAGTGCGTCGTAAACACCATTCCCAATAAAGCCACTACTTTTTCCAACTCCGGCTGAAACTGCAGGCACTTAAAATAGGCGGCTACATTGTGGCTGGCATCATTCAATAATTGTTGCGCATTGCGAGGACTGGTCTCAACAAATAAAAATGTTTCCGTTAATAAACGTCGCTCAATTTCATCGGCCACACCCGCCTCTTCCTGCAGCCACTGCTTAATGACTGAGTCCTGTAATTGTTTTTCCAATCGCAACAAAGGCTGAAATACACGCTCGTGCCAATGCGTAATTGCCGAAAGCAACTGCATCATTTCTTTTTTTGTTAAACGGCCATAATGCATCCAAGCAAACCATAGGCAAAATAACAATAAATTGATATTCAATGGATACTGCTTTTTTAAATCGTGCAGAAGTATTCCAGAGACGGGATGAGTTTGAAGCCTATCAACAAACTCTGAAAATAATTGAGCCCGCTGCAGAGCCCCTGCATGAGCGGAACGTGTAGCTTGGGTCTGCGCTTCAGTGGATGCTTGAATATTCATGCACGCTATGATGCCGATTTACTCAAGAAGGGTCAAGCTACTGGCTTAGGAAAGCAGATCGATCGTTTCAAGCATTTTCATGGCTTGCGCTGCATTAAGACGCGGATCCACTAAAGGAATATTCTTTTTAAGAATACTTTCTTCATGCGCAACGCCCTGTCCATTCACACATTCTTGAACAGAATCACTGGTTAATTCTAAATGAAGGCCTGATAAGTGCGTTCCACACCGCTGATGAATCTCTATCGCTTGCTGAAATTCTTCTGCAATAATATCCGTTGAACGCAGTTTATAACCTTCAGCATTGCGCGCCGTGTTAGCATGCATAGGATCACAAATCCACACAACCGGTATACACGTTTCCTGGACGGCTGCAATCAATGGCGGCAATAATTTTTTAATTTCTCCGGCACCCAATCGGTGAATAAAACTCAATTTTCCTGGCTCAGCCTCAGGATTTAAAATTCGTGCTAATTGCTTAATCCACTCAGCTGTAGTGCGGGGACCCATTTTAACCGCTACGGGATTGCTTAAACCACGCAGATATTCAATATGCGCACTTGAGGGTTCACTGGTGCGCACACCCACCCAGGGAAAATGTGTGGATACATTATAATAAGTGCCCTGAAATTGCCGCGTTAAACTCTGCTCATATAAGAGATGCAGGGCTTCGTGGCTGGTATATAAAGAAGGCATGCGCTGATGGATTAAATCCAAACACTGCTGCGCATAATAATATCCCATTGCCAAACGCTTGGGATCGGCTGCACGAGCCTCTGCTGTAAACTCGGACCCATTAATTAAATCACCTCGGTAGCTGGGCAAACTGATATCGCCTCGCGTTTCTGATATAAAGCTGCGCGGTTTGGCATATTGGCCTGCCATGCGACCCACTGTAATAATAGGTTTATGCAGCCTTTGCTCCAGCACCTCACTTAATTGCTGCAACAAGTTAAGCTGTGCGCTCACTCGATCAGGATTTGCATCTAGAAAGCGCTCCGCACAATCTCCCGCTTGCAATAAAAAAGCCTTTCCCTGCGAAGCTTTTATCAAATCGGTTTTTAAATGTTGAATACGCTCAATGCTCACCAAAGCAGGTAAAGCGCTCAAGCTGCGCAAGACCTGTTTTAATTCAGCACGTACAGCCCTGGGATAGGGAATAGTTTGAACATTATGTTTGCGCTGCCAGGCGCGTGGGAGCCAACTTCGCATAGATCAAACATCATAAATTAAGGTGGGGCTGATTATGCGGATTTTTGCGCGCAAAGGCTAGGGCTAAAGATAGTTTGAAGCGCTGCCTTGATTAAAGTCTTGAAGCAAGCTTCCGCACAGATGAGGATCCACCCGACCCACATATTGCTCCAATGCGCTGCGATAGTGCTGATGCTGCTCTTTAGAGCCATAGACAGCAATCACCTGAGCGTGATGCATCAACTTGTTGATAATCACCTCACTGAGTTTTGTGCCCGATAACGATAAGGTCTGAAGCACATACAACAAAGCACAGGAAGCTTTTTGCGTTTTATGGACGACCCGCTGGTCTTGTAATTCATATTGATTCAAAAGAGCCTTTAAATGCTCCCCAAACTGTTGAATACCCGAATAACTATAATAGCCTGTCGACAAAGAGCGTGTATTAAGCTTGATATCTTCTAAAATACGCTGGGCCATTCCATAAAGCACACGCTCATCATCCCCTGCTTTATAACGCACATTAAGCCCCAGGGCCTGCATTTTAGCGCGGCGCTCTACGGGCTTAAAATAACGCTTTAACAGCCCGCGATAATCAAACAGGGCTTTTAACATGGTTTCACTAAAGCTGTTCATCACTTCGCTCTCTTTTTTATACTGCATAGTTTTACTATACCGAACAAAGCTTAAGGAAATATTAAAAAACAAAAATTAATCCCGCGTAGGAGCATCCCTTGTGATTATTTTGGTGTCTGGCTCCGCTGGAAAAGATTTTAACCCATTGATTTAATCTGTTGCGGTGCCTGACTCCAAAATAAAAATCACACATTTTGAATAAATAGAAGCGCCCTTAAAAAATGGAAAAATGATTATTTTGGTGTCTGGCTCCGCTGGAAAAGATTTTAACCCATTGATTTAATGTGTTGCGGTGCCTGACTCCAAAATAAAAATCAACAATTTTGAATAAATAGAAGCGCCCTTAAAAAATGGAAAAATAGCCCCAAAAAATTTTTAATCTCCAATCTTTCGTAGAAACGCCCTTTGTGCTCGCCCAAAACCATAGGGGCGCCCAAAAAAAGCGGGCGGGTACGAGGCCCGGGTAAGATCAATGCCCCTACGAAAGCACCCAACTAGGCAGAAAATCTACTATTTTGTCGTATACAGGCTTAGAAAATTTAATTTGCTGTTTTGTAAAAATTTAAGATTTCCTTAATATTATGCTGTTATTCTGGAGCTCTGTTTAACTTTTTTGGAGTGATGAAGATGCGTGATTTTTTAAACGGGTTTGTTGACACAGCAATGACAGCTACGGAAAACTATCAAAATGAATCTCAAAGAGAGCCTGGCGCTTTAGATGCGCTTAAAGACGAGCTGGGAGCGCTATGGACTAATTTCAAAGCATCACGAGCCGAAAAGGCACGTTTACGGCAGTGTGAAAAGGATCAAGCCGAAGCACAAGCGGAAAAAGAAAAACCTTTCAAAAAACTAATTTCAGCCTGCGAAAAATACACGGCTCAATTAGAACGCAAGAAAAGCTTTTATGGTTTTCTGGGTGACTTGTTGAAAACAGTAGGTCTAGCTAAGCTCAGCGAACGCTATACTGTTTTACCAATTGATCAGGAACTGAATGCAACCGCTTATCTTAAAAAAGTGACTACTCACTTTTACAATACAGTCGCTCTGAATAAAACATCAGGGCTAGATCGACCTGAGCTTAAGACCGTTAAGATTTCAACCACTTTAGAGAACAAGTCCCTTGGAATAAACAGACTGTATAAACAATATAATAAGACGGAATTTTATAATCGTAACCAATATACATCTCGTGGTGAAAATTTATCTTTTGAATACAGTAAATTAGCGACGCAACAGTCTAAAGCTGCTTCTAGCTTGAAAGAATTGGCCTATACTATCAAAGCAACCCACGAGACTTTAGTGGAAAAATTGACTGCTCTGAAGGCGTCTCTAACACAAGAACCATTCTCTACAAAAGCAGTCCAAGACTTAACTAAGGAGATTAAGGTTATAGTGAATGCGGCCAATAATACTTTTAATTATTCAAAGACCCTGGAGGAATCACTGTCTAGCTATAAAAGAGATGCTCTTTATGAAGAGGCAGTGATGGTTGATTATCGAGAAATTGTAACCTCTAAAGAAGCAGTAGATATCCTTATGACTACTACTCCCCAAGCCCAAGGCGGCAACGACCTTATTACTCAAGCAGAAGATCGAATCAGTCTTTTAGGAAAAACCCGAGAGGCCGCCAAGACAATTCAAAAAGAATTTAAACGCTACTATGCTGCAAAAAAGACTTCTGATGACCAGCAGACTAAAACTCCTCCGGTTGCTAAAATCGCGGTCACTACCACCCAAGAGAAGAAAACCCCTGGTTTTTTCAGTCGCCTTTTTGGGGGTAGCACAAAACAGCAGCCCACCACCACTACTCCAGCAGCAGCTACCTCTCCTGCTGTTTCCACCCTTGTTGTTTCCACCTCTGTTGTTATTTACTCCGCGAACGACGACAAACTAGAAGTGCAAGCGCTAGAAGGTGTTAAGACCGGCCCAACACGCAGAACAGTAAAAAAATAAAGCACGCTCTGTCGGAACGGAGGCCTGCGTTATAGTACTAAAAAGAGCGGGTTTTGTACCCGCTCTTTTTTTTAAGCGCCGCTCCCGTAGGGGCAAGGCCTATTCCTATAAAATACCCCATCTCGCGTAGGGGCGCCCAAAAGAAAAAGCGGGCGGGCACAAGGTGTATAGACCGGGGACATAGGTAACAAACGTGCGGAGACATAGGTAACACACCGCAGCCATATTAATCCTTTTTCAGGTCAATGCCAAAGAGCTTTTGCTGACAAAAGTAAATATGGTATTTGTCC
>JAKFXE010000080.1 GCA_021731545.1 Coxiellaceae bacterium
GCATTATTGCTTTATCTGTTTTGGTGACCTTGGCAACCGCAGGGGCTTGGTTGAATTCAAGCATTCAGTTTTTTAGTTTTATCGGAAACTTATCTTTTGATACTCTGCTCAGTTACTCCAGTATATTGGGCAATCTTTTGATTTGGGGATTCTTTTTTCCAGTGACGCTGATGTTTACCATCGAAAATAGCATTGTTTCTGTGGAAAAAATGTGGAGCAAGTTGCTTGAAAGTATTTCTACCAGCTGCCGAGAGAGCTGGAATAATTTGAAGCTGCGCTTTCGTGAAGAAAGCTGGTTGCAATTTTTTAATCCCTTTCGTTTTATAGCGGCGGCATTGAATTCTGTAGCAGCGATGGTGGCTTTAATCGTGCACGTGATTGCTTCGGGTGTGATTCCGGGAGAGGGTTCCGATGATGCGCTGGCTTCTCCCACGAAATTGATTCCCGATGTTATGATGACGGGCTTTGGCGCCGTGAGTGAATTTTTGGCGGATTTTCATTTCGT
This sequence comes from Coxiellaceae bacterium, assembly GCA_021731545.1. Taxonomy (GTDB): domain Bacteria; phylum Pseudomonadota; class Gammaproteobacteria; order Coxiellales; family Coxiellaceae; genus CAIQCE01. The sequence goes on from JAKFXE010000080.1 coordinate 506, forward strand.
TGCGCATATGGATGAGCATGAGCATGGAAGTATTCAAAGAGATGATCTGGACAAAGATGCAGCTGAAAGTTGCGACCATCACCACAGCTTGGCTTCTATGTTAATTTTACCCGTGACTTTGCCACTGAGATTTGTGGGTTTTGTGTGGCATAATTTGGCCCGAAAGCAGGGTGTTGATGGAATAAGTTTTAAAACCTATATGAAGTTGCGCTATGCTGTGAAAAAGGATTCGGCACCGACAGACTCTCCCAAAGCTCCTAGAGTAACGGATTGTAGTCGTGAAGAAAGAGTAGTTTTAATGAATGGAAAGGCGGGTAATGATGGATCTATTAAAACAGACAATCCGCTTTCATTGGCGTTTTCACCCACCTAAGGCTTAGAAAAAAATGTCTACAGTCTCTCTTGAAAAATTAAAGTCAATAAAGAATTGCTGCAAGGCATCAGAGCTTCGTTTAACGCCTCTGCGTGAACAAATTTTAGAGTTTATTTACAGCAGCGATACGCCCCTGGGAGCTTATGATCTTTTGCGCTTACTGCGTGAAACCAAGGCTAAAGCTGAAGCCATGACCGTGTATCGTGTGCTAGAATTTTTAATGCAGCATCATTTGGTGCATCGCGTGGAATCCTTAAATGCCTATATTCCCTGCTCGCATCCCAGTGAGCAGCAGCATCACAGCCAGTTGTTGTTGTGTAAAAACTGTGGAATCTCGACGGAGATTGCTGATCAGAATGTGATTCGCGCCATTCAAGCCTGTTTAAAAACCCAGGGTTTTTCTTTGGAGCACGGGATTACAGAAATTCGAGGGCTATGTTATAACTGCTGTTCTAAATCAATCTAGCTTTTGTAGGGGCAATTCATGAATTGCCCCTACGGGCTGCAATATGGGAAAAATAGTATGCACCCACTCATCGGAATCATTATGGGCTCTCAATCGGACTGGGCGACGATGGAGCAGGCCGCGCTGATCTTAGAGGCGCTGCATGTGCCCTTTGAAAAACAGGTGGTTTCCGCGCACCGCACGCCGGAGCTTATGCGGGACTATGCTCAAGCGGCGGAAGGGCGCGGTTTAAGACTGATTATCGCAGGGGCCGGCGGTGCTGCGCATCTGCCCGGCATGGTGGCGGCGCATACCCTCTTGCCAGTCCTGGGAGTTCCCATCGAATCAGCGGCTTTAAAAGGTATGGATTCCTTGTTATCCATTGTGCAAATGCCCGCAGGCATTCCCGTAGGCACTTTGGCCATTGGCAAGCCAGGAGCGATCAATGCGGCTCTGTTGGCGGCTGCACTCTTGGCCCCTGAATATCCTGAAATTCACGCGGCTTTAAGCGAGTATCGTCGCAATCAAACCGAACACGTTCTTTCACAACCCACCCCGGGAAAGCCTGAATAATGCGTGTGGGTATCGTGGGGGGTGGCCAATTAGCTATGATGTTAGCTGAAGCCGCCAAACCTTTGGGCGTGAACGTGCTCTGTCTTGAAAAAGAAAGTAGCTGTCCTGCGGCGCGTGTAACCAAAATTATTCAAGGTGATTACGAAGATCAAAAAGCTTTGCAAGCCTTAGTGGCAGAGAGCGATGTTTTGACTTACGAATTTGAAAATGTTGTGCCGGCTTCTTTGGAAATTTTTCAAACACAGATTTCGATTTATCCTCCTGTAGAGGCTTTACGTAAAACTCAAGATCGTTTCTTGGAAAAAAGCTTTTTAAATTCGCTGGCTATTCCAACGGTGAAATTTAAAGCGGTTTCTTCTTTAGCTGAACTGAAAAAAGCAGTGATTGATATAGGCTACCCTTGTGTGCTGAAAACGCGTCGTGGGGGTTATGATGGCAAGGGACAGTGGATACTAAAAAGTGCAGAGGATTGTATTGAGGTGGAATCCGTCGTTCAAAATACGCCTTGCATCTTAGAGGCCTGGGCTTCTTTTGATCGTGAGCTCTCTATCATTGCAGTGCGCAGCACCACAGGAGAATTGGCTTTTTATCCCTTAGTGGAAAATCGGCATGAGGCCGGCATTTTGCGTGAATCAAAAGCGCCCTTTGAAGATCCCCCTTTGCAAAGCCAAGCAGAAAATTATGTGCGGGCTGTACTGAAAGCTTTGCAGTATGTGGGCGTGATATGCATTGAATTTTTTCAGCAAGGTGCGCGCTTGACTGCTAATGAAATGGCACCCCGAGTACACAATTCAGGACATTGGAGCATTGAGGGAGCGAAAACCTCGCAATTTGAAAATCACCTAAGAGCGATCTTAGGTTTGAAATTGGGTTCGACTCAAGCCATAGGATATTCAGAGATGCGTAACTTAATTGGCGAGCTCCCAGCAGAGCGGCCCGAGGCCCCAGGCACCTATTGGCATCTGTACGGCAAGGAGCCTAAGCCGGGACGAAAGTTGGGGCATGTGACGAGGGTAGGGTAGCTTGGGCTGATGCTCTGGGTTCAGAGTGTTGGGCCTCGCACGATGTGCTCGGCACCCACCTACGTGTTAAATCAGGTTTTTATTTGCTGGCCTCTTCTTTTCCCACAATCGAACCTTTTTGGAAGAGATACTCCTTAAGCTCTTTGTCGAATCGGGGGTCTTTGCGGCGAATCCACTCTAAAACCATAGAGGCATGTTCTTTTTCTTCATCGCGATTGTGTTCCAAAATGCGTTTTAAATCAGGATCTTTGCAGGCATCAGCCCGCTGGTTATACCAATCGACGGCTTCTAATTCCTCCATTAAAGAGACAATAGCTCGATGCATGTCTCGGGTGTCATCGCTCAAATCTTCAATAAGTTCGTGGTAGCCTTGAATGGACATAGTCTTTCTCCTGGGGTCAATGGGAGCCTAGATCCTAAGGCCTTTGGGGTTTTAAGGCAATTCTGACGGACCCTTCATTTGTAAAAACCCCATGCATTGTCTATACTTTGATCACTTCTACCGACAGTTAGGCTGTTGGTTCACGGATGACAAGGAGTACACACGATGAGCGCAGGAAATATTCGCGTCTTTAAAGTACAGAACACTTGGGAGCAGGATTTGGCTGCAGTGGTTAATCGACATCTTTCTCCACAGCATGCTTTAGCCCTTCAGGCAACCCAAAAACCAGTAAAACGAGCTGCTCATGTTCCTGAGTTTTCAGGAATGAATCATCGGCAGGCTATCCAGAGCAGCCATTCAAAAAAAGAAGAGCTTAGTTTGAGTGAGCGTACAGAAGATTTAATTCAGGTGTATTTAAAAGCCGTAGGTGATTCTCGACGCCTTATTTTATCCTCAGAGATGCGGGCATGTTTGCAAGAGAAAGGCTTCTTTCGCTGTGTTTTGCAAAGAGATCGTTTGGAAGATGGAGCCTTGGGCTCGGCTGAGCGTGTAGCGAATGATTTTAAAGGTGTGCTCATTGATTTTATCGATGCACTCTATGCCTATCGATTACAATTTCCGCATAAAACCTTTAAGCATGATCGACAGGATCAGGTGCTGAGTTTATGCAGTGAAATTCAGGCTAAAATTGAGCAATATCAGGGAAGTACTGATCAGGCATCCTTAATTCAAGAGCTGCGAAACTGTGTGGCCTCTGCCGCTCAAGGATGGCAAAAGGGTGTGAGCTATGAGGCCGCTTTGTTGTTTTTGATGCGCAGCGCTGAGCCAGGAGTCCCTCAGTTTAATTTATCTGTGGAAGAGCTTTCACCTCGCTTTTCTAAGGATCAGTTTAAATCCAACTTTAGAAGAACAATTTTGGCGGCTGAGCAATATCCAGAAAGGGTGCCTGGATTTTTAACGTGGTTGGCCACTTGGTTGAAGGCTGCGGTGGAAGGTCTGGGCGCTCGCCTCTTTAAGAGTAAATCATTCCATGCTCATATGGATCAAGCTGTTCAAAAACTCGCCAATGAGTTAGAAGAAGTGAGGTCGTCTGTGATGACCCCCAGAACGGGATCGCCCGCTTCTCTGCCTTAATGTTCAGTTGTTATTTTCAGCTCAATCGCTATACTCTCCCCTATTTTTAGCCTAGGGGAGAGCTTTATGGTGACGTTGAAGACGAATAAGGGCGATATTGTGATTGAGCTGGATCATGAGCATACCCCAGTGACCGCCGCTAATTTTGAGCAGTATGTACAAGAAGGCTTTTACGATCATACGATTTTCCACCGCGTGATTAATGGTTTTATGATTCAGGGCGGTGGTTTTGAGGCGGGCATGCAACAGAAAAAAACGCGGCCTACCATCGAAAATGAAGCAGACAAAGGTATGCTCAATAAAAAGGGTAGTGTAGCGATGGCGCGCACTTCAGATCCGCATTCGGCGAGCAGTCAGTTTTTTATCAATGTGGCTGATAATAATTTTCTAAACCATTCGGCTAAAAGTGATGCAGGCTGGGGTTACTGCGTATTTGGCCAAGTGGTTTCGGGTATGGATATTATCGATCACATTAAAGCAGTACCCACCACCTCGCGAGCGGGTCATCAGGATGTGCCTGTGGATGATGTGATGATTGAAAAAGCCATGAGCGAGTGATTATGCGAATCATTATTTGTTTCATGTGTTTATTATTGTCAGCCTGTGCGACTACACAAAACTATCAAACGACTGTGGACAGTTGGGAAGGCTCTCATGCTCAAGAGCTTTTCAGCAGCTGGGGCTATCCTGATGTCACAGAAAAAACAGCGCAGGGACATCATCTCTATATTTACAATACTGCCAACAATGCCTCCAAGCCCGCGCCTGAATTTCCCGGTCGTTCCTTTAGCATGACGGAAGAGGGCAATACGCTGGATCCTGAAGCGATTGCTGAGAAAAAAGCCAAGGCAGGACTGGATTGTAAAACGGTTTTTGAGGCGGATCGATCCAACCGTATTGTGAGCGTGAGCTTTACCGGCACTCAATGCCGAGCCAAGCGCCAGTTCGCCCAATTCATGGGCAACCCTAAGGTGCTGCAGGATGATGATTGATCGTTTTATTGACAAACAGTGCATGTGGGTGTTAAAAGGTGGCGGTGATTTGAGCGTTACGGTGTAATAGAGCCGTTCGTGAAATATTATTTAGATAACTTTAAACATCGGGAGTGCACATAATGAGCGATCCAAAGAGAAGCAGACCTTTTGAAAAGGGTGGATCTGATGGGTATGACAAACTGGATCTTCCTCAGGCGCTATCAGGAGCAGCTGTAATAAACGATCAAAAGAAGAGACCCTTTGAAAAGGGTGGATCCGATGGTTACGATAAGCTTGACCTTCCTCAAGAAGTATCAAGTCTCAGGGGGCAGGGTTCAAAGAACGCGGGCCTTTTTAAGAAAGGCGAGAGAGAGACGAGTGAAATAAATAAGATTGAAGAGCAAATTGCTTCTTGCAAATTAAAACTTTAATCTTCCCGTACGAGAAAAAATTGCCGTCGATCTAAAAGGCGGTATCGTACCTCAGTAAGTCAATAGTGAAGCTTTGTGCCTCTAGTGCCCCCTCGCAATAGCGAGGGGGTTTTTGAACTCTGTATCGTTATTTTGGAATCTTTAATGTTAAAGTTAAGTTCAGACTTTAATATCAATACATTTAAGAGCGAGTATCTTTTCAAAAAGCCTTTTTTTATTAAGAAAGCTTTTGAACCAGCTCCCTCTTATTTGCAAGAATTTTATAAAATTTTGTTTAATCCGGCTTATGGGGCTCACGGTTCTTTAATTCAAATAAGGAATCAGGGCACGACAATAGACCCCGATGTTTGGTCACATACCTTTCCCAGAGATGATGGGTGTTATCGTGATGTAGCGGCTATTAGGAAGGCTATCGCACTGAAATCATCGATCATTTTTGATCAATACTACAGATATTCCGAAGAAGTAAAGGAGCTGGTCGTGTTCATGCAAGAGCAGTTCAATTGTGCATCGGGGTGCAATGCCTATCTATCACAGAGCGGCGGAGCTGCATTTTCAGCACACAGAGATTGCCATCATGTTTTAATTTTTGCATTGTCAGGAAAAAAAAGATGGCGTGTGTATAATGCAAAGCAAGAAATGTATCAGGCTTATCACGGAATAGATGCTGCCCTAACTCACCAAGAAATTTTGGACTCTGGCCTTTGTTGCGATGAGGTGATGCAGCCGGGTGATCTGCTATATATACCCATTGGCCAGTTCCATGCGGTAGAAAATCTTAGCGATAATGCATTTCATTTGACACTTTCAATGAGTTTCAAACCCTTATTTTCCATGCTGGAAGATATTTTGAAAAAAATATACACGCCTTCACAGGAGTCAAATTTTTCGATTGAAATTAAGGCGCTCCTTAATGAGATACACCCTGCGCACGGGTATGATGAATCCATTAAAGAGAAAGAGATGCTGTCATCAATTTGCAGGCTCTCCGAAATGGTAGAAGGTATTGCCTCCAGGTCCGACTTTTTGGCTGGTCAGAGTAAAATTAAAAAAAATGATTATTTAAAAGTGCTTACCAGCCCTACAGATGAACTGATTGAAGAAATGCTCTTGTGTTCACAATAAATATTTCCCGAAAAGCCTCTTTAGATAATATTGGTGTCAGATACCATAGCTCTATAAACAAAATTATTCTTTGGTCTAGGCAGGCTTGTGCTTCTTTAGGCTGTGATTTTTATGGGTTATATGTCAGGGGTTCTGTTGCCCTAGGATGCGAGACCAAAAATTCCGATTTAGATATTGTTGTCCTTTTATCAAATAGTAGCTTAAGCAATGTGTTGACTCTTAAAGCGAGCCTTTCTGCGTTAATATCGTTATATACGTATTCCTATCCAATAGGTATAAAGGTTTTTAATACAAATAGCGATGGCTGTGCTGAGCCACCTACAATCCTTCCTGCCTCATTAAGAGAAAAGGCAATAAAATCCATAACATTTGATATCTATGCCAATGGGGTTTGTTTTTCAGGAAATAAAATAAGAGATGCTTCAATTTTGTATGAGTCGTATATGGAATTTAGAGAAATCAGTCAGATGATCTGGGGGTTGGAAATTCAGGAGTTAGTGGATCATATGAACAATAATCCGCTATTTGGACCTAGCCATTGCTATGTTCTCATAAAAAAATGCATACGTTTGTCAGCTTATGTCAACTTTAACAATGAATCTATATATTATGGGTCGACAGAAGACTGTTTTCGTTTTTCTATAATTGCGCACAAAGCCATTAAAAACGAATTGGTTTTTTTGTATGATTACTTTAAAAATAGGTCGGTGGATTGGCCTAATGATATAAAAAAATTGCGCGATCCCATTGAGACCGTTTCTAATTATCTCTTAACTATATGATCAAGATTATAAAAACGGGAGGTCTTCTAAAATCGGATGAGCATGGGTTCCTTATAAATGAGTCTAGCGTTGATAAAATTGTTTCGCCCTGGAAAGAATCGGTTGAGGCGCTAAAATCTATTTGTCGGAAGCAATTAGGCTCTGCTGTTCATAGTGTTTATGTTCGCGGCACGGTGCCGCGGAGTATGGCTATCCAGAAGGTGTCTGATTTAGATGCCTTTGCTGTGGTTTCAGGAAAAGAAAGTGATTTTGATTTTTCATGGATGGACAATGAAAGATTAACGTTTGAGAAAAACCATCCTTTTTTGACGGGTCTTGAGCTGCAGGTTTTTTTCTATGATGATCTTTTTGATGGCGATCAATGCATTAATCAACGATTCACTATAAAAACATTGAGCGCATGTGTCTATGGAGATAATTTGGCGAAAAAAATATCACCGTTCAAGGCGGATGTTAAAACAGCCCAACATCTTTGCGGCAACCTAAAGGCGGCCTTTGAGAATACTAAGAATGCTATTTCTAATGCGCTTCCTCAAGAATATGTGCTGGAGTGGTGTAGATGGATTATGAAAAGAGTGGTGCGCACAGGATTCCTTTTGGTAATGGCGCGCGAGCGTGCGTTTACCCGAGATTTATATATGGCCTATACCATCTTTTCTAAACACTATCCCAGTCAGCAGCCTGGAATGAGGCAGGCTCTTGAGCTGGCAATCAATCCAAGCAGCGATCCGTTGATCATACATAAATTTATGGATGAATTTAGTCCTTGGTTTTATGGCGAGTTAAAACAACAGTTGAAAGTAAGTTATGAATGAGGGAGTGGGCGAGCTCATAGCTGCCTGCATTGAGCATTTTGGCCACTTTTTTCGTTAGGGAGTTTCGATTTTGTCAGGTATAATGCCGCCCTCAAGCAGTCTGCAAATGACAGTGGATTGCACTAAATCAAGCTAACAGAGGGGGTTATTATGTCATTATCAGCTACAGAAAAGTCTAAAGTTATCAAAGAGTTTCAGCAAAAAGAAGGGGATACAGGCTCTCCTGAAGTTCAAGTGGCGGTCTTAACGGCCTCTATCTTAAGCCTAACGGAACACTGTAAAACCCATGCGCACGATTTCCATTCCCGCCGGGGCTTATTGCGAATGGTTAACCAGCGAAAAAGCCTACTGCGCTATCTCAAGCAAAAAGACGTTGCTCGTTATCGTGGCCTTATTAAACGTCTTAATCTGCGCGACTAATTCAACTAAAGGAAAAACGAGTGAGTATAACAACTAAAACATTTAAATATGGTCATCATGATATTAGCTTAGAAACCGGTCAGATTGCGCGTCAAGCCACGGCTGCAGTAATGGTTAGAATGGGAGAAACCGTGGTGCTCGTGACCGTGGTGGGCGTTAAAAATGCCGTTCCCGGGCGTGATTTTTTTCCGCTCACGGTAAACTTTCAAGAGCGTGCTTATGCCAACGGCAATATTCCCGGCGGTTATTTTAAGCGCGAGGGTCGTCCCAGTGAAAAAGAAACTTTAACCTCGCGTTTAATTGACAGGCCTTTGCGACCTTTATTCCCCGAGGGTTTTATCAATGAGGTTCAGGTCGTGGCTACAGTGATGTCCATGGACCCTAATGCGCAAAGTGATATTCCGGCGATGATTGGTGCCTCAGCAGCCTTGGCTTTATCCGGCATTCCTTTTCACGGCCCTATTGCAGCGGCTCGAGTCGGTTATAAAGACGGACAGTATCTTTTGAACCCTTCGGTCGCAGAGATCGCAGAGTCTAATTTGAATCTAGTGGTCGCCGGCACAAAAGAAGCGGTTTTAATGGTGGAATCGGAAGCTAAAGAACTGAGCGAAGAAGTGATGCTGGGTGCGGTGACTTATGGCCATAAAGAAATGCAAGTGGTGATTCAAGCCATTCAAGAGTTTGCTCAAGAAGCGGGTGTTAAATCCTGGGATTGGCAAGCGCCAACCCCCAATACAGCGCTGATTCAAAAAATCGCGGAACTGGCTGAGGCTCCTTTGAGGGAGGCTTATCAAGTTCGTGAAAAGCAAGAGCGCTATGCGCGCATTGCTGTGGTGATGACGCAATTACAAACGGCTTTATGTGCGGGCGGAGAAAATGATCCTACGGCAGAAGAAGTCAAAAAAATGGCGCATGAATTGGAAAGTAAAATTGTGCGCGGACAAATTTTAGCAGGACAGCCGCGTATCGATGGTCGTAATACGACAACCATTCGACCAATCAGCATTGAAGTGGGCACCTTGCCGCGTACGCATGGTTCGGCTTTGTTTACGCGTGGAGAAACCCAAGCTTTGGTGGTCACCACTTTAGGTACTGAGCGCGATGCACAAATCATCGATGATTTGGATGGTGATCGTCGTGAACACTTTATGCTGCATTATAACTTCCCTCCCTATTGTGTGGGTGAGGTGGGCATGATGGGTAGCCCTAAGCGTCGTGAAATTGGTCACGGTAAATTAGCGAAGCGCGCGATGGAAGCGGTGCTTCCGAGTCTGGAAGCATTCCCTTATGCGCTGCGTGTGGTGTCTGAAATTACCGAATCCAATGGTTCCAGCTCTATGGCTTCTGTGTGCGGTAGTAGTTTGGCTTTGATGGATGCGGGCGTGCCTATTAAGGCGCCGGTTGCAGGTATCGCCATGGGTCTTATTAAAGAGGGCGAGCAATTTGCGGTATTGACCGATATTTTGGGTGATGAAGATCATTTGGGCGATATGGATTTCAAAGTGGCAGGGACCACTGCCGGTGTGACGGCTTTGCAAATGGATATTAAGATCAATGGCATTACCCATGAAATTATGGCCAAAGCCTTAGATCAAGCTAAAAATGGTCGCTTGCATATTTTAAATATTATGCAACAAGCCATTCAGGCACCGCGTGAAGAAGTCTCTGAACACGCGCCGCGCATTTTAACCTTGAAAATTGATCCTGAAAAAATTCGAGATGTGATTGGTAAGGGTGGCTCCGTGATTCGCGAACTCACAGAGTCTACGGGTTGCACCATTGATATTAGCGATGAAGGCGTGGTGAAAATTGCCGCGGTGAATATAGATAACGGTAATGAAGCCCTGCGCCGTATTAAAGAAATCACAGCGGATGTAGAAGTGGGTGCCATCTACGAAGGCCCCGTCGTTAAACTGATGGACTTTGGTGCTTTTGTTGCGATGATGCCTGGGCGTCAAGGGCTGGTGCATGTTTCACAAATTCGAGATGAGCGTGTGGAAAATGTGCATGACGTTTTAAAAGAAGGTCAGATCGTTCGCGTGAAAGTGATTGAAATTGATCGTCAAGGTCGAGTTCGCTTGAGCATGAAGGCGGTGGATGAGCCTCCGGCGCCATAGAGCTTGGTAGTGTTTAAATAACTGTGTCAGTTTTCTATAATGGCGTTATTGCCAACAACAGGAGAACTGAGCATGACAAACGAAAAGATAGATCTTAGCAACTTTGACTTTAGCCACTTTCAAAAAGAAGCG
>JAKFXE010000134.1 GCA_021731545.1 Coxiellaceae bacterium
AGGGTGGGAATTAAATCGTTTACTAAAAAAGTGGCTGCAGCGATGTGCATGGCGCTTGGAAAAGTGTCGTTAGAAGATTGTGACATATTGACATCATCATTGGGATGAATGGGCTCTTTACTTCCCAATTGACCGCCCGCTATTTCAATCGCGCGATTTGAAATAACTTCATTAGCATTCATATTGGTTTGAGTGCCACTCCCGGTTTGCCAAATGCTTAAGGGAAAATGTGCATTCAGTTGGCCTGAAATAACTTCATCGGCAGCTTGAATAATCCATTTTGCCTTTTGTTCACTCAGCTTGCCCAATTTAAGATTGGCCATAGCCGCTGCTTTTTTGAGTATTCCAAAGGCTTTGATCATTTCGGGGGGCATTTTTTCACGCCCAATAGCAAAGTAGTGTAAAGAGCGATGGGTCTGTGCGCCACCGTAGCTGTCGGCGGGCACTTCCACTTGGCCCATGCTGTCTGATTCGAGTCGGATATTGGATTTAGACATAGTAAAAGATCCTATACGGGTTATTTAAAAAAATGTTTTCGATAGTAACGCAACTCTTCAATGGAATCGCGAATATCTTGCAGGGCTAAATGTTGAGAAGATTTATTAAATCCAGCAGCCATCTCTGGAGCCCATTGCTGCGCTAAAATTTTAATGGAACTGACATCGAGATTGCGATAATGAAAATATTGCTCTAACAAAGGCATTGAGCGGTGTAGGAAGCGCCGATCCTGGCAAATGGAATTTCCACACATGGGGGATTTTCCGGCTGGTACATACTGGGCTAAAAATTTTAAGGTTTCAGCTTCAGCATGGGACTCATGGTTTTCACTTTTTTTAACGCGCTCTATTAATCCAGATTGGGTGTGGTGTGAGGTATTCCATGCATCCATGTTTTCCAATAGGGCATTAGCCTGGTGGATTGCGAAAACAGGGCCTTCTTCAAGGGTATTTAGTTCAGCATCTGTGATAATAGTGGCTATTTCAATGATGCGATCTTCATCTGTATTCAGACCCGTCATTTCAAGGTCAATCCAGATTAAATTGCGCGAGTCAGGCTTCATGGCTGTCCTTGGGGTTGGCTCAAAAAGGACTATTCTAAACTAGAAACTAGAGAGTAGAAACTAGAAACTAGAGAGTAGAAGCTAGACACTAGGGGGAAGAGGCTGGTAAATGCTGGCTATTATCAGTATCCTTGCAGCACTTAGGGGCCCTTGATGAGTCTTTAAATGAGAGAGGTGGATCGAATGATCCTTAAAGCTGCTACCGCTGCTGCCGAGCGATCCTTGACACAATCGGAGGTTCACTGGCGTTATCTCTGGGATAATATGCCCGATAAAATCGCAGAAATTGATTTGGAAGCTAATATTCTGGTAGCAAACAAAGCCTTTATGACGGCGAGTAGTCAGCAAGAGCCTTATAAAAATTTATATGAGTGTGTGCCCACCGAATATAGAAAAGACTTAAAGTTAGCTATTCATAGAGCGCACTTAAGCGGAAAAAATCAGCTCTATGAATTCCCTAAACTGGAAGCTAATAAAACTATCTGGTGGTCCAAGCAAATTTTCCCTATCGTAGCCCGCAATGAAATCAAGAGTTTTTTGGTGATTGTTTCTGATGTGACTGAACGAAAACTAGCCTATCAAAAAATAGAACAGCAGGTTCAAGAGCGTACGCAGGTTCTGCTTAGAATTAATCAAGAACTCAAAGATGAAATTTATACACGTAAACAAATTGAATCAGCGCTTCGTGAAAGTGAGGGGCGTTACTATCGTTTAACGGCTATTTCCCCTGTAGGGATTTTTCGTACGGATATGGATGGGCGTACCGTGTATATGAATGAGCGTTGTGCTGAAATGATTGGCTTGCCCATGGATGAGGCCTTGGGCCATGGATGGACTAAAACTTTGCATCCCGATGATTATGATCGAGTCACTCGAGAGTCCTACTATGCCTGGGAGAATCAGCTGGCCTACAAAACAAAGCATCGTTATTTGCATAAGGATGGCAGCGTTATTTGGGTGGTCGCTGAATTTTTAAAAGAAAGTGATGAGAATGGCGAGTTTAAAGGTTTTGTTGGAACCTTAACCAATATAACGCGCCTACTCCAAACAGAAGAAAAGCTGCATCAGCATCAAATGGAATTGGCGCATCATTCGCGATTAAGCACGGTGGGAGAAATGATTTCAGGCATTGCCCACGAGGTTAATCAACCACTCAGTATGGTGGTGAATTATACCGCTGGGTGTTTGGAGCGATTGCGGCATGAGAAAGTACCAACGGAAATAATAACTATGATGCAGAGGGTCTTTGATCAGGCTGAGCTGGCAGGCCAGATTATTCATCGACTCAAAGAGTTTTTGAAAAAAAGAACCCTTGAAAAAGAAAATATTAATATTAATTTGGTGATTCATGAGGCAATTAATTTAATTAAAGGTGTTTTGTTGGGTGTTAAGGTTGAGTTGGAGCTTGATTTGTCCGATGCTTTGCCTCCGGTGTGGGTTGACAAGATTCAGATTGAGCAGGTTATACTGAACATTATGCATAATGCGGTTGAGGCGATGAAAGAGTCGAAACAGGCCCGCCCTCGCTGTATTGTTGTTAAGACCTCGACTCATCCTACTAACGAGCATATGATTCAAATTCGAATTAGCGATACAGGCCCTGGCATTCCGGCGGAAATAGCCGATAAGATTTTCGATGCTTTTTTTACAACAAAGCAAGAGGGTATGGGGGTTGGTTTATCTATTTCAGCCAGCATTATTGAAACGCATGGTGGACGTATTAGCTTAGATCGTAGCGCAAGGGAGGGTGCAAGCTTTAATATAGCATTGCCCGTCAAAGAGTGGAGTATTGATCATGAATGAAGATGCCATTGTATATATTATTGATGATAATGCCGGTGTTATTGAGTCGCTGCGTTGGTTGATTGAGTCTGTGGGCTATAAAGTAGAGACTTTCATCAATGCCAAAGTATTTTTGGAGCAATTTAAAGGGGATAAGCCTGGCTGTGTAGTGGTGGATGTGCGAATGCCAGAATTGAGTGGTCCTGAATTGCAAGAAGCTTTATTAGCGCGTGATATTAAAATCCCCCTGATTTTTATCACAGGGCATGCCGATGTGCCTGTAGCAGTTCGCGCGATGAAGCTGGGGGCCGTTGATTTTTTAACGAAACCCACTAACAGTCAGGTCTTACTGGAAACCATTAATAAGGCTATTCGCAAAGACATAAAAAATCGTCAAAAACAAGAAAAAAATGCCGAGATTGTGGCTCGAGAAAGGCGCTTATCACCCCGCGAGCGAGAACTTATGCGGCTTATTGTGATGGGAAAGCTCACTAAAACCATCGCGGATAAATTGAACTTAAGTCTGCGCACTGTTGAAATGCATCGAGCCAATATTATGCGAAAAATGGAGGTGAGCAGCCAGGTTGAGCTTACTTCGGTAGTACTCCGAAATGGTTTATTTCAAGAAGAGTGGGTGGAGTAATCATGTCGATTTGGGCTAAAGGTGTTAGTTTAGAAGCCATGAATCTTCGTTCAAAGAACACTTTGGCGGATTATTTGGGCATCCAGTTTACAGAGCTGGGGGATGATTATCTTAAGGCAACTATGCCTGTGGATTATCGCACCGTTCAGCCCTTGAGAATTTTAAATGGGGGTGCTTCTTGTGCCTTGATTGAAACCGCGGCGAGTACAGCCGCGAATGCCTGTGTGGATCAGGCCCTTGAATACTGTTTAGGCTTGGATATCAATGCGAATCATCTGCGGGCGGTTCATGAAACCAGCTTTGTGACGGCATGGGTTAAGGCCATTCATTTGGGCAGAAGCACTCAAGTTTGGGCGGTTGATTTATGGAATGCAGAAGGCAAGCAAAGCTGTGTAGCGCGAATGACAATGATGGTGATTAAGCGCTGAAGTCTTGTCTCATGGATGATGAATCATGCCAGAATACCACTGGGTTTATATTTTAGAATGTGAAAATGCTGCCTATTACACCGGCTACACTCACGATCTTGAGGCGCGCTACAAAGCGCATCTGGATAAAACTTCAGGCTGTAAGTATACAAGAAGCTTTAAACCCGTTAAGCTGGCGCAGGCTTGGCATCTTGAGGCGAATAAAAGCATTGCGCTGAAAATAGAGGCTTTGATTAAGACTCAAACGAAAGCAGAAAAAGTGTTATTGGTGCAACATCCTGAACGCTTAAATGCTTTGGCTTTTGAAAAGCTAAATTTAAATTTGAAGGTGTTGAAAAATGTTTCATAGGGGTAGGCCTTGTGCCTACCCACTTTTTCTTTTGGCTGCCCCTGCAGCGGAATATTAACCAGGAGAATAAAAGTGGCCTCTAACGTTGAAGATTTAAGTATTGATTACACCGAGGATGGTGTACTGACAGTTAAAGAATTAGATAAGGTGGTTTTAACAAAAGGAGCTTGGAGCACTATTTTGTTTAAATATCAAGACTGGGATCGAACGAAGCAAGTCTATGGACCTGAAAAATACAGCATACGTCGTTATCAAAAACGCGATGGTGAATATAAATTAAAATCAAAATTTAACATCTCCAGCAAAGATCAGGCGCAGCAATTAATCGATGCGCTGAACGCTTGGATTAAATAATATCGCAGGATATTCCCGTGTCGTACTCACTCAGCGAAGCCCTTGGGGTAAAACTTAAAGCCAGGTCCTGGTCTTTAGCCTTGGCGGAGTCTTGTACGGGGGGTCAATTGGCTCAAGCGATCACCGCAGTCCCAGGAAGTTCGGCCTGGTTTGATTGTGGCGTTGTGAGCTATAGCAATCACTCCAAAGTGGCGCTCTTGGGGATTGATCTAAAATTACTTGAGCGCTATGGAGCCGTCAGCCCAGAGGTGGCCATGGCGATGGCCGAGGGAATGCTCCAGCGTAGCCAAGCCCAACTGGCTCTGGCCATCACGGGGATTGCGGGTCCCGAAGGGGGCTCCTTAGAAAAACCGGTAGGTCTCGTACATTTTGCGCTAGCCCAAGTCAAACTTCCCACCCAGGCTAGAGAACAACACTTTCAAGGCGATCGCCCAGCGATACGGACTCAGGCTGTGGAATATGCCTTAGCCTGGTTATTAGCGCTATAACACGGGGATGTTCTCTCTTTGTTTTATGTGGAATAATGAATCTTCGTTTCAAATTCTGGAATGGTAAAAAGGAGAAAGAGCCGCATGAGTGACAAATCAAAAGCATTAGAAGCCGCCCTGGGACAAATTAAGCGTCAGTTTGGTGAAGGGGCCGTGATGCGCCTCGGTGATACAGGGACTATTCCGGATATCGAAGTTATTTCTACCGGCTCTATCGGTTTGGACATTGCGCTGGGCATAGGGGGTTTACCCAAAGGTCGAGTGGTTGAAATTTATGGCCCTGAATCTTCAGGTAAAACAACCCTCACCTTAGAAACCATTGCCCAATGCCAGAAAAAAGGCGGCGTGGCAGCCTTTATAGATGCCGAGCATGCGCTCGATCCTATCTATGCTGAAAAGCTGGGCGTGAATGTAGGAGATCTTCTCATTTCTCAGCCGGATACCGGTGAGCAGGCCTTGGAAATTGCCGATATGTTGGTGCGCTCTAATGCGGTCGATATGGTTGTTATTGACTCCGTTGCGGCCTTGACGCCACGGGCTGAAATTGAGGGTGAAATGGGTGATTCGCATATGGGCCTACAGGCTCGCCTCATGTCTCAAGCTTTACGTAAACTGACTGCAAACATCAAAAGATCAAATACTTTGGTGATTTTTATAAATCAAATTCGCATGAAAATTGGAGTGATGTTTGGCAATCCTGAAACAACGACGGGGGGCAATGCTTTGAAATTTTATGCCTCTGTGCGCTTGGATATTCGTCGTACCGGTGCCGTGAAAAAGGGTGAAGAGGTGGTGGGCAGTGAAACTCGGGTGAAGGTGGTCAAGAATAAGGTCGCTCCTCCTTTTCGTCAGGCAGAATTTGAAATTCTCTACGGAGAAGGTATTTCACTTGAGGCGGAGTTGATTGAGCTCGGTGTGCAATGCAATTTGATTGAAAAATCAGGCGCTTGGTACAGCTACAATGGGACTCGAGTCGGGCAGGGTAAAGATAATGTCCGCCAATATTTGAAGGAGCATCCTGAAATAGTATCGGAAATTGAAGCCAAAATCAGAGCTGAGTTTTTAGATCCGGCCAAACTCAATAAACGAGCACCTAAACAGGTCAAAGAAGAATTGGAAGAGCCTGTTTAAGCCCTTTTAAAATCTGCTTATGATGGATGAGAACATTAGCCCCCGCCAGCTTGCCTTGACTCTATTAGCCCGGCGGGAGCATTCACGCCTTGAGCTCCTGCATAAACTTCAAGCTAAAGGTTTTGAGTTAGCTTTAATTGAAGCTGCGCTGGAATCTTTGGCGGAAAAGGGTTTGCAGAGCGATGCGCGTTTTGCACAGGCCTTTAGTCATGATCGCATACGCATGAGCTATGGACCTCGCTACATTGCAGCGGTGCTGCAACAGCGAGGCATTGAGGAGTCACTGATTCAGCGTGCGCTGTCCGAGCAGAGTCCTGATTTTTGGCAGAAGCAATTACGAACGCTCTGGCTTAAAAAGTTTGGAGCAACAAGAGAATTGCTAAAAAATTCTATACCAGAGCGGGCGCGCCAATATCGCTTTTTGAGTCATCGCGGTTTTGAGGCCCAGGATATTCACGACTTGCTGAACCAAGTGGTTCATCATGTAGGGCCCATGCGCGAAGGGGCCCCCTCAGAGTAAAGGAAAATAGCGAGTTATGAAGAGCAATCAACTACGCCAAACGTTTTTAAACTATTTTAAAGAAAAAGCCCACACCATTTTACCCGGTAGCTCGCTCATTCCTGCCAATGATCCGACTTTATTATTTACCAATGCGGGCATGGTGCAATTTAAGGAGTATTTCTTAGGCCGAGAAACTTCTCCTTTTCCCAGGGTGGCGACAGCCCAACCCTGTGTACGTGCGGGGGGTAAACACAATGATTTAGACAATGTGGGCTATACCGCAAGACACCACACTTTTTTTGAAATGCTGGGTAACTTTAGCTTCAATGCCTATTTTAAACGGGAAGCCATTGAGTTTGCCTGGGAGTTTTTAACGCAGGTGTTAAAGATTCCACCGGCTAAGCTGTGGGTGACTGTTTTTCGTGAGGATGATGAAAGCGCTGATCTGTGGTTAAAGCATATAGGCGTGGACCCTCAACGCTTCTCGCGCTGTGGAGAGGCAGATAATTTTTGGAGCATGGGCGACACGGGCCCTTGCGGTCCTTGTACTGAAATTTTTTACGATCATGGCCCTGAAATTCCGGGAGGCCCCCCAGGCAGCGCAGAAGCCGATGCAGATCGCTATATTGAAATTTGGAATTTAGTCTTTATGCAGTTTAATCGCGCGGCTGATGGAACTTTGACTCCCTTGCCCAGTCCTTGCGTGGATACGGGCATGGGTTTTGAGCGAATGGCGGCAGTATTGCAGGGTGTTCATAACAACTACGATATCGACCTGTTTCAAGAACTTTTAGCAGCGCTTTCCAAGCTCATTAAACACCCCGACACCCAAGATACCTCTATGCGCGTCATCGTGGATCATATTCGCTCCACCTCCTTTTTAATTATGGATGGTGTTTCTCCCGGCAATGAGGGTCGAGGTTATGTGCTGCGTCGCATCATTCGTCGGGCCTTGCGTCATGGGCATCGCCTGGGTCAGAGCAAAGCTTTCTTTTATCGGCTAGTACCGGCTTTAGTGAAGGCCATGGGTGAGGCCTATCCGGGACTTGTCAAAGCGCAAGCTCACATCGAGGCTGTATTGCTACAAGAAGAAGAGCAATTTGCGTTAACGTTGTCTAAAGGGATGAAATTATTTGAGCAAGCCGTGGCTCAGCTTAAAACACGCTGTATTCCCGGAGAAGTTGTTTTTCAATTGTACGATACTTATGGTTTTCCACCGGATTTAACCGCGGATATGGCGCGTGAGCGTGATTTGAGTATGGATTATGAGGGCTTTGAGCTTGCTATGAGTAAGCAACGTCAGCAGTCTCAGAGTGCCAGTCATTTTGGTGTTGATTACAATGCTCTGGACTCATTCAAGACCCCGACGGAATTTGTGGGTTATGATACTCAAGCGGTGGACGTTAAGGTCTTGGGTATTATTCAAGACAAAGGCCCTGTAGATGAACTCAAAGCAGCTGAGCGTGCTTCGATTATTCTCAATAAGACGCCCTTTTATGCGGAATCGGGTGGGCAAGTCGGCGACAAAGGTTTCTTAGAGTCACCAGAAATTTGTTTTTCGATTATAGACACTCAAAAACAAGGAGAAGTGTACTTACATCAGGGCGAGCTTATTCGGGGTCATTTGACCGTAGGTCAACGGCTTCAGGCTAAGGTAGATGATTCGCGACAAGCCATTCGCTTAAATCATTCCGCCACGCATTTGCTACACGCCGCCTTAAAAAAAGTATTGGGTTCTCAGGTGTCGCAGAAAGGTTCTTTAGTGGAGGCCGCGCGCCTTCGCTTTGATTTTGCACATACAAAAGCCTTGAACACTGAACAATTAAATGCAGTAGAGCATTTGGTCAATGAGCAGATTCGAGCCAATCATCCTGTTGCGGTGGCCATTACAGAACTTGAAAAAGCAAAGGCCAGTGGTGCGGAGGCCTTGTTTGGTGAAAAATACGGCTCCTCCGTTCGTGTAGTATCGATGGGTGATTTTTCACATGAATTGTGTGGCGGTACGCATGTGGCGCGCAGCGGGGATATTGGATTATTTCGCATTGTTTCGGAATCGGCCTGTGCTGCGGGTGTGCGGCGTATTGAAGCGGTGAGTGGTGAGGCGGCCTTAATTTGGCAGGCACAGGAAGAAAAAAAATTAAAACAAGAGTTGCAGGCTGCCACTGAGCGCAGTCGTGGATTAGAGAAGCAAATCATGCAGCTTAAACAAAAGTTAGCGCATCAACAATTTGATGAGCTTGTGTTACAAGCGGAGGAAGTGAATGGTTACTCCGTGCTCTTAGCCAACTTAGGCGAAATGGAGGCCGAATTTTTACGCAACATGTTGGATCGTCTGCGCAGTCGATTAGGGGATTCTGCACTCGTGCTCGCCTCTGTGGTGGAGGGAAAAGTGCATCTTATTGCGGCAGTGAGCCCGCCCCTCTTAAAGCATTTCAATGCAACAGAACTCCTGAATCAAGTTGCTCATCCTATCGGGGGTAAGGGAGGAGGGCGGCCCGAGCTTGCTCAAGGTGGGGCAGAGCAGCCCGAAAAGCTGGGGGCTGCACTGGCCTCGGCCACCGCTTGGCTTAAGGCAAAGCTGCCCAAAAGCTGATTTTTTGGGGCAGCACCCGGATTGTTTAAAAAATAACCAAGCCTGTTTTTTTTTGTTGAATTTAGGGGCTTTTGGCTGAAAATTAATGAGCAACTCACCCAAGGAAGTGGTAGAATTTCTCCTCTTTCGCCCTTGAGTTAGCCGGAGCCAGTCAAACCTTGCTTTGGAAGTTAAGTGGCCGAAATAAGCGAAATAGTTGAAAAATAAAAGCTTTTCTTAAGAAAATGTTAAGCTTAGTGGAATAGAATACTCAAATAGTAGGCTATCCAAAGCATTAGGATAGGGAACATAAGGAGAATAGAATGTTAATTTTGACCCGACGGATCAGTGAGTCTGTCATTATTGGTGATAACGTAAAAGTAACCGTGTTAGGAGTGAAGGGAAACCAAGTGCGCTTGGGCATCGATGCCCCCAAGGATGTCTCAGTACACCGTGAAGAAATCTACGCCCGCATTCAGCAAGAAAAATCCGATCCCAGTACCGTATAAACAAGATGGCCATTCACTTCGGGTGGCCGCTTTAGCTCTGACTTAAAGCCTAAAATGTAAAATAAAACAAAGAATTAGCTCTCTAGGCTTAATTTGGCAATTTTTTTCATTAAACCCCTTATTTTAAGATTTCCTTAACTATCGCTCAGCGAAATGATTATTTTGGTGTCTGGCTCCGCTGGAAAAGATTTTAACCCATTGATTTAATGTGTTGCGGTGCCTGACTCCAAAATAAAAATCAAAAATTTTGAATAAATAGAGGTGCTCTTAAGGCCACCTCTCGAAATGATTATTTTGGTGTCTGGCTCCGCTGGAAAAGATTTTAACCCATTAATTTAATGTGTTGCGGTACCTGACTCCAAAATAAAAATCAAAAATTTTGAATAAATAGAGGTGCTCTTAAGATTTTCTTAACTATCGCTCAGTATAATTAAGCTATCAATATAAATTAGCTGAGAGGATCATGCCAAAGAATACGTTTTTAGGTCAGGATGTTCGAATTGATCAATACCCGGAACCAGTTTCAGGTGACTTGCTTCGGTCAACATCCGATCAAATCGCTTTGGGTGATTTGCACGCAAATCCCATTAAGTTGCTCTATAGCCTCGTTAAACATGGGCTTGTTAGCATTTCAAAAGAGGATTATCAGGCTTTAGTTACCCTTTATTTTAAAGTTGAAACACTCACTCAAGAGCAGATCAATGATTATCGTAGCCTTTTAAATAAAATAACATTGGCTCCAGAAGCTGCTGGGAGAGTTATTCTTCTGGGGGATGAATTGGCGGATCGAGGCCAGAATGATTTATTGGTTCTAGAGTTATTTAAAAGAATGCAAGAATTGAATATTTCTTATGAAGTCATCCTGTCCAATCATGGCATAGAGTTTGTTCACTCCTATGAAACGGATCGTGGTTTTGGTCAATCAATGTTGAGTGGTCCATCTGGATTTGATCGTTCAATGCTCGCTTTAGACGCTTCCATTACAGCGGGCCTTATTTCTAAAGCAGAAGTGCAGGATCTTATTAATGCAGTTTATAAACCCGCTCTAAAATTGCTGAGCTATAGCATTAGTGAAGATTTAAAGACGATTAATATTTATAGTCATGCAGGGGTAGATTTAAAAGTCCTGAAAGCATTGGCCAAAAAGTTTAGTCTTGAATATAAGGATGACTCCATTGAAGCATTAGCTAAGACCATAGACACTATTAACCAGGAATTTTCTGTTAAGCGTGATTCTAATCTAGTAAATGCATTATGCACAGAAAATTCTTTGATTGATGCAGGTTCTGGAAGAGAAATTTCTTATGAAAA
>JAKFXE010000118.1 GCA_021731545.1 Coxiellaceae bacterium
CTATTTATTCAAAATTTTTGATTTTTATTTTGGAGTCAGGCACCGCAACACATTAAATCAATGGGTTAAAATCTTTTCCAGCGGAGCCAGACACCAAAATAATCATTTCGAGAGGTGGCCTTAAATCGGCATATTAAATTTGAAAAAAACTCCGCACACGGCAAAAAATCATGATGGGGTCTCCCAGGAGGGCTTTTGACAGCAGAAGAGCTGCACAGGCTAATCCCTGAAAGCATCAAAATGCTCTCTATACTTAAGCTTAAACGACGATAAGACTATTATAAGATACCTTTTAAAAGAGCAATCCTTGAGTCATTGCAGCGTGATCCTCAAATACTACGGTATTGAGGAATCCTCCTTCGATATCCATACTGCGGGCATGCTGAATCAGACTCCTCAAGCATTTTTAAAAATTCAGGCGCTGTGTGGCAGGATCGATTCTTTACTGCAACAATAGCTGAAGACAACTTTGCATCATCCTCAGACTCAAGTCTTAAGGGGGCGAGCTAGCATGAGCTCAGGGCCACAGTCTCCTAAATTAGCGTTCAAACGACCCAGCCCTGCAAACAATACTCACTCTTAATGACACTCCCCCAGAGCCTCGAGCGCTCGGGTAAAGACAATCCCGCCTCAACACACAAACTTTCCCAATGGGTATCGAGCACTTCAATTTGCTGCTCAATGATTTCTTTGGCGGCCGATTTTGTAAGCAAAAATGCGGCATGGGTAGATAGCACATTTACTAAAGTCGAGGCATTTCCCTGCATGCCCTCAATCATCATAGCTTGGCTGGCCTCATAGCCCACACGCAACTGAGGTGAAAGATCGTAGGCGGGGGTCAGGTGCAAAGAGCGCCCATCCCAAAATGCAGCATGATTTCGGGCGTGATCGTCTGTATTGCCGATTAAAATATTAAAAACAAGGCGCTTAAATAATTCGTGCAATGTTTCCTTTGGCTTGTCAAAGCGCTGCCGAATCAAATCAGCAAAATTGCGATAGCTTGCATAGCGAGCCTCCATTTCATGAAGATTAAGCAAGCTTAAAGCACTCAAAATATGCTTTCGATATAACCCTTTTGTTGTGAGCTCTCGATCAAAGCGCTCAACCAACAAAACATCGCGCTCACCAATAGAGGTTAATAATACGGGCGCGACCTTTAGCCCTATTTTTTCAGCCAATTTCATGGCGGCGTATTCCATCTTCACGAAAGCATGCCGATCTCCCGAAAGAGAGAATTTTGCAAGATAACTTTTTTTCCCTATTTCAATCAAACATTTTGGCCTTGCACCTCCCACACTGGTCCCGTGCAATATAATAGGCAGCAATTTTTTATTCATAGGCTGCTGCTCTTCCAACATCTTGGCTAAATCTTCAACAGCCCTTAAAGGCACAGGCGCTGATTCACGCGGCTTATATTCCGTGGCAGAAGACTGAAAATCGAGCGCGCCAATTCGATCACTGCCGGATAAAAGCAAATAATCTAATTCGTTGGGATTTAAGTCTGGAAACTGATAATCAATTAAACGACGTCCCCAAGCATCAGGACTGCTATCACGCAAAGAAGGCCACATTTCATGAAGACCCGTTGGCGAAAAAGTGTGGGCAGCCATAGGTAACTCAACGGGAGATAAGGCAATCCCTTTTTTATGCGCACGATAATGTCGCCCATAAGTGAAATGATAGCGCCCAGCTTCCAACACCATTTTTCCAATCACAAGCGGTTCTAGTGTTTCTGGAAGCCACATCCAAACATAAGCTTCTGTTGCATGCTGCAGTTTAGAAGTCATCATCAATCTCTATTGTTTGCGTATGCGTTCGAGCAGGCAAAATAGCGTTGAAGCCTGTCAAAATCGCCTGCCATTGATTAAGATCCTCTGGACGATCTGACAGGAGCGGAACCCCCACGCAATGTGCTGCTTCCAATACAATCCCCACCCCGACGTTGGGATTACCCTTTTCAAGCGCCATCACAGTCTGCCGACTGACCGCTAAACGCTCGGCCAGCTCCTGCTGTGACATAGTCCTTTGCCGTCGCGCCGTTTTAATCAGCTGACCCAAGAGAGAAAGAGCTGTTTTAGTGATGCCTGAAAACATTAAAATGATCTCTATAGTTAACCTTAAATGCCAATAAGTAAATTATAGCATACATTTTAAAAAGAGCAATCCTTGAGTCATTGCAGCGCGATCCTCAAATACTACGGTATTGAGGAATCCTCCCTCGATATCCATACTGCGGGCATGCTGAATCAGACTCCTCACGTATTTTTAAAAATTCAAGCGCTGTGTGCAGGTATCGATTCCTTACTGCAGCAACAGCTGAGGGCGATTTTGCATCATCCTCAGCTTCAAGCCTTAGAAGCCAGTTGGCACGGGATTGACTTGTTGATTCAAGCCCTGCCCGAACGAATAAGCTCAGTGACATTAAAAATATTGAATCTCTCTTATGAGGAACTGAAAAAGGATGTACATGAAACGGAGTTTGAACAAAGCCGATTATTTTCACTACTCTATAGTCAAGAGTTTGATCAAGCCGGGGGAGAGCCTTATGGGCTATTGATCGCAGATTTTACACCGCAAAGCTCTCTGGATATCTTTAAAGCTTTGTCAAAAATAGCGGCCTCTGCCTTTACTCCCATCATCTTAGCCACTGATTTTAATGGCTTGAACTTAAGTCAACAGAAGGCCTTAGAGTATGCCTCATTTAGAAAAGATCCCGATGCGCGATTTTTAGGACTGTGTTTCGGACGGATTTTAATGCGAGTCCCCAACGCTTGGGAAGGAGCGCACTTTTTATGGGGTCAAAGCCATTACTTATATGCCTTAGTGGTTTTGCAGACTTATTTAAATACGGGCTGGTTTCAAGATCTAAATGCAGCGCTCTCTAAGCAAGAAAGTAGCATACAGCTCAGATTAAAACGAGCCCCCTCGCCTTTAGATCCAAGCGCTTTGCTCTCAAAAAGCATATTTGAACTTCGACTCACTAAAATGCAAGTGCGTGCGCTGGCAAGACAAGGGATTCTCGCAGCCTATGATAGGCCCTGGAGAGAGTCTCTCTCTTTTCAAGAACACCCTTCTTTGTACAAAAACAGCGAACTGTCTTCAAAAAAACGGCGCGAAAACTTATCCACCACTCTATGCGTTTCTCGTTTTGCGCATTACTTAAAAATAATGCTACGCGATAAACTCAGCGGTTTTGTTCAAGCCGAAGAATGTGAGCGCTATTTACAGCACTGGATTCAAGCATACTGTGCCCGAAACAATCCCAATTCGCCTCAATTAGACCCTAAATTTCCGCTGCAAGAGGCCCGCATAAAAATCGATACTCAAGGCTACTTCAGTGGAAAAAATACCTGCAGCGTCGATTTAAAATTACAGCCTTCTTTGATGCAATTTGAAAGCGATCCTGAATTACACACGAGAATTACTCTATGAACTATATAACCCCGCTGCATGAGCGACTCTTTGGCAGTTTCAGTCACATCAGTATTGATGAAGAGGCTTATGCCCAATGCATTGCTGAAGAAATCGAACGTATTTTAAATGATTCCGTGATGGAATTCGCCAGGGTGAATCATTTCAAATTACCCAAGAATGGTTTTTTAAGTTCTGAGTCTGAAGAGTCTTGGATGGATTCTTTATGCCATCAGATTCAGGGCTGCTTGCTTCAATCAGAACCTCGACTAAAAGAGTGGGCAGTGAGAGCAAAACCCCAAATTCAGACTAAGCGAAAAGAGCTCGAATTGGAACTGCGGGGAAGATTAAATGCGCTAGAAAAGAAGCAATGGCTGCATTTTTCCCTGTGCTGTTATTTAGAGCCCACCGTTTTTCAGGTGAAACATGTTTGAACAACTCTTGCCTTTTTATGAAACCGAGTTACATGCTCTACACACACAGGCCACAGAATTTGGAAAACGCTTTCCTGAGCTAGCGGACTCATTGGGGATCCAAGGGCAGCACCTAAAAGACCCCCTGCTCAGGCATCTACTACAAGCCTTCGCTTTTTTCAGCGCACGCCTTCACTATCAACTGGATCAAGGACAAGGTGCTTTACTGCAATCACTCTTGCGATCCATCGCGCCTCAGCACGATTATCCCTATCCTTCCTTGAGTATTGCACAGTTTTCACCCAGAAGCTCTGCAGACAAAAACAGTGAAATTCCTGAAGGGAGTCTATTGTATTTAAAGGCGAATCATCAAGCGCCTTGTGAATTTAAAGTATGCTATCCCACAAAGCTCATCCCTCTTCAAATACTCGAACTTGATTATCAGATTCAGCCAGAGGGTAGCGCGCTTAAACTTAAGCTCAGAGCAAGCAAAAAAGTTTTTGTCGAAAGCATAGGATTTTACATCAACCTGCCCTTAACTCAGGCACTCAGTTTATATGGACTACTTCATGGCGCCATTAAATCCATTGAGTTAAAGCATTTTGAAGCACAGCAAGGGATTATCCTTAAAGAAAATGCACTGGAATGGCTGGGCTTTAAGCATCCCGTGCTGCCCTACCCAAAACATGTGCTCGAAATTCATAGGATTATGGCTGAATTTTTTGCCTACCCTCAAAAATTTATGTTTTTTGAACTTACAATACCGGATGAATTTAGCTTAGAAGGCAGTATTGAAATTCAATTTAATTTTTCAGAGTGTGATTCCGGATTAAAGTGCACAAAGCAGAGTCTTTTGCTGAACTGCAGCCCTATTATTAATATCTTTACTCATCATGCCGAACCCATTCTAACGCAGGCTCAAAAAAGTCAATACCCTCTCATACTAGAACAAAATCCGCAGACTCCGCTCTACCTATATGCGATTACCCAGGTGTATGGAAAATCTTTGGGAGCCATTAAAGAATATTTTCCTCTATTACATACAAGTTTCAAAAACAAACAACATTCTGAAAAGGGCTATTGGGATTTAGAAAACACTCGGGATGAAGAAGGCAAACAACATCTTATTTTAAAACTTATGAACAATGCCGCTGAAACTGAAGTGATCAGTTGCCAAACCCTGTGCTGCCAGGCCGACTATCCCAGAGAACTTTTTCAGCAACACCAGCCCCAACTTTACTTTAAAAAAGAAAGCCATCCTGGGATTGAAGCGATACACTGTATACTAGAACCCACCTCCTTGAAAACACCGCCTAAAGTCTCCCCGCTTGAGTTTGTTCAGTACTTAAATACAAATTATTGCCTGGGCTCAGTCTCCGAAGGACTGGAGCATTTAAAAAAATGCTTTAGCCTCTATAATCGTCACCAGCTTCCGGCCCTAGCACAGCTTTTAGACTCCCTAATAGAGCTGAGTCAAGGCAAAGCTTGGACTCGTCTTAATGATGGGCTCTCTTGTCATCCCTTCTTGCAGCAGGAAATACAGTTTTTGGTATCGGATTCCAGTCTCTTGAAATTTCAATTATTCAAAGAAATCTTAGAAAAACTGTTTGAGTCCTATAGCAACTTAAATACCCCTATAAAAGTCGATTTTTTCTCGAAAATTAAGAGCCATGGAAATTAATCTCCTCGAGCTCTTGCACTATCTAGAAAAAAATGCCTACGATCTTGATTCTCTTAATCTAGATTCAAAAATATCTTATGCTTTCTCAGGTGATGCCACTCATTTTGAACAAAATAACATTCAAATTCCCTATCACAGTTTATTAGGATCAGAGGGCGCCCTGCCTGAACACTACACGCACGCCTTTTTGAGCCAATCTCATCGAACACAAAGGCAGCTCTTAGATTTTTATGCTTTGTTTAATACACCTCTTTTAAAATTGATGTATGAAAGCTGGAGCTCACAACAACACTCTATTCAAATAGAGCGGAATGCAAGAAAACGCCCATCATCTAAAAATGGTTTTTTGGGTATCGATACTTTTAAAAACAATTTTGAAGAAGACTTAAGCTATTATAGTGCCCTATTTTTATTTCGATTACGCTCTGAGGCTGCATTATGCTGTCTGATCAGCGCCTATTTTCAATTGCCTTGTAAAAGCATTATTCGAGAAAAAGTGTTTGTGCCGCTGAAAACCTCCTATGCCTGCCAACTTTCCATCAAATCCCATTTTAATAGCCTGGGTAAAAACAGCTTGCTGGGAAATAAGATTCTCAGCCTTACTCCCAAATTGATCATCGTACTGGGACCCTTAGACTATGAGTGCTATCACACTCTGCTTAATACCGAAGGCTATCTGCAGGAAATTTTTAATTTGATCCAAAGTTATATCGAAGATAACTACCTATTTCAATTACGCTTTTTAGTTAAATGGAGTGAGGGCCCCTGCAGCTTTCTAGAAGAGAATGAAGGTCCTCGCCTAGGCTGGGATGCCTGGCTTTGGGTGCCCTCCAGGGCAAAAAATAAGGGCTCCTGCTCTATCGATATTTTTTTATAAAAACCAACGCCCCATTAAAAAATTGAAATTAGACCAAAATAGGTATATTATGCGGCTTGTAAGAAATTTCAAATGAATGTCCTCGGTTTAAAGCTTATTACTTGGGTTGGTTCTAGCCTAGAGGATATGAAAAATCTACCCAAAGCAGTTCAAAGGGAATTTGGATTTTCTCTTCATCAAACCCAAGAAGGCAAAAAACCAAGCCATGCGAAGCCTCTTAGGGGATTAAAGGGCGGGATTTTTGAAATAGTGTCCACCTATAATAAAAATGCATATCGCGCTGTTTATGCAGTAAAACTAGGTAATGATATTTATGTTTTGCATGTATTTCAGAAAAAATCTAAAGCGGGCATTAAAACCCCTAAGGAAGACCTTGATTTAATTAGGCAGCGCCTGATTGTAGCAAAACAACATGCCAAAAAATAGAAATGTACTTTAACTATAGAAGACAAAAATTATGAATAATTTAAAATGCCATCGTAGCTCCGGAAATGTTTACAAAGATTTAGATCTACCTAATCCTGAAAGAATGCAGGCAAAAGCCGTGCTTGCTTCCCGACTCTTAACTCTCATAGAAGACAAAAAATGGACACAAGTACAAGCGGCTGAAAAGCTGGACATTACACAACCAAAAATATCTTTATTGGCTCGTGGTCAACTGTCCGGATTCTCATTAGAGAAATTAATTCATCTATTGAATAAATTAAATCAAGATATAGAGATTGTCATAAGGCATAGACCCCTTTCTTCAAAAAGGATCGGCCATGTGAATGTTGTTTGTACCCTGCCCCAGAAAAACACGAGCTCTATTGAAATCCAGCCCCTTTAACCCTAGAATCCAGGGTCCTGCAATGGGCAGGCCCCTCTTCTTAGGCCCGAGTATGAATTTAGCTCATCATTCCCCCGCACGCTGGCGATCCCTAGCCTATCCTTGGTTTATCTGGGCCTTGGCAGCCGCCTTTTTCTTTTATAAATATGTTCTACAGGTTTTTCCCAGCATTATGAGTGCAGATTTGATGCGCGCCTTTGATATCAGCGGCGCGGGCCTGGGTAATTTGGCGGCCTGTTATTTTTATGCTTATCTCATCATGCAAATTCCCGTCGGTATTTTGCTGGATCGCTACAGCACGCGCTGGATCACCTCTGCAGCCGTTTTCATCAGCGCCATGAGTTGTCTTTGCTTTGCTTCAGCACACTCCTTACTGCCCGCCAGCTTAGCGCGCGCATTGATGGGTTTTGGCACAGCCTTTGCCGCAGTCTCCTGTTTTAAATTATCCACTCTATGGTTCCCCCCCAAACGCTTTGCCCTGATGGCGGGTTTGAGCATGACGGTGGCCATGTTAGGTGCCGTAGGAGGTGAGGCGCCTCTAGCCTATTTGGTTAAGCTGCAGGGCTGGCGTGAAACCATTTATGACTGTGCGCTACCCGGCTTTGCCTTAGCCGCACTTATTTTTATGAGCCTAAGGGATAAAAAAGGAAATTATTCTACTCAGCCGGATGACGTATCTTCCCAGCGAGAACCCCTGCTGCATCAGCTGAAAAAAATTATGAAGAGCAAGCAAACCTGGCTGCTCTCACTCTACAGCGGGCTCGCCTTTGCACCGGTCTCTGTTTTCGGTGGTCTGTGGGGTGTTTCTTTTTTACATCAAGCTTACGATCTTGATGTGACCACAGCGGCCAGCACGATTTCACTGATTTTTGTGGGCTTTGCCATCGGCTGCCCGCTCTCAGGCTGGTTTTCAGATTACATAGGACGACGCAAAATAATTATGGGCGCAGGCACTGTGATGGCACTTTTCACGATTGTAGCGGTACTGTATTTGCCCCAGGCCTCGGCTATGCTCTTAAGCACTTTATTGTTTTGCTTTGGTTTGGGTGCCAGTTGCTTTTTCTTATGTTTTTCCATGATCCGTGAAATTAATACTCTGGCTTTTGCGGCCACCGTTTTGGGATTTATGAATACCTTTGATTCGCTGTGCGAGGCCGTGATTGAGCCCTTTGTTGGGAAATTACTAGATCTGGGTTGGGATGGAAAAATGGATGCGGGTGCACGCCTTTTTAGCGTGCACAATTATCATGCAGCACTAGCGGTTTTACCCTTGCTGTTTATTCTGGGCTTAGTGCTCATGCCCTTAATCAAAGAAACGCATTGCCGACAAGTTTAAAGCTCCCTCTCCAACTCTCTAAAAGCCCACAGAGATTGATCCATCAACTGACTGGGTTTTACGCTCTGCAAGGCATGCAATATATTGCTAGGCACTTTGGGATTTTCTTCAGCCAATTGATCAATTAATTTCTTCACCCGAACTCGCATCAAATTTTCTTGAGAGCCGCAGAGATTGCACGGAATAATGGGAAATTGTTGTTCATTTGAAAACCCTTTAATATCCTCTTCCTGACAATAGACCATGGGTCGAATGACCACATGCTTTTTATTATCGGATAATAATTTAGGTGGCATGGACTGAATTTGCCCTGAGTATAAAATTGACATTAAGAGGGTTCGAATCAGATCATCTCGATGATGGCCTAAAGCTATTTTATTAAAGCCTTTTTGCTCGGCATAATTGTAAATAATACCGCGCCGCAGTCGGGAACACAGGGAGCAATAGGTTTGGCCTTCAGGAATTTTTTCTTTCACAATACTGTAGGTATCGCGCGTTAAGATCTCATAGGGGATTTTTCGAGACTCCAGCCATTCTCGCAAAGCTTGATCTTTCCAGCCGGGCTGAGCCTGATCCAAGGTAAAAGCAAATAACTCAAATTTATAATGGGAGGCCGTGCGCATGGCATTGAGCAATGTCAGCATCGTAAAGGAATCCTTCCCTCCGGAGAGACACACCATCACGCGATCACCCGGGGCGATCATTTTAAAATCATCATTCGCTTTGTGCATATAATGCAAGAGCTTTTTTTCAACTTTCGTTTCAGTCTTCATGCTTTAAGCTCCGAATACCGAAAACACGATTGGATATGATCATTTACCATACCGATGGCTTGCATATAAGCATAACAAATAGTCTCACCCACAAAATTAAAACCTCGTTGCTTTAAGTCTTTAGACATCGCCTGGGAAGCTTTACTGCTAAGAGGCAATTCCGTGACACTCTTCCAAGTGTTATGCACGACCTTTCCTTCTGTAAAAGACCAAACATAGTCATTAAAATTCTCTCCCAACTCTTGGAGTTTTAAATAAGCCCGAGCATTTTGAATGAGCGATTGAACTTTTAAACGATTCCGAATAATACCCGGATCTTGCAGCAAAGACTCTGTTTTTCGTGTGTTGTAAGTCGCCATTTTCTGGGGATTAAAGTCATCCAGCACTTTCCGATAATGTTCGCGTTTTTTAAGCACCGTATGCCAACTCAAACCCGCTTGCTGTCCCTCTAGAATCAAAAATTCAAAGAGCTTTTGATGATCATGCAAGGGCACTCCCCATTCCGTATCATGATAATCCTGGTATAAGGCATCTTTTTGACACCAATCGCAGCGCTTAAGCATCTTCAAGCACTAGGGGTTTAAGTTTAGCCCATTGTTGACAACTCGGGCAAAGCCAATGCAACATACGGCCCGACAAACCGCAGTGAGAACAGCGATAGAGTTGTTTATGGGCGAGTAGGCGCGAAACCATTTTTTGTAAACTTTCAAATTTTACTTTAGTCTCGTATTCAGAATGGTGGGTATAAAGAGATAATAAGTTTTCTAAACCCGAAAGCGAGGGTTGATTAACAAAGAGCTCACCGAGCTCTTGAAGAGAGAGCCCTGCTGATAACTGATATTCAAAAAACCCCGCAGAAGCTAAGCTTGCACTGATTTTTGGGTGGTCTTTTAAGCAGTCCTTAAAATAGTCCAACATAGCCTCTTGCTCACCCAATTTTTGATAACAGCGCATCAAAGGGGCTACGGTTTCACTTAAAAAAGAGACATTTTGCTGCTTAACTTTTTGATAGAGCCGAATGGCCTCAAGATAATCACCTGATTTTTCTGTCAATCGAGCCTGCATTAAGGTAGCTCGCACACACTGCGGGTCTTGCTGCAGGGCGAGTTTAAGATGGCTTTCTGCCGAAGCATCGTCGTGTGCAGCACAACACCGCTCGGCTAATTCGCAGTAATATTGGGCAATAACGGTGGAAATGGGCTCTTTAGATAAACTTTGTAATTTAACAGCAACCTCAATAGCCTTCGCCCATTCACGCTCTTGCTGATAAATTCGCATCAAATAACGCAGGCTTTGTTGCTCATGCGATTTATTTTCACTCAGCTCCAAAAAGATGCGCTCAGCTCGATCCAACACTCCCGCCTTGAGATAATCTTGGCCCAAAGCTGAAGTAGCATGCAGCCGATGCAGAGGATCCAATTGAGGTCTGGCCATCAAGTTTTGATGAATGCGAATAGCGCGATCCACCTCCCCTTTGCGCCTAAATAAACTGCCTAAGGCTAAATGGGTTTCTACGGTATCGCTATCGACTTCCAGCAGTTTGATAAAAACATCAACAGCCTTATCGGGTTGCTCATTAATCAAATAATTTAAACCCGCAAAATAATCTTTACGCAGAGTTGAAGGATTTGCCTTAGAACGCAGGCTGAGGTGCTTGGGATTGCGCCCGGTAAACCAACCACAGCTTGCAGCTACGGGCAATAATAATAACCAAAGGCCTTGCACTAAGGTGCATCCTTCAGCGGGAAGGTCCGCAGATTTTGAATTTCTTCTTCGTATTGACGAA
>JAKFXE010000063.1 GCA_021731545.1 Coxiellaceae bacterium
GTATTTCTCTAAGTAGGTGAAGTTAGCATGCCCTGGGCGTAGCACATTTTTAATGGGTTCGTATTTGCTGGAGTCAGCATCCTTGTTGAGAATAATAATGGAGATGGGTGCGCCCGTGGTTTTTCCCTCAAAAAGTCCTGAATAAATTTCGGCTTGATCAGTTTCCATGCGAGGACTGGTATAAGCATTTTTACCGGGAGCTCGTAGGGCCAGCGCCTGATTAATCTCATCCTCGCTGATTTCCAGACCCGCAGGGCAACCATCAATGACCACACCAATGGCTTTTCCATGTGACTCACCCCAGGTGGTGATTTTAAACAAAGTTCCAAAGGAATTACTGGCCATCAAAAGCTCCTGTCGTTGCCTTAAGCGTGTAATGAATTTCGTGTTGTTCTATACGAGCGCCCAATTTTTGGAATGAGTGAACAAAGTTGGGATAACTTTTTGAAACGCATTGGGTGTTATTAATCCAGCTTTCTCCTTCAGCGGCTAAGGCAGCTACCGCTAAGGATAAAGCAATGCGATGATCACCATGACTATCCAGTTTGGCTCCTGTGAGAGCGCTGCTTTGAATAATGAGTTCATCGGGAAGTTCGGTGATCTGAGCCCCCATTTTTTCTAGGAGCGGAATAATGGCTTTATCATCCTGGGAGTCGTTCATGTCAAGATGATTCAGTGTTATTTCAGAATGCGTGATGAGTGCTGCAATCAAAGTAAAGGCCGCCGAGCTAAAATCTCCGGGAACCGTGTATTCAAATCCGGGGTACGAGCTATTGCCTGCCAATGTGTAGTGAGTGTAATCCTGTCTCTGATATGGGATGCCTAATCGATCAAACCAGCTGAGCGTAAGATCCACCCATGGTTTTTCACCCGGATTTGTAACATGAATTTTAGACTCACCTTGAACAAAAGCGGTTGCCATCAGTAAAGCTGAAACCGGTTGAGAGTCTTCCCCTGTTATACAAACCTCACCTGCGTGCAAAGGCCCTTGAATTAGGATGGGGGCATAGTCATTTTCTTGAGTAGAAATTGCCAATGCCTTGAGTTGATTGAGCCCATCTCGCAATGATTTTATGGGGCGATTCTTGCAAAGAGAACGGTCGCCCGTAATAAGAGTTTGTCCGGAGCTGAGGGCTGCAATGGCGGTAATGAATCGTAAGACTTGCCCTGAATTTCCTGCATTAATGTATCTCGAAGAGTGCGTCGGCTTTCCCGACACACCTTGAATCACGATTTCATGATCATTTGTTTTTATCAGCGCACCTAAGGCCGTGCAGGCTTGAATCATGGCCTCTGTGTCTGGAGAACGTAGTGCATTATAAATAGTACTTTTTCCATCAGCGAGGCTTGCAAATAAAATAGCGCGCAGGCTGTGCGATTTAGAGGGCGGTATATCAAGATTGCCTTTAAGAGAAGAAGCTTGTAATCGATAGTACATTATTCATCCGAGTGATACGAAAAAGAGAGCGTTGGTTTGCTCTCACGCTATTTGTATTTTAAAGGAGGTAAAATAGCGTTCAGGGGTTTGGGTGTGGTAGCAGGTTTTCGCGGCGGCTCTGACCATAGGACTTGTCTGCCTGCAGTGGGTGAAAAAGTCATTCCTTCTTTTTTGTATAAACTGCGGATGCTGACACTGTCCCAGGCCTCTGTTTCGGTGGAGGGCGAGTCTTCTTTGATTGCAGGAAGCACCTTTAATACGCGTTGCATTTCTGCATGGAGTGCTTGGATGCCAGGGTCTTTTGGGTTTCGTTTTAAGTACTCTGAAAAATCTTGTTGTGCTCCTGCATAATCACCCATCAAACGTCTTAATTCACCACGATATTTCAAGGCATTGAGATCTTTTGGATTTTCTTTTAGTGCTGCATCAAAATCCACTAGGGCAGCTGGGTAGTTACCCCTTAATCGTTTTTCTTGTCCAAGAAGACTTAAACTTTTTTCGGTGGGCTTTTTAGATGTTTTTGTTAAAGTGGAAAGTCTCTCAAACCACTTTAGTGGAGGAGCTTCTCCTTTCTCTGTGAAGCTTGAAGAGGAAGATTTTGATTTTGTAGGATCGTTTGAGGGCATTGGAGAGGTTCCTGTTTTAGAGTAGCGGGGATTCTAGTGAGCTCCCGGAGGGATTGTCAATGGGATCACTGAGAATTATGTTTTTAATGTTTTGGCGGGCGGTCAGTTAAATTTATTTTAAAGATGTTTATCGGTGATACTGCCGTAAACCTGGGAATTTCCTGAGGGATCATCTGGATCTGCTGCTTTTGGAGTGATTTTTTTTGCTGGGGTGCGAGGCGGTGCGGGAGGAAAGAGTGAGGCGCTTGTTGTGCAGACACTGGATGATGTTTCGGTGGAGATAGCTTCTCGAATAGCCCTTAAAGTGCCTCGTTCTAGGCTAGAGGGGCGAAGTAAATTTCGAGGTTCGCTGAAAAATCGGGTGAAAGGAGATACTTCAGCGCTTGAATTAGCTTTCAACAAGGAGTGTTCATCAATAATCCTTTGAAAGAGTCGCATTCTTTCCGGGCTTGGAATACTGGTTTTCATATATTCAAATATAATGCTTTTTAGAGTTCTTCCAGCAATGCTTGCTTGGGCTAAACTTTTCAATAGAGGTCTAAAGTCTGGATTAGCCAATAAATGAGAATCATTAATAATCTCATACAAAAATCCTATTAGGTAGGGTGAATTAGATTGTCGAATCAGTTCCATTAAGTGCTTTAATAAAATCGACATCCTATGTTCATCAGGATTAGATTCATTTAACAGTCTAATGCCGGTGGGGATATCTAGACCCAGCGTAAACAGGGAGTTCATTAGATTTAGGAAAACTCCAATAAGGTCTGGGCTTTCTTTTAAGTAATTTGACTGGATCAAATTTCTCAAAAAATCAATGCTGATGGCCAGTGCTTTCTCAGGAGAAAGGGCGCTCATTCCATGCATATACTCCTCAGCTTGAGACTCATGAAAAATAAGTGGTATTAATCCGGAAAATGCAGTCGATAATTCAGTAGAGGTAATCTCAGTATCATTGGAAATTTTTATTAAGATTTTAAGAAGTTGTGAAAATAGAGTCGGTGATAAAATAAACTTTATCTCTGAGTTCAAGAGTTCTGTTAGTAGGGAAAGAGCTTCTTTGGGCTCAATATTTTTTTGTAGTAAGCTGCCGATTAAGCATAAATAGTGTTCTTTAAGTTCAGGCGTCTGAATCAAAAATCGGGCTTTCCCTTCCAGCAATTCTTTGGTGTCTTGTGTCGTAAAATTGCGCTCTAATAATAAAAATCCTATAAAAGACAGGCATAATGAAGCTGTCATGGGTCTTTCTGAGCAAATATGGGATAACCCATTGTTTATGGCAGATTTTATCTGATTAGCATCCAGTTCAGGCTTGTTTATTAAGAGTATGCTGAGATGATTAAAGCCTTCATTCAGAAGGCTTTCAATAGAATCTGAATTAATTCCCCCATTAACAGAAAATATTTTTCCAAAGTCATAGACTTCGCTTGAAGTTATCAAGATCTCTAAGCAGTTATAAAATTTTTCCAGGTCATGAGAATTTCCATAATTGAGCAGATCCGAGAATAGAGAAAAAGCTTCTTCATTATAAAAATGCTTGGCTTTAAGGTAGTCTCCATCTGCCGCCAGTAAAGCTTCTTGATAGCGTAGAGCCGCCTGATAATGTTCAGGCAGTTCTGTGGTGGCTCCATCAAAGGCGCCCTGATGGGTTAAAGCTTCGAATTCATTTAAAAGTGTTCTCATTGT
This sequence comes from Coxiellaceae bacterium, assembly GCA_021731545.1. GTDB lineage: Bacteria > Pseudomonadota > Gammaproteobacteria > Coxiellales > Coxiellaceae > CAIQCE01. The sequence continues at coordinate 3,748 of JAKFXE010000063.1, forward strand.
TCTCTTTCCAATAGTTATAGGCCAAGCTTAACAGGCCAGGCTTAAGGAAATCTTAGGGGCACCTCTATTTATTCAAAATTTTTGATTTTTATTTTGGAGTCAGGCACCGCAACACATTAAATCAATGGGTTAAAATCTTTTTCAGCGGAGCCAGACACCAAAATAATCATTTCGAGAGGTGGCCTTAGGGCAGCGGACTTTTTTGAGAAAATGGGGGTCAAATTCTAGGCTTCTTTGATTATTTTTGTGGGAAATTGGCGAAAATGCCTTTTCGGGTCTACACTTCATAGGTTCTATCAATAGAGACAAGGAGGTCTTTATGAAAATTCTTCGATTAATGGTGGTGGGTATATTCAGCGTTTTTTGTGCAACAGGGGTGTATGCCGCTTATAATGGCAATCCTTCTCAGGTCAATCAAACGGCTTGTTATCAGGATGTGTGTTGGGGCGCAGCCTGTGTTTCAGGTAATTCTGTCCAAAAATCCTAAATAAATTCTGAGCAGGGGTGGGCTTTGAGCCACCCCTGAGCGCCCAAACTGGAATCGGGAAGGGCGGCACTTAAACGCTTAACGAAGTTGTATTACCTGCCTTAGGTTGTGAGCCACTTTTAATGCATTCCTCTTAATACCTATTTTTGATCCGCCTAGCATCCCCTGAGGAACTGTGTTTAAATGCCGTCGTTATATCACTGGGGGAGCCTTAGGGCTGAGAAAGCGATTTTGCTTGACCCTTCGAACCTGAATAGGCTAGGACCTGCGTAGGGAATGTGAAGTGATGATGAATCTTTGATTCTTCTATCTTTCTTTCTCTCTATTCTGTGTGCTGGCTCAATTGAATAGGGAGCTATTATGCAGATTGATCCACACTTTCGTCAGCCGCTGAGCGGTTCTAAAAAATGCTATTTGCCTGGTAGTATTCATCCAGAACTGCGTATCCCTTTAAGAGAAATTCAACTAACGAATGGGAAAACGGTGCCTGTTTATGATACTTCAGGCCCTTATACGGATTCCCAAGCTGTTGTGGATATTCGTTTAGGTTTGGCAGATCGTCGCAGCCAATATCTTATTCAGCGCAAGGATACAGAAGTGTATTCAGGGCGTGAAATGAAGCCTCAGGATAATGGTTATCAGGACTTAAGCAAGGCGATGTTGGGTTTTGAGCCGGGCTTGCAGCGCAGCCCACGCCGTGCTCAAGCGGGCCAGTGTGTGACTCAAATGCATTATGCCCGACGCAATATCATTACGCCTGAAATGGAATTTGTGGCGATTCGTGAGAACCAAAAACAGATGGCGGCCTTTGATGCAGAGCGCGAGCAACGCTTGAAGGGTTCAGCCTTTGGTGCGCAGATCCCCGCAGAAATAACCCCTGAGTTTGTATGCTCTGAAGTGGCGCGAGGTCGCGCGATTATTCCGGCGAATATTAATCATTTAGAATTGGAGCCCATGATTATTGGTCGTAATTTTTTAACTAAGATTAATGCGAATATTGGAAACTCTCCTGTAAGCTCTTCTATTGAAGAAGAAGTTGAAAAATTAATTTGGGCGATCCGTTGGGGTGCAGATACGGTGATGGATCTTTCTACCGGAAAGAATATTCACACCACGCGCGATTTTATCGTGCGCAATTCGCCGGTGCCCATTGGAACCGTGCCTATTTATCAAGCCTTGGAGAAGGTGGGGGGCATAGCTGAAGACTTAAGCTGGGCTGTTTTCCGAGACACTTTGATTGAACAAGCTGAGCAGGGGGTTGATTATTTTACGATTCATGCCGGAGTGTTGTTGCGTTATATTCAGCTGACGGCTTCACGCATCACAGGTATTGTTTCGCGCGGTGGTTCTATTATGGCGAAATGGTGTTTAGCACACCATCAAGAAAGTTTTTTGTATACGCATTTTGAAGAAATATGCGAGATCATGCGCAGCTATGATGTGAGTTTTTCCCTGGGAGATGGTTTGCGTCCTGGTTCTATTGCGGATGCCAATGATGCAGCGCAATTTGCTGAATTAAAAACTTTAGGTGAGCTCACACAAGTTGCCTGGAAGCACGATGTGCAGGTAATGATTGAAGGCCCCGGTCATGTGCCCATGCATCTGATTAAAGCGAATATGGATAAGCAATTGTTGGCGTGTGCGGAAGCGCCTTTCTATACTTTGGGCCCTCTGACGACGGATATCGCACCGGGTTATGATCATATTACCAGCGGTATTGGAGCCGCGATGATTGGCTGGTATGGCTGTGCACTTTTGTGTTATGTCACACCCAAAGAGCATTTGGGCTTGCCTAATCGAGAAGATGTGAAGCAAGGGATTATTGTTTACAAAATCGCAGCGCACGCAGCGGATATTGCCAAGGGACATCCTGCGGCGCGTTATCGCGATGATGCCATTTCAGCCGCGCGTTTTGAATTTCGCTGGGAGGATCAGTTTAATCTTTCTTTAGATCCGGATACGGCGCGCTCTTTTCACGATGAAACTTTGCCACAAGAGTCGGCTAAAGAAGCTCAGTTTTGTTCGATGTGCGGTCCAAAATTTTGCTCAATGAAGATCTCCCATGAAATCCGTGAACAGGCGCTTGAAGCGGAATCCGCGGCCGCGGCTGTATGAAAATAGCGGTGGTTGGTGCAGGCATTATGGGTCGAGTGCTAGCCCTTTCTCTGGTGAATGCGGGTTATGAGGTGAGTTTGTTTGATCAAAGCTCTGCCAGGGCTGGCTCCAATTGCAGTTATGTGGCAGCCGGAATGTTGAGTGCCATCGCTGAACTTGAAAAAGCGGATCACTGTGTTTATCAACTAGGTAAGGAGTCGATTCAGCAGCATTGGCCCAAGATGCTTAAACAATTAAACAAGCCCCTTTATTTTAGTCAAAAGGGTAGTCTCTTATTGGCACATCCGCAGGATCGTTCAGAACTGATTCGATATATGGGTGTGATTGAGAGCAAGCTGCAAGATCAAGCTCCTTTTAAGTTGATTGATAATGCGCAACTGACGGAACTTGAACCCGATTTAGGAAAATTTAAAGAGGCTTATTATTTTCCGGAAGAAGCGCAGATGGATAGCCAAGCTGTAATGGATGCTTTGGCGGGATTTTTCCAGGAAAGAGGTGTGCACTTTTATGAAAATACGCGGGTAAGTGAAATTCAGGCGCATTCCTTAAGTGTTGGGGGTGTGCGGCAAGACTTTGATTGGATCATGGATTGTCGAGGCTTAGCAGCTAAAGAAACTTTTTCAAGCTTACGGGGCGTGAGAGGTGAATTGATTTGGTTGCACGCGCCTCAGGTTGTGCTTCAGCATCCAGTGCGTTTACTGCACCCGCGTTATGCGCTCTATGTGGTGCCGAGACCTGATGAGCAGTATATTATAGGCGCGAGTGAAATTGAGTCTGAAGACAATGGCCCTATTTCAGTGCGCACGAGTTTAGAGTTATTATCGGCGGCTTATTATATACACCCTGGTTTTGCTGAGGCGCGCGTGCTGAAAACAGCTACGCAGAGTCGTCCTACGTTGCCGGATCATTTGCCGAGCATTAAAATTAAAAAGGGTTTGTTGGCAATTAATGGTTTATATCGGCATGGTTTTTTAATTGCACCTAGCCTGGCGGAAGAGGTTCTGCGCTATTTAGAATCGGGGGTTTCAGGACTTTATTATTCAAATCTATGGGAGAGTGTGAGTGATTAATATTAAATTCAACAATAAATCAGTTATCATTGAAAAAGACAATACTTTAGAAAATTTATTGTATACACACGGATTTATTGAGCGACATTTTGCGGTGGCGATCAATAAAGAATTTGTCATGCGCTCACGCTACTTAGAAACCTATCTTAAAGAAGGTGATTTTGTTGAGACCGTTGAGCCGATGCAAGGAGGTTAAGATGTGGAGCTTGGCCGATAAAAAAATATCCAGTCGTTTATTATTAGGTACAGCACAATATCCTTCGTTGAGTGTTATGCAGAAGGCGATTCAGCAATCCGGTGCTGAAATTATTACAGTGGCCCTGCGTCGTCAAATGCCAGAGCCCCAGGGAGGCGAAAGTTTTTGGGATGCTATTAAACAACTGAATTGCCAGGTCTTGCCCAATACTGCGGGGTGTCGCAGCGTTAAAGAAGTATTAACAACGGCGCGCATGGCGCGAGAAATTTTTGATACTCCTTGGATTAAAGTGGAAGTGGTGGGGGATGATTACACGCTGCAGCCGAATCCTTTTGAATTACTGGAAGCCACTAAAATGTTAATTGCAGAGGGCTTTGAGGTTTTTCCCTATTGCAGCGATGATTTAATTTTGTGTCAGCGACTTGTGGATTGTGGTTGCCGTATTTTAATGCCAGGTGCTTCGCCGATTGGTTCGGGCAAAGGCTTAATCAATCCCTATGCTTTGGAAATTCTGCGCGCACGATTGCCTGAAGTGAGCTTAATTATCGATGCGGGCATTGGAAAACCCTCACATGCCGTGCAGGCTATGGAGTTAGGTTTTGATGCGGTGCTTTTAAATACGGCGGTTTCCTTGGCTAAAGACCCTGTACTCATGGCAAAAGCCTTTCGGGAAGCTGTTCAATCAGGACGCTCTGCTTATGAGGCGGGCATGATGCCTGAGCGCAATATGGCGCATGCGAGCACTGCCTTGTTGGATACTTTGTTTTGGCATCAAGAGCCTGTGTCGTGAAATTTTTAGATTGTGGTCTTGCACCTTTGGGTTTGTATCCTGTGGTGGATAGCCACGAATGGATCGCACGACTTTTGCCCTTAGGCGTGAGTACGATTCAATTGCGCATTAAAGATAAAACAGGTTCTGCTTTAGAAAGCGAAATTAAAGCCAGCATTGCGCTCTCGGAACAATACAAGGCTCGTTTATTTATCAATGATTATTGGGATTTGGCCATAGAGCATGGGGCCTATGGTGTGCATTTAGGGCAAGAAGATTTGGACTTCGCAAATCTTGAAAAAATACACGGTGCTGGATTACGCCTGGGAGTGAGTACGCATTCTTTTGAAGAGATTCATCGAGCCTTGGCAATGCAGCCTTCCTATTTGGCTTTTGGTCCTATTTTTCCCACCACCAGCAAAGCGATGCGCTTTGCGCCGCAAGGCATTGCGCAACTCGAATATTGGTGTCGTAAACTCTCTTATCCGGTGGTGGCGATTGGAGGTATTCATGTAGAGCGTTTGCCTGCGGTTTGGGCTTCGGGTGTGAGTGGTGTTGCCTTGATTTCGGCCATTACTCAAGCAGAGGATCCTATGGCTATGACACAAGAATTGTTGGAGTTAGTGAAACAATGTCAGCTTATAACTTAAATGTTAATGAATGTGCTCGCTACGCTCAGCAGTTAAATTTGAGTGAAGTGGGCCTATTGGGGCAGACTAAATTAAAAGCGGCGCGTGTTTTGTGTGTGGGGGCCGGTGGCTTGGGATCGCCGCTGCTTTTATATTTAGCTGCGGCAGGCGTGGGCACTTTAGGCATTGTGGACGATGATGCGCTGGAACTTAGTAATCTGCAACGCCAGGTTTTATATACGACAAATCAGTTGGGTCAAAAAAAAGCAAACTTAGCCAAAGAAAAATTAAATGCTCTCAATCCCGATATTAATGTGCATATCTATGTGCAGCGCCTAAGCGTGGATAATGCGGCGGAGCTTATCAACCAATACGATATTGTTGCGGACTGTTCAGATAATTTTGCAACACGTTATTGGATCAATGATTTTTGCATTCAACTCAACAAGCCTTTTGTCTCCGCCAGCATTCGTCAGTTTCAGGGACAGTGTTCTTTGTTTTTGGGGGGTGGGGCTCCTTGTTATCGTTGTTTATTTCCTATGCCACCTAAATCTGAATTGATTCCCAGTTGTGCTGAGGGCGGTGTTTTGGGTGTGTTGCCGGGATTGTTGGGAACGATCCAGGCGAATGAAATTTTAAAATGGATTTTACAGCTAGACTCTTTGTTGGTGGGGAAGTTGCTGTGCGTTGATTTGCTTAAGATGGAGTTTAGTTCAATCAATTTTAAGCAAAATCCAGAGTGTGAGTGTTGTGCGCTTAAAAAATCAATAAATGAATTATTGCCCAAAGAAAATGCCTGCGTTGATAGCTTGTCTATTTCTGCAGAGTCGCTTAAAAAATTAAGCTCGGATCAAGTTGAGTTTGTATTGTTGGATGTGAGAAGCCCTGAAGAGCACGAATCTTATAATATCGGCGGATTGCTGATTCCTTTGCCTGAGCTGCCACATCGCTTGCATGAACTGAATTCAAATTCGCTCATTATTACGTACTGTCGCACAGGGCCTAGAAGCCTGCAGGCGGTGAAGATTCTGCAGCAGGCAGGATTTAATTCACTTCGTTATCTCGAGGGGGGTGTTTCAGGACTATAGCATTAGCTTTTTGGCTCGCTAAAGCTTGTTAAGGGCTTGGGTTGTGGGCTAGAATGGCCGGTCTTTTTACCAGCGAGAGTGGCGGAATTGGTAGACGCACTGGATTTAGGTTCCAGCGGGGTGACCCGTGAGAGTTCGAGTCTCTCCTTTCGCACCATCTTTTAAGAACAGAGTATCGGAGAATCCATGAAAGTTGCAGTTGAAAGCTTAGAGGGCTTAGGGCGTCGTATGAATATCATTGTGCCTGCTGAGCAAGTACAAAAAAAATATCGGGAGCGTCTCAATAAGCTGAGTAAAACAGCGAAGTTAAATGGTTTTAGGCCGGGTAAAGCCCCCTTGAATGTTATTGAACAGCGCTTTGGTGAGGGTGTTTTATATGAGGCCTGTGGTGAGCTAGTAGAATCCAGTTTTCAACAAGCCTTGAAAGAAAATGAAATTCATATGGCGGGTTCGCCCAAGCTTGAGCCCCACAAATTTGAAAAGAATCAAGATTTGCAGTACAGCGCTGTTTTTGAAGTCTATCCCACTATTCAGTTGCATGATTTGCAGGGAGTTAGTATTGAAAAGCCCGTGGCTGAAATTAAGGATGAAGATCTTAGTACAGTATTGAATAAAATTCTGGAACAAAATGCCGATTGGCAGGTTGTGGATCGAGCTTCTCAGTTAGGGGATCGCCTGCTGATTGATTTTGAAGGCTTTATAGAGGGAACTCCTTTTGAGGGCGGTACTGCTACCCAATTTCAACT
>JAKFXE010000027.1 GCA_021731545.1 Coxiellaceae bacterium
CTGTCTTATACTATAACAAGTTGATATTATTCTATAAAATCGGTTTTTCAACAGCGCCTTGACCAGCCTATCATTACTACTATCTTTTAAATAAGATAACAGCAGTAGTAGGTTGGCGCCGAATGAAATGAGGCCCAACACTTGGTGATGCTTTGGTTTTGGAATGTTGGGCCTCGCACGGTGTGCTCGGCACCAACCTACAGGCCTGTCACCCAGCACCCGCCCAAGAACAAGAGATTGACAGCTCCTTCGGCCCTACTCTATGATGGCGGGCTCTTTAAATAGGCTAACAGGTACAGAAATTATGCAAGGCACAACCAGTCGTTCCAGCAACCTCCGATGTAAACGTACCCATGGTTTTAGGGCTCGCATGTCAACAGCCAATGGTCGAAAGGTACTTAAGCGCCGCCGCGCCAAAGGCAGAAAACGTTTAAGTGCTTAATAAAGACCGAAAGCCCCTGGGCATTTCACCTCTGGCAAAAATTCGTAAGAAGGTTGAGTTCCAAGAAGTTTTTAAATCGAAGCGGCGGCTGTTTAGTCACTACTTCAGTTTGTATTATCGACAAAATGAATTGAAGCATGGGCGTTTTGGAAGCATTGCAAGCAGTAGTAACTTACCCTCAGCGGTTTCCAGAAACCGAATGAAGCGAATGATTAGGGAGCAATTTCGTTTAATACAGGATCAGCTTAAAGGGATTGATTTTGTCATCGTAGTGAAAAATACGGCACGCGATGATAAACACAGTGAGCAGCGCCAATGTTTAACAGAGCTTTTGTCACGATTAATGCAGCAGTGCAACAAAGCTTAATTTTTTTGCTGAAGGGCTATCAAGTAACCATTCGTCCTTTCTTAGGCCCGCGCTGTCGATTTTATCCCTCTTGTTCTGAGTACAGCAAAACAGCCTTGTGTGAATACGGTGTTTTGAAAGGATTGTTTTTGAGCCTTCGGCGACTATTGCGTTGCCATCCCTTTAACCCCGGTGGTTATGATCCTGTGCCCACCCCTTTTGAGCATTGAACACTATGGACTTTAAAAAATTAGCATTATACGGCGCCTTGGCAGTAGTTGCCGCCACTCTGTGGAATACGTGGTTAAAGGAACACCCAAGGACAGCAACAGCCATTCCAGCAGCGATTGAAAGCAATGACTTTGTGCCGGGTTCTTATCCAACAACCGTGGCGAGCCCAAAGAAAGAAGCGGGCGGCAATGCTATTGCAGAAAAGCCAACTCAAGCCAGCACCACACCACAAGCCCTGATTCACGTTAAAACAGATGTCTTGGATGTGTATATTAATCCTGTGGGCGGCGACATCGTTAAAGCGGCCTTATTAAAATACCCCGTTTCACTCCAAGAAAAAAACACACCGGTCGAACTCTTTTCTAATGACCCCAACACGCTGTATATCACCCAAAGCGGTTTAACGAGTTCAGATCGCAGCGGGCCTGTTGATGTTGTGTTTCATGCAAGCCAACAAAGCTACACCCTGCAGAAAAATGCGCCCACATTGAGTGTGGTTTTAAGCGGACAAGCCAGCAACGGCATTTCTGTAACAAAGCTGTATACTTTCAAGCCCGGCAATTATGCGGTCTTAGTTGATTACAAGCTGAGTAATCATTCGGCACAGGCTTGGTCAGGCAGTGTTTATTCGCAGATTAAGCAAAAGCCCGTCGAGCAAGAGCATGGCTTTATGCAGCCCAGAACCTATGAAGGCGCGGCCATTTCAAGCCCTGAAAAACGGTATCAAAAACTAAGTTATAAAAAATTAGAAAACAACCCCTTAAACGTGAATATCAAACAGGGCTGGATGGCGTTTCAGCAACATTATTTCTTAAGCGCCTGGGTTCCTGATCCACAACAAACCAGCCATTATTACAGTCACGTTTATTCGATGGGTTCTTCTGAGTACGAAAAAATTTATACCGTAGGCTTTGTTACACCAGAATTTAATTTGGCGCCAGGTGCTTCTGCGCATGCAAGCTCAACATTCTACATAGGGCCCGAGGTCGCTACACAGTTGAATGCCGTAGCGCCTGGCTTAGATTTAACCATCGACTATGGTTGGTTGTGGATTATTTCCAAGGCTATTTTTTGGGTGATGGATCATATTAATAATGTGGTGGGTAATTGGGGTTGGTCCATTATTTTAGTAACCATTGTGATCAAATTACTTTTTTATAAGTTGTCAGAAGCCAGTTATCGCTCCATGGCTAAGGTGCGGGAAATACAACCTCGCATTGCGATGCTGCGTGAACGTTATGGCGATGATCGTCAAAAACTAAGCCAAGCCACCATGGAAATGTATAAAAAAGAAAAGATTAATCCCATGGGCGGATGTTTGCCGACCTTGGTTCAAATTCCTGTTTTCATCGCGCTATATTATGTTTTATTTGAAAGCGTGGAATTGCGACAAGCCCCCTTTATTTTTTGGATTCACGATCTGGCGACCAAAGACCCTTTTTATGTATTACCGGTGTTAATGGGAATTAGTATGTTCTTGCAACAGCGCCTAAGCCCACCACCACCGGATCCCATGCAAGCCAAGGTGATGATGTTTTTACCCGTTGTGTTCACTTTCTTTTTCATGTCCTTTCCATCGGGGCTAGTTTTATATTGGTTGGTGAATAATTGTTTGTCGGCTTTGCAACAATGGTACATTATTCGCCGATTTGAATTATCACATAAAAAATAACATGAACGACACCATCGCAGCGCAAGCGACTCCACCCGGCCGTGGTGGAGTCGGCATTATTCGAATCTCTGGACCCAAGGTAAAAACTCTGGCTGAAAAAATGTTGGGAAAAGTCCCCGCGCCACGCTATGCAGATTTTTTAAATTTTTGTGATTTTCAAGGGGTGGTTATCGATCAAGGTATCGCCCTTTATTATCAAGCACCGCACTCTTTTACCGGCGAAGATGTTTTAGAATTACAAGCACACGGGGGTCCGGTTATTTTGGATCGATTGTTGCGCTGTATTTTAAGTGAACCTGATGTGCGAGCAGCGCGCCCGGGAGAGTTTTCTGAGCGAGCCTATCTTAACGATAAAATAGATTTAGTACAGGCGGAAGCCATCAGCGATTTAATCAATGCCAGCACAGAAGCAGCGGCTAAATCAGCTCTGCGCTCTTTGCAAGGCGAGTTCTCAGATAAAATTAACGAACTTTTAGAAAGGTTAATTCGCCTGCGTTTGTGGGTGGAAGCTTCCATTGATTTTCCGGAAGAAGAAATTGATTTTATTAAAGAGAGCTCTGTAGCTCAAGATTTAAGTGATTTACAGCTTCAATTGCAGAAAATTTTCAATGCAGCGCAACAAGGGAGTGTGTTGCAGGAGGGGATGACGGTTGTTATTGCAGGCCAACCCAATGCCGGAAAATCGAGCTTATTAAATGCATTGAGTGGCCGAGACAGCGCTATTGTAAATGAGCGCGAGGGAACTACGCGCGATGTTTTGCGCGAGCACATTCAACTAGATGGGATGCCTTTACATATTGTAGATACAGCAGGCTTGCGAGAGAGTAGCGATGCAATAGAGCAAGAAGGCATACGCCGCGCGCAGCGTGAAATTGAAAAAGCAGATTTAGTTTTGTTAGTGGTGGATGGAGCAAAATACAGCCTAGATCAGGCTCAAAAAGCATTGCCCGAAATTCTTAAAAAAGCCTTTCATAAAATTCCTCTGCTGCTGATTAAAAATAAAATTGATCTTTTAAATGAAAAACCCTCGATTGAAAAAACGGCGGAGTTCAGCACGCTTTCGCTTTCAGCCAAAGAAAATAAAGGCATAGAGCTCTTAAAAGACTATTTAAAGCAACACAGGGGCTTTGAAAGTGCGAGCGAGGGCTATTTTAGTGCTCGTCGTCGGCATCTGACTGCACTTGAAAGAACACAAGAACAGCTTGAAAAAGCCGCTACCCAATTAAAAACGCATCAAGCCTATGAGTTAGTGGCTGAAGATCTTCGTCAAGCGCAGAGCGCTCTTTCAGAGATTACAGGAAAATTTACAGCCGAAGATTTATTGGGAGAGATTTTTTCGAATTTTTGTATTGGGAAATAAAGTAGGCAGGCTAAGAGACGACTTCCTCTCTAGCGGGTAGTTTGCTTGTTAGGATCCGATTTTCACGCGAGTGCCAGATACGCAGTAGATAAATAAACGAGCCTTGAATTTCATAACGCATTTCGTAGTGACCCACCCACAAGCGACGCACTTCACGAGCCTCAAAACCTTCTAGTTTTTCGCCGATTTGGGGATGTTCTAAAAGGCGGTCAGGAGCAGATGTTAGAGATTGGACTACACGCGCAGCAACCTGTTTATTTACAGGAGCCAAAAAATCATGGAGCCGAACTAAATCGGATAATGCTTTATGAGTCCATTTTATGTTCATGTTCGGGGCGGTTTTTGAGGATTATTTGTACTAAGACTGTTAACCCAGGCGAGTATGGTTTTATGATCGACAAGATGATTGGCATCTACTTCTGCCAAAGCCTCTAAGGTCAGTTGATGGTGTTTTTCCTCTTGATCAACCCAAGCGGCTAGGGCCTGCTTTACTACCCAGCCTCTTGAGCGCTCCAGGCGGGCAGCGATTTGATCTACTTTTTCTGCGAGTGGATGGGGGACATGGGCGGTGAGTACTTTGGTATTGGCGCGCATAAGGGGACTCCGAAGCGTAATTAATCTTTTTTAATCATACTGATTTACTCTGATTTATTCAAGGCTGGTTTGCTGCTTAAAAACCATGCTAGGATAACCTCCCTTTTTAAAGAGTAACTCATGAATTCTAGCTTTGAAGTCATTGTGATTGGCGGTGGTCATGCCGGAACAGAGGCAGCCTTGGCGGCAGCGCGGATGGGCGCAGCCACCCTATTGCTGACGCACAACATTGAAACCTTAGGCCAGATGTCCTGCAATCCCGCCATTGGAGGCATTGGTAAAAGTCATTTGGTAAAGGAAATTGATGCCTTGGGTGGGGTGATGGCTGAGGCCATTGATCATGCCGGTATTCAATTTCGGGTTTTAAATGGCAGCAAGGGTCCCGCCGTTCGAGCCACGCGAGGCCAAGCGGATCGCACACTTTATAAAAATTACATTCGTCATCGTTTAGAAAACCAAAGCCATCTGCATATTTTTCAGCAAGCCGTCGACGATCTTATTCTGGAGCAGGATCAGGTTAAGGGTGTTATTACACAAGCCGGTTTAAAGTTTTATGCGCCCACCGTGATATTAACGACGGGTACTTTCTTAGGAGGCAAAATTCATATTGGTCTTAATCAATATTCAGGAGGTCGCGCGGGGGATCCTCCCTCTATTGCATTAGCTGAGCGCTTAAGGGCCTTACCCTTTCGCGTGGGTCGTTTAAAAACGGGCACACCGCCGCGCATCGATGGGCGCAGTATTGATTACACGCGATTAAAAGAACAGCCGGGTGATGAACCCTGTCCTGTCATGTCTTTTTTGGGAAATCGCGCTCAACACCCCAAACAAGTGTCGTGTTATATCACGCACACCACAGAACAAACGCATGACATTATTCGGGCGAATTTGCATGAATCACCCCTGTATTCAGGGGTAATCGAAGGGGTGGGTCCGCGTTATTGTCCTTCCATTGAAGATAAAGTGCTGCGTTTTGCTGAACGCAACTCCCATCAGATTTTTTTAGAGCCCGAGGGCTTAAATACGCATGAATATTATCCGAATGGAATTTCCACCAGCCTGCCCTATGCTGCTCAAGAAGCTTTTGTGCACAGCATTCCAGGATTAGAGCGCTGTCATATTACGCGACCGGCTTATGCCATTGAATATGATTATTTTGATCCACGTGATTTAAAAGCAACGCTTGAAACTAAAAACATTAAAGGACTGTATTTTGCAGGGCAAATTAATGGCACTACCGGTTATGAAGAGGCGGCAGCTCAAGGGTTGATTGCGGGTCTAAATGCGGCCTTATGCATACAAGAGCGTGAAGCCTGGTCACCGCGCCGTGATGAAGCTTATATCGGTGTATTAATCGACGATTTAATTACCTGCGGAACCACAGAACCCTATCGCATGTTTACCAGTCGCGCGGAATATCGCTTACTGCTGCGCGAAGATAATGCGGATCTACGTTTAACACCGATCGGGCGACAACTCGGCTGTGTGAACGATCAACGCTGGAGCGCCTTTGAAACGAAACGTGAAGCAATTGAATGCGAACATAAGCGTTTGGCGTCCATCTGGATTCAAGCAGGTTCTGATCAAGCGCGTGCTTTTGCGCAACACTTTAATCAGGAGTTAGAGCGCGAATATTCTTTATTGGATTTATTGCGCCGCCCTGAGGTGAATCATCCCCGTTTAATGAAGGCGCTGAATGATGAAACCGAGCATGATGATGTGATGGTATTAGAGCAAGTGGAAGTGCAGGTTAAATATGCAGGGTATATCAAGCGGCAACTAGAAGAAATTGCCAAGCAAGAGCGCCAAGAAGCCGCCATTATTCCAGCACACATAGATTATGATGCCATCACGAGTTTATCAAATGAAGTGCGCCAAAAACTAAAGGCCGTAAAACCCAGCAGTATCGGGCAGGCTTCTCGAATCCCCGGCATGACCCCCGCTGCGATTTCATTGTTGTTGGTCTACTTAAAGCGGGGGCTGGGTGGCGCCCGTAAAAAAGCTTGCCTTGATTGAACGGCTGCTTTGTTATGTACATGTACCTTTTTGGAGAAAAACATGCAAATCATTTCCTATACGGCGGCACGCAAAGAGTTTTCTAAAACAATGGAAGAGGTTTGTCATAGTCATAGCCCCATCGTCATCACTCGGGCGAATACAGATCCTGTTGTTATGATTTCTTTGGAAGATTTTAATGCGATGCAAGAAACTTCTTTTTTATTAAAAAGCCCTGAAAACGCCAAGCGTTTGTCAGAGGCTGTTGATGAAATAGAACACATGATTTCCCAGAAAAAATCGCACCGAAAGAAAAATTGATGTATGGACGTTATCTATACAAATAAAGCTAAAGAAGATTTGGCTTATTAGGAAAAGAATAATTCAAAGATAGTAAATCGTATCTATAGCCTTCTTAAAGATATTAAAATACATCCATTTTCCGGAATAGAAAAGCCAGAACCCTTGCGCTTTGAAAAAAGCGGTTATGGGTCTAGGAGAATTAACAGCGAACATCGATTGGTTTACAAAATTCACGATGACTGTGTGTATGTAGCACAGTGCCGCTACCATTATAAAAAATGACCATTTTTTTAAATGGCAGTGGGCCTGTTAAACTCAATTCCAGCGGCTGTTTCAGTCATTGAATCAGCAGGAGGGGCAGCAGCAACAGTGGCGGTGCGAAGCATTTCTAAACACGCTGTTAAGGCGGTTTCAAGCCGACTTTCAGCAGCAAACATCCTCGGAGCTTTACCATTCTTCTCGTGATCCTCATGGACCGCTGTTTTTAATTTATCGATATTATTTGTTAATTGGTTGACAAGGGCTTGTGGTACTAATGTGTGTTTGTAGATCTTAGGATCATTGAGGGCTTTATTTAATATTTCTGCAAACGATTTGCATTGCGCAGCACGACAGGTAGGTTCTTCCCTGAGCACAGGAAGCCTTTATTGATAATCTCTTAGCCAAGCCAGCCGAATTTACGCACCTGATTAAAAATACTCGTGCTTTAAAGTACGCAATTCAGCTCATTCCTGAAAATAAGAAGGAGGCCTTACGCCAGCAAGCTGAAAGGCAAGTCGTGATTGAAGCTGATCATTTCAGCACTTCAAGAGTGATTCCTGGTGTTAGAATAGAAGGAGAAGCCACTTTTTCTTTGTTTGGGGGAGCGGGGAGAGGAATACAAGAAGCGAATGGAGGAGATCCGGCTTGCAAAGAGAGCAAGGAGGCAGATGATTCTGATGAGAAGAGGACTCCCCGTCTTTCTAAATAGCCTATAATGCTTTCAAGCCAAGCACTTACTGTGATTGAATGCGCAATCCTGCGCATTCAGTCGTGAATTGGCCCTACACAAAGCGGAATGTTGAAATTTTTTCGTAGGGCCGGTCCTACAAAATATCCAATTATCACGCCATTCCTGGTGAGTCATTGCGCCTGCTGGCTATGCTCCCCACGCCGGGAGCTGGCTGAAAAAAATAGGCACAAGACTTTTATCGAGCAATAAAAGTCTTGCGATACTCATTATAAGTTTTAATTTCTTTGTCAGACGTACGAAAAGTAGGCCTTTCCAGGGGCTTTTCAATATTATTTTTTTGACAAAATGTTTTCCAAGCTACCCAGCTTTGGCTAGGGCCATTGGTAAACAAATGACTAAGTCGGCTACGTCGGTGGTGCGCTACCATGGATATTCTGTCATGCATTTCTCGCAGAAAGCTAGGATCATTAAATGTTAAACCAGGAGATTTATTTTTAACATCCTGTAATATCGCATTCAATAACGCAATTTTATCTTTTGTGCCGCGGGTGAATAAACATTTTTTAAGCCTCACAATCTCTCCCTCTAGAAAAGCCGTCAGCGCTCTTCTTTTTTGCATACCTGAGGATTCGTTGGGAGTAGAAGTGCAATCAGGCGATGGTGTCGTCGGCGTTATGCTTACTGAAGACCCACCTGTTCCACTCGATAGTCTGGAGTCTATGCCCAAAGCAGTGTTCAATGAGACATAGGCCTCATCAACACAGGCCCTACATTGTTCATTAAATTCGGATTCAGACCACCTTTTTCTAAAAAACGAGTTATGTGCTCTAAACTGATTTAGTTCTTCTAAAATAAGGGTTTTGGCAGTCTCTCCATGGGTTTGTAGAAAAATCCTAAATTCAGGAGAGCTAAGCATTTGGTTTCGTAAGGCATCCTTTTTTTGTTCGGCAAGCCCGCTATAGCCATGCTCACGAAGAGTTGTTTGAAAGCTAGGAAAATTGCATGCAATGCTCGTATGAATTTTTTCTAACAAAAAATCAGGCATTAATAAAATTTTTAAAATGGCGGCATAAACCTCTTGATTAAAAGACTCTCCAAGAAAACCACGCAGCAATGTACCTACTTTTTTTCTTTCAGGAGACGCAGCACCCTGAGAGTAATTAAAAATTAAATTGTTAGGATTAAATCGGGAAACCAGGGGTAATTGTTTAAAATCAGCAGCATTAAAATCTAGCTTAGGTGTAAAACATTGACCAAAATCAAAGCGAGTTAGCTCATCGCTACGGTTAAAAACCACATGATCCTCTTTTAGATCATCTTCCGCAAAAACGATAGAGCATACCAAAATTTGGGCAAAGGCTCTGAGATTGCTTTTTCCTGCCGCTAAAATTTTGGCCTTAAGTAATCCTGCTTCCTGCTCGCTAGAAGAACTTTCTTGTAAAATAGTAAAAAAATCTTTGATCTCGGGAATTTTTTCACTAATCAAGACCCCATCCATAGGATATAGGCTGTGCTTTGGAATTCGACTGCCGTCTAAGATATGCAGCCTAAAAATCCAAGCACTATAAACCTCTAAAGCAGACAAAGAGAGATGGAAAGGGCTTCTTTTGTCAGCACTTAGAAATTTGGCAATATATTCCCGGCCGTTTTTCTTTTTCCCTAGCGCTGTTACACGATGGTGAGCAACGCTTCCTTTCATAATAACTTCCTCGGGAACATTTTTTTGAATAAAGGTGCCGGGGCTTTTAGAGCGCTTAAATAAATCGTCTTTTGTCGGAGAGCTAGCTCTTCGCATGAGACCTACCTTTAGAGTTAGTTTATAAGCCTAGTATGACACTTGAAAATTAAGGTTTTATTAAATGAAGCTCTATAGCAAGAAAGATATTTTTTGGGCATTTAAGATTACGTTAAGCTTCGTCCGGTAGGATGGTTTTTAGTTGAGCCGACCCAAGGTTCTTTTAAGTATTCGACCCAAGAGGAAAAGACTATGTTAGAAGCAGCCGCACTAAACTACCCATCGGTTGGGGTTCGGCAACCCAATATGCGCAATCGCCTACTACTGGCAGCCGCGCAACTATTTGTTAAAAAAGGCTACAGCGGCGCCTCGCTCAGTGAAATCGCCGCCGCCTGTAATATTAAAAAATCCAGTTTGTTTCATCATTTTGTTTCCAAAGAAGCCATTGCTCTAGAAACCATTGCGATGGTTAAAAAGTTTTGTGAGGAAACTATTTTTAAACCGGCTTACGACACAGAGCTCAGTCCTGAACAACGTAAAAAAGTTTTTTTAGAAAAAAGCCGACATTTTTTTTGTGAGCGCACGGATAACAATGCCTTGGTAGGTTTCTTGGGTATTGCCTTGGTGGATGTAGCGGATGCTTTTAATGCACCCGTTAAAGAATATTTTGATGCCTGGCAAAAAGTGATTAGCCAATTATTGCAAGATCGTTGTGGTTCAGAGCGCGCTCAAGCATTAGCCTTGGGGGTGGTTTCTCAACTACAAGGCGCTTTGTTAATGTGGCGAGTCTATCAAGATCCCCGCTATATCGATGAAGCATATCAGCAACTGGTCTGTGTAATAAATCAAGCAGCGTAATTAAACAAACGAAAAGAACTTATAGGAAAAATCTTCATGCTAACAGAAGATCAAAAAGGCTTTTAGTAAAGCGATTTCAGAGAACAGCGCTTCTGAAGTTTGGAGCCTCCTAGAGGTCATGAACCCAGAGGAGCGAAAGGAGCTACTTTGTAAACAGACTGCTGAGGGTTGGACAGCTTTAATGGTAGCTGCACAGAATGGCCATACGGCAGTAGCAGGCTCACCAGGAACTCTTTTTGCTGATACTAAAAGAGGTAGAAAAAGAAAGCGCAGTGATGATGAGGTGCTCGTGACGTTTGCGAGAGCACCCTCACCCCCTGCGGCAACAACAGCGGTGGCT
>JAKFXE010000048.1 GCA_021731545.1 Coxiellaceae bacterium
ATACAGCGGTGGTTGAGAAACTCTGCCAGGCCTTGCCCGAAGAGGCAGATCGAAAGGAGCTGCTTTTTAAACAGGATGCGAAGGGTAATACAGCTTTAATGCTAGCCGCACAGAATGGCCATACGGCGGTGGTTAAAAGCCTCTGGCAGGCTTTGTCGGAAGCAGATCGAAAGGAGTTGCTTTTTACACAGACTGCTGAGAATTGGACAGCCTTAATGTTCGCCGCACAGAATGGCCATACTGAGGTGGTTGTTGAAAGCCTCTGGCAAGCTCTGCCGGAAGCAGATCGAAAGGAGTTGCTTTTTAAACAAGATGCGGAGGGTGAGACAGCCTTAATGTTCGCCGCACAGAATGGCCATACTGAGGTGGTTGAAAGCCTCTTGCAGAGTCTGCCGGAAGAAGCAGATCGAAAGGAGCTGCTTTTTAAACAGAATGCGGAGGGTAATACAGCCTTAATGATAGCGGTAAGCAAGGGTAAGGCCAATGTAGTCAAGGCCTTATTGCATGAGCTGTCCATAGGGGGGCAGCAGGAGGTGATACTTCATCAAACAGATAAAGAGGGCAAGACAGCTGTAGAAATAGCTACAGCCATGGATGATGACATTGCACGCAGTGAAAGAAGAGAGGTGTGTAACACACTAAATCGGCGTATAGCCTGTGCGGAGTGGCGAAAATTAGGCCGGAGTGCTAAAAAGGTGGAGTCGGTAGCAGGCTCACCAGGAATTTTTTTTGCTGATACTAAAAGGGGTAGAAAAAGAAAGCGCAGTGATGATGAGGTGCTCGTGACGTTTGCGAGAGCACCCTCACCCCCTGCGGCAACAACAGCGGTGGCTAGTGGTGCGGCAACAGGCTCGTCAATGACTCTTTTTTCGGGCGCCAAAAGAAAGCGCGATGCTGGTGAAGTTCCTGATAGTGGGTTGCCTGATAATGCAGGAAGAAGAGTGCGCCTTACTTCTGGTGGCGATAACTAGTCCTGAAAGGTATTAGTATACAATACAGAGTAGTGTTACAGCTCTAGCACAAAGAGCTAATTAATGGTACTAATCCAAGCCATTTCTAGAGGTTTAGGGTTTGGGCTTTATGGACATACAGATGGATCTGAAGCTGTTATTACGACAGGGTTTGATTGAGCTGGCACTCTCAATTTCGGAAAAGGCTCAGACGACTCTGCTAGCGTACTTGCAGTACCTCTCTAAGTGGAATCAACACTACAATTTAACCTCAATCACTGATCCGGTGGAGCAGCTTCGCTACCATCTTCTCGATAGTTTAAGTCTAGCCCCCTTTCTTCAAGGTCCCCGAATTTTGGATGTAGGCACGGGGGCGGGTTTTCCGGGGGTGCCTTTGGCCCTGGCCCTTCCTCAGTATCAATTCACGCTTTTAGACAGCAATGGAAAGAAAATACGCTTTATTACTCAGGCGATGAGTGAGCTTAAGATCTTAAATGTGCGCCCCGTGCAGGCTCGAGCTGAAAGTTTTCACGAAGCAGCTGGGTTTGATGATATTATCTCACGTGCAGTTTCATCCCTAAGCGCAGTGCTCGATGATACCCAAGCCTTGCTGGCAAGCGGTGGGCAGTGGCTGTGTATGAAGGGCGTTTATCCCACGGATGAATTGGCAGTAGTACAGCAGCCTTATCGAGTGGAAAGACTTAAGGTTCCGGGGGTTGAGGCTGAGCGGCATGTGGTGGTGATTAGGGAGTAGGGCGTGGTTAGAATTATCGCGATAGCGAATCAAAAAGGCGGGGTGGGCAAGACCACCAGCAGTGTTAATCTAGCGGCCTCCTTGGCCGCCATCAAACAGCGCGTGTTGCTGATCGACTTGGATCCTCAAGGTAGCGCTACAGTCGGCATGGGTATTAATAAGAAAGAGCTCAAGGGCAGCGTTAATGAAGTGCTCTTGGGTGAGATGCGTGCCGCAGAGGCTATTGTTCAAACTCCATTCGACGTAGATGTATTACCCAGCAATGGAGATTTAACGGTAGCAGAAATTCGTTTATTGAAGTTAGGTCAGCGAGAACAAGTCTTAAAAGAAACTTTAGCACCCCTGCGCGATCGTTATGATTTTATTCTAATTGATTGTCCCCCTTCTCTTAACATGCTGACCCTAAATGCTTTGGTAGCCGCGCAAAGTGTATTGGTGCCTATTCAGTGTGAATATTATGCGATGGAAGGCCTCGCGAGTTTATTAAGCAGCATTGATAAAGTTCGTCAAATGGCGAATCAAGGTCTAGAGTTGGAAGGTATTTTGCGCACCATGTACGATGGGCGTAATCGTTTGGCGCTGGAAGTTTCTGAGCAGCTGACCCACCACTTTGCTGATAAGGTTTATCAAACCTTAATACCGCGCAATGTGCGTTTAGCCGAAGCGCCGAGTCATGGAATGCCGGTTATAAAATATGATACGAATTCTCAAGGGGCTGTGGCGTATTTAGCCTTAGCAGGAGAGATTTTGCGCCGACAAGAAGCGCGCCTCTCTGCGCAAACTGAAACAACAGAAGAATCCGTGTAAAAAAAGGATTGAAAGAAATGATGCATAAGAAAAGGGCGTTGGGAAAGGGATTTGGTGATTTGGCCTTTAGTGAATTACTGGGAGAAACCGCTGAGCTGGAGCTCAGCACCCAATCGCCGGTACACGGAGAATTAAGGCATCTCACTGTAGATCAACTCAGGGCAGGTCGTTATCAGCCCCGCCAAGAAATTAAGGCAGAGGCTCTGGAAGAATTAGCCAACTCGATTCGCGCCCAAGGCATTATTCAACCGATTGTGGTGCGCCCTCTTTCTAATAACCAATATGAAATTATCGCCGGTGAGCGGCGCTGGCGTGCGGCGCAATTAGTGGGCCTAGAAGAAGTGCCGGTAATTGTTCGGGACTTGCCCGATCGAGCCGTTATTGCGATGTCACTCATTGAAAATATTCAGCGCCAAGATCTAAATGCGATTGAAGAAGCGGTAGCTTTGCAGCGCTTGATTGCCGAGTTTGATATGACACATCAATCCGTGGCTGAGGCGGTGGGTAAATCACGCGCGGCGGTGAGCAATTTACTGCGTTTGCTCAACTTAAATCCTGAAGTCAGAGTTTTAGTAGAAAAGGGTGAAATCGATATGGGGCACGCTCGCGCTTTGTTGGCCTTGGATTCTGTGGCGCAACAAATGATGGCGCAAAAAATTGTTAAGCAACAACTCTCTGTGCGCCAAGTAGAGCAGCTTATTCAACAACAGCAGAGCACTTCTTTAGAGGAAGCCAATCCCCGTGAAAAAGTGGACCCTGATATTTTGAGACTACAAAACAAACTCTCGGAAAAACTCAGCGCACAGGTACACATCAAACACAGTCATCAAGGCAAGGGATCCTTAGTGGTTCATTACCACAGTCTGGATGAGCTTCAAGGTATTTTGGAACATATTTTGCCGCTTGAGAGTTAAGCAACTGGGTTACTTTCCTTTTTTGAGCCTTTTTGAAAAAGAGACACACCTGGTTTTAATAAGAGCCCCTATTTCTTCTTGTATAGGATGATGTATTTCAAGGGCGGGTAATGAAGAAATAAGGGCATCAATTAATTCAAGAATACGTTTGTGAAGCTGGGGTTTGGAAAAATCTATTTCTTCTGCGAGTGCATCAAAATGTTTAACGCCAATAACATTAATTTGATATTCCCCACCGAGCTTCATGGCCATTTTTTGGCTCAAGTTTTTGTAATAAAGGGTACAGACCAAATCATATAAGGGTGCAAGCTGTAATCGATCAAGATACAATAGTGAAAAATTCTTGCCATGCGCATCACAATTTCCGATAAGGTAATTAAAGATAATCGCATTTATCATTTTTTCGAGATCAATAACGGGTGTTGATGACTCTGCTCTAATAAGGCTAAAGCATTTTTTTAAGGAAGGCCCGCCTTCATTTTGATATTTGTTTTCGGATGATATCCCTAGCGCCTGACAAAAATCTTCTTGATGCACGCGCATTATTTTTTTTGAAGAACTCTCTGCGCTTTGGAAAGCTCGGTCGTATCTTTTTATAAGCAAATAATCGATATCCCCGGTTTTTTTTAGGGTAGATTCTGCGACAGGCAGGCCTGCTTGTTTTGCCAAATCTAGGCAAAATGCTTCGTTAAAAATGACATCGTGGTACACGCCAAAATTGGGTTTCAAGATGTGTGTACTGGGCGCATTATTAAGTGGAATAAAAAATTTTTCTTCTTCAACATAGAGAGCTAGCTTATCTTGAACACCTGCTAATGAGAGCCGAATCCCCTGCTCTCCTGCAAGCAGCGGTTTCGAGGGCAATTCTTTCAATATGTTAGAGAGAGCACTGTCCGTTAATTCGTGATAGTCTCTATTTTGTGGGTTTAATGTTTCTCCATGAGCAATAAAGGATAGCGCCCCCGCACATTCACCCCCAATTTTTTCTAGCATCGAAAAATCATTCTTAGCACTGATACCAAGATTTTTTGCAATTATTTTTCGTTGATTTTCTTCCGGCAAAATGCCCCCAAAAAAGGCATGACAATCGCTTCTTTTGAAAGATCCCTGTTGAAGCGGAAGAGAGCAGGAAATTCTAGTAGCCTTGGCATCATTAAGCCAGTTTGCACGATAGGTAAAACTTAAGTCACCACGATCCGTTTGCTTTAATTGCCCAATGAGTTTTTCATGAAAATAGACATCAAGAATTTTAGCCATTATTGCTTACCTTTAATGATCAGCGTCAATCCTAAGGTTCTCAGTATGGTCAATACTTTTTCGAGTTGGCACGTTGGTTTGCCCCGCTCTAGCTCAATGATGAAACGCAAGCCCGTTCCAGAACTTAACGCTAAACTCCGCTGAGTGACACCCAACTGCTTGCGCGTATCTTTTATGATTCGCCCAAGCGCTTTGGAGTCATATGCTTTAGCCTCTTGTTTCATAGCCACCCTAGTATATTCCCGCTCGGTAATTTTAGTACAGCCCATGCCTAAAATCAAGCGAAAGTTTACCGAGCGGTGTTTTTTTAAGGCTTGACTGCAGGTAAATCTGCCGTTTATTTTACTCAATACATTGAGTAAAATTACTCAACACCCTGAGTAATTTGGAAAACAATGTATAACAGGTTGGTTTTTAAAGAAATTTTAAATAGACTCAAAGAGCCCAGACGCTTTATTCAGGTCTTAACAGGCCCTCGACAGGTGGGTAAAACGACCCTGGCTCGTCAGGCCATCGAAGCACTTAAATTACCGAGTCACTATGCCTCAGGCGATGAACCGGGTTTGAATGATACACACTGGCTTAAGCAGCAGTGGGAGATGGCTCGACAGAGCATGCCCTTAAATAAAGCAGCCATTCTGGTTTTAGATGAAGTACAAAAAATTAAGGGCTGGTCTGAAATTGTTAAAAAATTGTGGGATGAGGATACGTTTAATAAAGTGCCTCTCAAAGTAGTATTGTTAGGATCATCATCTTTATTAATGCAAGCAGGACTAACAGAGAGCTTGGCGGGCCGATTTGAAACAACACCGGTTACACATTGGTCTTATGTTGAGATGAAGCGAGCTTTTGGTTGGAGCTTAGATCAGTATATTTATTTTGGTGGTTATCCGGGTTCAGCGGAATTGATTGAAAAAGAAGAACGTTGGCGTAATTATATCAATGATTCTTTAATTGAGACGACGATATCTCGAGATATCTTATTAATGACGCGGATTGATAAGCCAGTCTTATTAAGGCAATTATTTCATTTGGCGTGCGACTACTCCAGTCAAATATTATCCTATCAAAAAATGCAGGGTCAATTACAAGATGCCGGTAATACCACAACCCTATCTCATTATTTACAACTGCTTTGTGCTGCAGGCATGGTCACGGGGCTGCCGAAATTTTCCGGGAGACGAGTTGTGCAGCGCGCCTCCAGCCCAAAGTTACAAGTATTTAATACAGCCTTAATTTCCGCACAAGCTCAGATGACTTTTAATGTCGCCCAAGAAGACGCTCCTTATTGGGGGCGATTAACGGAATCTGCTGTAGGCGCTTATTTAATTAACAGCAGCCGCTTTCAAAAATTTGACCTGTATTATTGGCGTGAAAAAAATCAAGAGGTGGATTTTGTCTTGAAAAAAGGAAAACAGCTTATTGCCATTGAGGTTAAAAGTGGACAAATTCAACGAGCTGTATCAGGGCTCAAGGCTTTTAATGATCAATTTTCTGAGCTGAAGAAAACATGGCTTATTGGAAAAGGTGGTATGCCATTAGAGGAGTTCTTTTCAGCCTCGGTAGAAAATTTATTTTAAGGCGTTCTCGGTTTAAGGCATATTCCAAAACCATGTCGCACTAGAATGTAGGATCTGCCCCGAGGAAAACACATAACCCATTGATTTTCAAGAAAACTCTCTGGTTTTGTTTTCGTGAGTTCCTTGGGCTTGACAGCAAGACTTGTGTAGCATAATTTATGTAGCACAATTCATGTTATTTTGGGGTGGAGTATGAAGGTTAATTTATTTCCAAGCGGCATAGCTTCAGGAAAGGCATTTTGTAACAGAGAAAAAGAACGAAGAATGTTGAGCCACAATATTCAACAAACACGCCACACGTTGATTGTTTCACCACGGCGTTATGGAAAAACTTCTTTAGCTTTGTACGCTATTTCAGAAGCCGGAGAACATCACTGCGCTTATATTAATTTTTTTAATGCGCTGCGAGATGAAGATGTCATGGCAAAATTTGTAAATGGGTTTTCTGAGCTTTTATCTAAACTAATGCCTGTCACGAGCAAAGCGGTACAAGCGCTTAGTCAAAGCCTAAGAAGAATCAGCGTTATGATCGAGGTAAAAGGAATAAAGGCATCATTTAATTTAAAGGTTTTATCTCAGGAGCCAATTGGGGCCATTAAAGCCTTGCTGGAAGACATTGAAAAGTTATTAAAAGCAAACAATAAAAAAATAGTCATTTTTTTAGATGAATTCCAAGATATTATTAAGACAGAGAAAAGTGACTTGCTGCAATCGGAGCTGCGTGATTTTGCCCAAAGAACGAAATATATGACCTTTATAATATCGGGTAGTCATCGTCACATGCTTAATAAAATTTTTGACGATAGAAACAAGCCATTTTATAAATTATGTGATCGAATTAATTTGGCAAGAATAAAAGCATCTGATTACGAGCCATTTTTACAGAAACATGCTCATGAAAGATGGGAAAAAAATCTATCAATAGCAACACTGAATTCCATTTTTAAGTTAACTGAAGCTCACCCGTATTATATTAACAAAATATGCGCAAAATTATGGTTTTTAGATCAAATGCCCAACGAGGGAGATGTTGATAAAGCGTGGAAAAATTTAAGCGAAGAAGAATATGATTCTGTTGTTAATGATATTTCATTATTATCGATCAACCAGAGATTGGTTCTGCAGTATTTTTCAAAAAAAGAATATGTGATGGAACCAAATTCTTCGCAGTTAGTTCAAGAGCTCAAAATGGCGCAAAGCAGTATTAGACAAGCCTTAAACTTTTTGTTGAATAATGATTTTATTGAAAAGATAGATCGGGGGTATCGCGTTATCGATCCGCTTATAAAATTTGTATTAAATGAAGTTTCTCCAGAAAAAAGATAGATATCTGATTTATCCGGGTTTGTTGCGTGCCTGCGTTGAGAGGTAGGCTCTTCCTGCGAAGGCATTGGCTCCCATGAGGATTTGTCGGCAAAAAAAGGCAGGGGACTTTGAGGATTTTTGCATTTCTCGGCTTCGAGGATCATCAAAACGATTTAATGCAGCGTGTAGTCTCGAAAGGGCGCGATCTTGTTCTTTTTGGTGACGAAAGATGGGCTCTAGCCCAGGCCTTTTTTCAAAAAGATAGGCTTGTTGTGTGATCTGTAACAGATAGATTTCACTGTCTTTTAGTGCCTGTATTAAGGCATCAATTAACTCTGGATATTCACTCTGCTCACGATATCTTTTTAAGACATCGGGAAAGCTGCGATAAATGCCCTCTTCAATTTTATGAAATATATTTTTTACGAGAGGATGTTTTTCATAATAAAACTGAATGATTTTAAGAGGCTCTGAATTTATTTTTGAAGGTGGCCCTAAGAATTCCAACATGCTGCTATAAAACGGAATAATAATGTGAGCATCAAATGCTAAAGCTTCTAAGACTTGGGTCACCGTGATTTTTCGCTCCCCACAGATGATGGATTTTTTATCCAAGCGAATATCGCGTGTGGCTTTTTTTCTGGAGCCCATGGAGATTTCCAGCAAAGCAGACCAAGTGGAGGGAAACTCCAACAAAAGCTGATTAAAATCTCCTTTGGGATTTTCAATGAGGCGCCTAAAAGCGGTTCGACCGGGCTCAAACAAAGATTCTAAAAATGCTCTTAACCCCGGTGTTTTAAGCTCTTGCTCTCTGTGGGGTGAGGGCTTGCTGTCGTAGAGCATCTCTATTAAAGACAGGTGGCTGCGATTTAAGGTGCTGCACTTGTGATCCAGTTCGCCGGATTGCCACGTTCTTAAATAGGCTAGCGCATCAGAGGGGAGTAATGTAGCTCTGCGTTCGCGATCGCTGCCAATGGCATGACCGGATCTTCTAAAACTGGCCCCGGTTCCATGTTGGCGCGCATAGCGTACAGACGTATTTTTAAAATGCTGTTGAAAAATCTCATGCATGTCGAGTCCGGCAAAGCTAATGGCTAGAATCGCGGAAATCATGCCATCTTCTCGGGGAGTATCGCTGTAGGCGCTCATCAGTCGCACTTCTTGGGTGCATACAAAATAAGAGCGTATTAAGGGAATGGAAAATAAAGTATTCAATGTGCTTCCAGCAGCACGATGATCATCGGTGCTTTCAAATAAAGGAATAATTTGTAGTTGAGCCGAAATCACACCGCCCTGTTCAATTCGAACAAGACCGGTTTTTACGGCCAAATAAAAGGTACGTAAAAAATCCTCCGTACTTGAAAAATTAGCCAGCACCAAGTCGGGAATCATTTCAGGATTGGCTGAATTAAGTAGCGCTATGCTTCTAAAGTGATTAATTGTTTCTTGGGCTTCAGGATCCTTCAACGCAAATAAAGATTCAAGGCCGACGATTGAAATTTTATCTTGGGATAAAATCTTTATCAGATGCTCACACTCAGATTGCTCGGAATTTTTGTTCAGGGGCTCTTGAGCCATCAACACTTGGGCGGCATGTAAAATGGCTTCTGTGCTGTCGAGGCGGCTTTGACCTCCGGTTAAATGTAGTCCCGCATTTCCCATCATTTGTTTTAATAAGGCGGCCTGATTTTTTGTCTCAGGTGAGGTGGCTTTGAGCAGGAGGTCTTTTGCCATAGTGTCGAGTTCTTTTAGAGTATTTTCTCCCATACACTGAAACGCTTGGCTTAAACGAGCTTCAATTTCTGTTAAACAGGCCAGCGATTCCAAGGGTAAATTCAAAGCGGATACGCTCTCTTGATAATAAAGTACGGGATCTTCTGCCTTAGGTTTGAAAAATTGCTCCTCATTATCCCGCACAAATTTATATTTTTTGGGGTCCAAATTGATAATTTCCCAGGCCGCATAGGTTTTTACTAAGCGCCAGATAGGAGAAAGTGTTTCAAAAAGCTGGGTTAAGCGGGCTTTTATCACTAGTACTAAATTTAGCAAATCAGGCTCTGCTAGGGCTTCCATTTTTTTGAGTTGATCGCAATAGACTTGAATGGCTTTTTGGGCATCCAACAGTTTGGTGAGAATAGTAACCAGTCGAGTATTGGCATTTCGATCTGCTTCTGTTCCCGTCCAGTTTCGTTGTCTTAAGAGTCTTCGGGGCGGTAAGCTATGTTCAAGTTCTAGTGCAGAGACAGCTCTTAACATATGTTCAATATATTGATGATTGATTTTTATCTCGCGATATAGGGTTAATTCGGGAATGCGATGATCCAGCTCCATCAGTTTTTTGATTTCTGCTTTGAGTGCAAGCAGATCTGGATTTTCGGCCTCTAAAAGATCGCTGATCCTTCCTTCGAGAGGATAGCTTTCATCATCAGGGCAGCAGGGATGCCGCGTATAAATAATACCTATAGCTTCCTCGGGAATACGGAACCCTTTGGCCTTAGCCTCAGCTTTGAGGGTATTTCGTTCAATCGCGAGCAGAGCGAGGCGGTTGATGATTTTATAATAGGTAAAGCTTTCTACACTCGGGTTTATATTTCCGATCACTCTCTCACGCCCATCGTAAAACCAAGCTAAGGCTGTTTTAAAATGCTCAAGGGAACTCCCTCCTTTTTCATGAACGACAGTAATGACACATTTCAAGAGCCGCTTAAAATCCGCCTGAGTCGTGTCTGAAAATTGGGAAAGTGGTGCAACTTTTTCGGCAGTGGATGGTGTCAAGACTATTCTGGGAAGATTGGTTTGCGGAGCAGGATCCAGCCTTACATTTCCTATGCCCCCTGTTTCCATTGAGCGAGTATTAAGGCATGGAAAAAAAGCGGAAGAGCGTCGTGACAGTCGTGATATGAGTTGAGCCGAAGGGATAAAAGGACGCATGCGAAATTCTCTCCTTGAAGGTGAACGCAAAAGCCAAAAATTCTTACAGGTTTTTCGAAATAAGCAAGGGCTAATATTCGCCCACAAACCATCGGTCGGACCAGTTAAGGCGATATTATGTTAGTAGCACGCCAAAATGTCCGGTTTAGGTAGCACGCTAATTGTCCGGTCATCCCTTAAAAAATCAAATCATTAAATTGCCATGGATATCATAGCGCCCTAAACAGCGAGGGCCTAGGAATAAG
>JAKFXE010000015.1 GCA_021731545.1 Coxiellaceae bacterium
GTCAATACGAAAAGAGCTATGCCAGATTATTTATGAAAAAGATAAAAAATCCTTTAGAGAATTTGTATCTCGTTTTTCGGAAAATGATCTTTATTTCGATACTTTTCGTCATGAGTTTATTCGTAGGATTTGCGATCCTGAGAATGAGCAGCCTGTTATAAATTTTATGTTTGATAGTATAGAGCCTGATCAAGTAAAATTGATCTTTTTTAAAGAAACTCCAAAAAATGAGACAATGCTGTTCAGGTATTTGTTGCTTGGGCCTGGCTCTGTAGATAAGGAAAAAAGAGTAGGGAAAATTCCTGTTTTATCAAGTGTCGCTGCGAATAGAATGCTGAATCTTCTAGGTAATTTTAGACAGCAAATCGAATATGTAAACAAAGTATTTGAATCCTATCATGAGAGAGAGAGTGGCGAGCTTGTTAAAAATGCAGCCATTTTTTTTCTGGATTTCAGCCACATTTTTGAAGGGATACAGTATGAAAATGTGCTCAGAATAATGAAAAAGCCAGATTTTGTTTCTAAGGCAATAGAAAATACTTTAAAGAAGTGGCTTTTGTCTAAAAGCGATTTTGAAAATATCGCTTATACTTTTTGGCGCTCTTACTTCTTTTTCAAAAAAAATTCGCAAATTAATGAAGAAGTTAAATTTATATCAACGATCTTTGAGGGAATTTTAGAGAAATTAGTGGAATCTAAAAAAGAGCTCAATGAACTTCGGATGGTTGTTTTTAGGCATTGGAATGAATACAGAAAATTTTTTCCAGAGATTGAGTATGCTTTACAGCATCGATTTTTTGATATCACTGTCTCCGATAGAATTGCTAAAGAAGAACAGAAGCGCTCTGAAGACTCATTGCTCAATGATAAGGAGTCTTTTCCTAAGAAGAGCTTTTTAAAGCTACTAACGCCCGATCTAAAGCTCGGTTTTTTTGAAGAAGTTAACGCTGCTTTATCACGGGAAAAATCTATTTATGCAAAACTTGAGTTCTTGGTAGATTTATCTTCATGGGCTAATACAGAAAAAAATCTTAAAAAAATAGAAGTCCCTGAACAACTGCTTAATTTTTTGTTAGATCGATCTTCAGTCTTGAGTCGTCTGATTGAGTTTTTTAGGATGGCGGGTAGCTTTGATGCAAAGGCCAATGCCTTGGGTGTATTGAAACTATTTTCAGAGGATAAAGATCTTTCGGGTTTTGGTTTTTATGAGTGGGTTAAGGCCAATATCATTTTTAGTGAGCTCGAGGCCTCAGAGTTTTTATTGCTCTATTTATTTGTATTAAGATGGGTTGAAAATCGTCCCAGCTTTCACGCAACTTTTGTTATTCTCCAAAAAACCATAAGAGCCTGTACTGAACTTATTCTGGAGTGTGATGAGAGAGTCTTTCGTCTAAACGCGCTATTTGAAGTGGCTGCCCAGCATCGATTCTTTAAAAGCATAGGCCCTAACTTTGACCTTGAGCCGATCTTATTAGATCGCATTTTCGTCATTCCTTCTCTTGTACTAGATTCCAAGTGTAAAGAAAAAGCTAAAACAGAAATTCAATCGGAGTCGGAGCTTGATGAACCTTCTGCGGGTGCTGGAACTAAGGCTCAGAAAAAGAAAAAAAAGAAAAAAACGCCTGAAATTAAGGCGATTTTGACAGAAAATCCAAAGCCCCTAGCCACCAAGCCAAAGCCAAAATCAGAGCCCTCGATTACTAAGCCAGATTTAAAGCTACCTTTAGCTGTTATTACAAGCTTGCCTAGCCCAAGCCATTCTCCTATTTCTCTGGATAGTGCGAGAGCGGACTCTCCTTCCTCAGACCCCCACTCTTTGGCCAGTACTCGTTCTTCAGCGCCGAGCGATATGAGCGCAGTAGTGCTAGAGCTCTCGCCGTCCCCAGAAGATGATCCTCTGGAGAAAATAAAAAAATTGAGAGAGGACTTGTCTAATAAATTAAGTATATTTATGGCTGAGCTTAAAAAGAAAATAGAAGGTAGCGTGGACAATGCCTACGAAAAACGTTTATTAGTAGATGCGTTGGGGTACTTGGAAAAGAACAAAGAGCTCCTTAAAGCATTTCGTAATGGTTTTAAGAAGAGTCAGTTTAATATATTGACGAGTCCGAAAGATGAATTATCTGAATCTTTAGATGGGGGGGTGAGTACTTTTCTAGTTTCTGCTTGGGCGGAGCCTCATGTTGAAGCATGCGCTCAATTTCTTGGTGAAATGAAAAAAGAACTAAAAGCTTTATTGATCGAAGATCAATCCCAAGAGCTAAGGGAGTGGATTCAAGCTTCATTGGAGAAATTAGAGAAATTTCAGCTTCCAGAGCTTGATCCAGCGTTAGATCAAAGATTAATTTTTTGGTTGGAACATATTTCTCCTTTCGAAGAAGAATTATCTGCTCTGAGAGCTAAGTTGGTTTTATTTTTAGGGGATTTTTATCATTATTGCCACAAAAAACCTCTAAATAAATTGAGTCTGGCATTTAGGGATGCTCAAAATTTGTGGAATTTGATGAATACGGTTGAGCACTGGACTAAGAGTGATGGTATTTTTTCTCCCGATAAAAATGTTTTTGAAGAGCTTTTATTTTTACCGGAAGATGCTGATCATGCTTTAGCTATTCCAGCACATAATGATCAATTTTATTACAGTAAAGTGTGTGATTTTATAAATTTGTGGAATGATTTTATTAATCGGTTTTCTATGCGACTTATAAAAAGAACAACTGATAGTGATAGCCTGGGCCAATTTTTTCATGAAAATTCAGCGAATCTGCTGAATAATTTAAGCCAATGTTATTTTCTATCGTATCACATCCCGGTTGTTGAAGAGCTGCAAGAGCGACTAGCCCCCCTGGGCGAACTAGAGGTTTTTGGTGCCCAATTGTTTATGAAGCCTGTGTTGGACATTGATTTGAAGTTCAGGTGGAGCTTTCCTTCTGACTCAGCCGAAAAAGTGATTGAAGCCGCAAGAAAAGTGTTGGAGGAGAGTGGGTTCACCCTCCTGAGTGCTGAACCATTGCCTTTTGGCCCAATTGTTTCCATTAAAATAGCGCCTAAGGGTGATGGAGAAGATATCACAGATCATATGCCTATTGATTTGGCCATTCACTACGGTTCTATTGTATTTCCACAAGTACACTATGTTTCGCATGCGGCGGCCAGTCTCAACCCAAAGACAGGCCGCTTGAGTTGCGATCACCCAAGTTTTTACCACATTTTGAACAAGCAATTTGAGATATATGATTGTCTGCCATCGGGTAATTATAAAAAAGACTTGCGCGCGAGGGCCCATATTTTAAAACAATTGGTTCGTGCCTGGGGCTTGTCGTTAAGTGGTCAGATAGGCTTGGGTAGGAGTGTGGAAGCATTGTTCTGTACTTTACGTTCCTGTGATGGAAACTTGCTTGTTTTGAAGGAAAAAGATCCTTCTCTTAGGATCGCATTGGATATGATGGTTAGGGATCATTTTAAACATTATCAGCATAGTGCTTCTTTTGTGCAGCGTAGTATTATGTTGCTCCATTTTTGTCAACACCTTAAATTATTAATAATGCTCAAATTGTTTGAGACTGGCTCTTATCATTATTTGGTTTCTGTAGATCTTGAGAGGGGGATTTTTCATTTTTCAGAACCGATACCTTATTATGGTGAAAACAGGGCTTTATTATTTGAACCAGTGCCAGACTTTTTGAGGGCAGTAGTTTTTCCGCCGCCTATCACTACGATGAGTTATGTGCATGGGCCTAGATTTTTCCAAGCTCCCCAAGAAAGAGGGATCTTGTTGGAAGTGCAGCCAGCTAATGGCAACGGAGCTATGAAAATCGAAGAGCTTCATGCTTCGGCTAGAAGATAAATTTTAAAGAAACGCCTAAATTACTATTAATTTGGACGTTATAACAGCCAATTTCTTGAAAATACAGATAGTGGATGAGCTTGGATTGTTTTGGGGCTTTCTGCAGCAGGCCTCTGTTTTTATCAATGATAAAGCCTAGGCGTGTGAATATCTTCGCTGGGCTTGGGGCAGCGAATGTTTAATTTAATGAGATTTTATGAGATCATGCCTGGGCTGTATTGGGAAAATCAACTTCAGGAAGAAAAGGCTCATGGGCGCCCACCTTAGAAATCTTATAAAATCCCTTATAGCTGCGAGCATCCTCATCTGTGGACTGGCCTTGGCAGAGGGTGAGGTCGTTAGGGTGGCGGTTGTAAATGATTCTGCCACGCAAAGTGTGGAACAAGTGGCTCTTCAGACCTGGGATCGATTGGCAAAACAGCTTCACTATCGTTATCTCATTTCTTTAGTTCCTGACGAGCGTACGGGTTTCGATCTATTGCGTCAGCAACAAGTCGATGTAGTATTAGCCGTTTCCGCTTCCTATGAAAAAGTACCGGGCATTAGTTTTTTGGATGCTTATGTGGATGATGCCGTTGCCGTGGTCGTTTTAGATCAAGCTTTAAGCACGTGGCAAATTATTCTTCCCTACATCAAAGTGGGGTTCAGTGTGGCCTTTGGTTTACTCATGCTCCTGAGTTTTATTGTGGGCTTGCTGGTTTGGTTTATGGATCGTCGGCGTGATACGGAAGAATTTTCTGCCTATTTTTGGCGCGGAGTGGGTGGTGGATTTTGGTTTTCATTGGTGAACTTGGCAACTTTGGGTTATGGAAGTAAATCTCCCAAAACCTGGGTAGGAAAAATCATCGTGGGCATTTGGATGCTCTCCATGTTTGTTGTGATTTTTTCGCTTATAATATTGTTAATGGCGGAGTTGACCAGTGAAAAATTGTCACGCAACACACTGACCAACCTGAGTGTTTTAGAAGAAAAACCCATCAGCTATCAACAGGGTAATACACAAAGTGAAAAACTAGTGTATCAGTACTCTGCTCGGCCTGTGGTAGTTAATAGTATTACACAGGCCTTGCAGTTTTTGACCGAGAAGAAGACGGCTGCGGCTTTTATTAATTATGTGGATTTACATTGTTACTTTAAACAAAATCCTAATGTTCCGGCCTTTAGAGTCGATTATCGATTTTCATTGGGTAATTATGCTTTTGCCGTGGCTGAGGGTTCACCCTTGGCATCGAATATCAGTCAAACCCTGTATTTTATGGATCAGCGGGGTGAGGTTCAAAATATAGAAAATGAGTGCAAATGGTAGTTTGATGTCTGACAAGCTACACTTGCGCAATATTTCCCTTCGCTTCCAACCAGTCCCGTCGGTCTGAAGCGCGCTTTTTGGCCAATAACATATCCATGATCTGATCTGTATTATCCTGAATTTCAATAGTGAGCTGAACCAAGCGACGGGAGCTAGGATTTAAGGTGGTTTCGCGCAGCTGACTGGGATTCATTTCACCCAGCCCTTTAAAACGCTGAATATTTACAGACCCTTTTTTAGCCTCTGTTTTAATTTGAGTTAAGATTTTTTCTTTTTCTTTTTCATCCAAGGCATAATAAATGTCTTTGCCCACATCAATGCGAAATAAAGGCGGCATGGCCACATAAATGTGCCCTGCTGCAACAATGGGTTTGAAGTGACGCAAAAATAAGGCGCATAATAAGGTGGCAATATGTAGGCCATCAGAATCCGCATCAGCCAAAATACAGACTTTTCCGTAGCGCAGCCCGCTTAAATCGGTGGAGCCTGGATCAACGCCAATGGCAATGGCAATATCGTGTACTTCTTGTGAAGCCAGCACTTCTTCAGAAGACACTTCCCAGGTATTTAAGATTTTTCCACGCAAGGGCATAATCGCTTGAAATTTTCGATCGCGCGCTTGTTTGGCAGAGCCTCCGGCGGAATCGCCCTCCACTAAAAATAATTCACAGTGCAAATCTTGATTAACACAATCCGCCAACTTTCCGGGCAATGCAGGGCCGGAAGTAATTTTCTTGCGCTCGACTTTACGGCTGAGTTGTAAGCGACGCTGCGCATTTTGGATCACCCATTCAGCTAAAGCGCGTGCGGTCTCAACATTTTGATTGAGCCACAAACTAAAGGCATCTTTAATCACACCCGCGACGAGGTTGGTGCATTGACTGGAAGATAAGCGCTCCTTGGTTTGCCCTGCAAATTGTGGGTCTTGCATTTTTACCGATAAAACATAGCTGCATTGATTCCAAATATCTTCTGCGCTGAGCCTAATTCCGCGTGGCGTCAGCTTGTGCAAATCACAAAATTCACGCATAGCTTCTAACAGACCTGCGCGAAACCCATTGACATGGGTTCCCCCCTGGATGGTGGGAATTAAATTCACATAACTTTCAGTGGTGGTTTCATTGTCTTCGAGCTGCCAGATAATGGCCCAATCGACTTCTTCAGTTTTAGTAGCGTGATGCCCAAGCCAGGGTTCTGCGGGGATGCAGACTTTTCCCTTAATGCAGTCATTTAAGTAAGCTTTTAAGCCTTCTTGATAGCACCAACTTTCTGTTTCACCGGTATTTTCATCCTTAAATTGAATGTTTAGTCCGGGGCACAAAACTGCTTTAGCGCGCAAAATATATTTTAATCCGGGTACTGAAAATTTAACGGTATCGAAATATTGCGCATCAGGCCAAAAATGTACAGAGGTGCCCGTTGCATTTTTAGGGCAGTCTCCTATGATTTTTAATTTGGAGTCTTTTTCGCCCCCCTTAAAATCCATTTGATACAGCTTGCCCTCTTTTTTAATTTGAACGATGAACTTTGTGGAAAGTGCATTGACCACTGAAATACCCACTCCATGCAATCCGCCCGAAAAAGTGTAGTTTTTATTGGAAAATTTAGCGCCTGCATGCAATCGAGTGAGAATCAGCTCAACGCCACTGACCTTTTCTTCAGGGTGAATATCAATCGGCATTCCGCGTCCATCGTCTATTACGTCGAGTGAGCCGTCTTTGTATAAAGTGACTTGAATGTGTCGAGCATAGCCGGAGATGGCTTCATCAACGCTGTTATCGATGGCTTCTCGTGCTAAATGATTGGGTCGAGCGGTATCGGTGTACATGCCCGGACGACGACGTACCGGATCAAGGCCACTCAGGACTTCAATAGCTTCGGCTGAATAGGTATTCGCGGTGTTTTTAGATTGGGCCATTAGGAATGAGTCAGCTTACGATTAATATCAGTTAAATTATCGTTAATGCGAAAAATGACCATCGTCATTTCGCAGAAAATGCGAGCGACTAAGGGTCCAAAAATCAGTATTTGTATGCCGATCCCAAAGGAGTGCCGGCTGTACATCACATAGAGCGCCGAAAATACGCTGAAAAATAGGCAAATCCAGAAAAAAATCTGAATGATTATGGGTGTTAACATGGTTTTAAAACAGAGGAAATTTCTCATCTGGTCATCCTATTTGAAAGTCTGCTATTATGCTCCCCGCTCCTGCGGCGACTTGGAATTCGCAATTAGTGTATATCAATCCTTAAATATAGGCCAGAACGATGCGCACTCTTTATAGCTTGATCCTGTTCTTGGCTCTACCCTTTTTATTTTTACGGCTTTTGTGGCGGGCTCGCCATAACCCTGCTTACCTTAAGCGTTGGAGAGAGCGGCTTGGATCTGTGCCGATGGCTCCACTGAAAGAGAGCATTTGGATTCATGCGGTTTCATTGGGAGAGGTGATTGCCGCTACCCCCTTAATTAAAGCACTGTTACAGCAGTATCCTACAATACCTCTGGTGGTAACGACGACTACGCCTACGGGTTCCGCTCAAGTGATATCACAGTTTAAAGATAAAGTGGTGCATAGTTATTTGCCCTTTGATCTTCCGCCGCTGATCTCTCGCTTTTTGAATAAAGTACGGCCTAAGTTGTGTATTGTGATGGAAACAGAATTATGGCCCAATCTGATTCAGGCTTGTCGCAAAAATAAAGTACCACTGCTATTGGCTAATGCGCGGCTCTCACCGAAATCGGCTAGACGCTATGCTTATGTTGCCCCACTGGTGCGCAGTATGTTAGGGGATTTTTCTATGATTGCTGCTCAAAGCCCCCTAGATGCTGAGCGTTTTTTAAAATTAGGCTTGCCCTTTGATAAGCTGTGCGTCACCGGTAATATAAAATTTGATCTACAATTACCCGATGATCTAAAGGCGCGGGGGGAGAGTTTGCGTGCATCACTCGGCAAAACGAGGCCCATATGGGTTGTAGCCAGCACGCATGAAGGTGAAGAGAGTATTATTTTGGACGCTTTGAAAGAAGCGCAGGAACATATTCCGGAGTTGCTTTTAATTCTTGTTCCTCGACATCCAGAGCGCTTTAATAAAGTTGCGGAATTGTGTCAGGCGCAAGGATTTAAAATAGCGCGACGCAGTTTAACAGAGCTGCCAGAGACCAATACGGCTGTTTTTCTCGGTGATAGCTTGGGTGAAATGATGCTGTTTTATGCCGCAAGCGATGTGGCTTTTGTGGGTGGAAGCCTAGTGCCTATTGGCGGGCATAATATGTTAGAGCCCGCCGCATTGGGATTGCCTATTTTAGTGGGCCCACACTTACATAACTTCAGCTATGTGAGTGAGTTGTTATTAGCAGAAAATGCGTTAATCATTGTGAACACGGCACATGAAATTGCGAGCACCGTGACTCAATGGATAAAAAACTCTGTTGAGGCTGGCGCCAGGGGGCAGCGTGCTTTAGCTGTGGTGAAGGCCAATCGTGGCGCAGTGGCTAAGCATCTGGAGTTGATTGCACAATTACTGAAGAGTGATGATTCTCACTAAGGGCTGGGGCTGGCAAACTCAATCGAGTGTTTTTTGTTGCGGGTAAAATTATTTTTTGAGGCTGTGACTTTGTTTTTTCAAGCAAAGGTATCGCTTCGGATTTTGGGTGAGTTTGTGGGGCTTGATCAAGATTTTGTTCACCTGCATCGCGTCGAACAGCGATGGATTTTTTTAGCCAAGCACTCATTTCAACCAAATCTTTAAATTCTAAAGTCCCCGCCGCTTGCTTTAGGCTAATGATACCCAATAAATAATCGTATTGATCTTCAGCGTATTGTTGACGCGCTTGATATAAATTAGATAAAGCTTGTAGCACATCGATCATGGTTTGAGTTCCTGCACCATAACCCGCTTGAGTTGATTCATAGGCATTTTGGGCGGATTTAATGGCCTCAAGATCCGCATGGATTTGACTGATAAAAGCCACAATGGTCAAATACGATTGTCGTGTTTGGCTGATAATATTGCGTAAGGTATATTCCAGTGCAGCACTGGCGTTGACATAATTGTATCGAGCCTGTCTGGTTTGCGCCAAGGTGGCGCCGCCACTATAAGCAGGTAAATCCATGGTGAGCCCGAGCGCGCCGCTTTGAGAGACCGTATTGCCTTGCAATTGACTTGCGCTGGAATATCCATAATTACCATTAGCCGTGAGGGTGGGATAAAACCCCGCTTTCATTTGTTTGATATTTTGCTGTGCAGCAAGCATCGTATAGTACTGAGCTTTTATTTGAGGGCTTTCCTCTTTGGCCATTTCTACCCAACGATCTATCTGTGCGGGCTGAGGTGTGGCTAGGGGAACTTGGTGAAGAATGCCGTTTAAAGCAGTATAGCTGTATCCGCTGATGGCTCTTAGATTCTCAAGCGCAGTGGCGATGTTATTGCGATTGAGAATTTCAGTTGCAAGAATGGCATCATAGCTGGCTTGTGCCTGATAGACGCCTGTAATCGCGGTGAGGCCCACCGCATATTTTTGTTGAGCGCTTTGCAAGTCTTGTAGGGTGGAGCGCTTTTGCGCCAAAGTGAATTGCAGAATATCATCGGCTTCAAGTACAGCAATATAAGCTTGCACGGTGCGAAACATTAGGTTTTGTGCAGCCGCTGCATACGTTGCAGCCGCCGCTTTCACCGAGTCTTGGGTGCTGTGTAAATTAGCCCAGCTCGCAAAGTTAATAATGGGTTGCCCCAGTACCACATTGTACTGCTGAGCATTAGCCCACACCGCAGGGGCACCGATTTTGCTGTAAATACGATTATAACTGGCATTTAAATCCAGTGAGGGCAGTAAATTGGCCTGAGAAATCGGTATATTTTCTTTGGCGGCTAACCAGGCGGCTTCTGCTTCTTTAAAAGTGGGGTCACTGTTGAGTGCCTGCGCATATACCTCCACCAAAGTCTCGGCATGAAGAGGTGTTGCGCTTAGCCCTAATAGTAGAGCACAAGAGCCTGCCAGTAATGATGTATGTTTCGACATGAAAAGCCTATAAAGCCGTGCACAGTGGACAAACTATTATCACGGGTCTGGGGGGCTTTGTCATGCCTTCATTTTTTTGAAAACTTCTTTAGCGGCGATCAGGCTTTGTTCGATTTCTGCAGAACCATGTGCTATGGAGATAAAGCCGGCCTCAAAGGCGGAGGGTGCAAAATAGACTCCCCGTTCGAGCATGCCGTGGAAAAATTGATTGAGGCGTTCTTTATCGCAGGCCATCACCTGTTCGTAAGTACTCACAAATTTCTGTTCGGTGAAAAACAAGCCAAACATTCCGCAGCGATAATGAGCGTTTAGAGCAATGTCGGCTGCCTGAGCGCGCAG
>JAKFXE010000014.1 GCA_021731545.1 Coxiellaceae bacterium
GCTATACTCTCCCAGAGGTTTTTTTGAAAAAAAAGGGGGGAGCTCGATCTATGGCAGGTGCAGTTAAAATTTCAGATACTTTACTTTCCAAGGCTAAGCTAAAAGCCAAGGCCTTTCATCGCTCCACCGCAGGGCAAATTGAATACTGGGCCAAGATAGGCCAGCTAGCAGAGGAAAACCCGATGCTTCCTTACTCTTTTCTCCAGGAAATATTAATGGGGCTAGAGGAGTTTAAAGCAGGGGAGGTGGAGCCTTATCGTTTTGGTGAAGGGAGTTCCCGTTGACTATCTTTCAAACACCGAGTTTTAAAAAACAGAAAAAAAAACTGCACCTTAATCAAATAAATGAGCTGGATAAAGTGGTTAAAAAGTTACGGCATTCTCCTGAGCTGGGTGAATTAAAGAAAGGTGATTTGCAGGGTGTTCGAGTTTATAAATTTAAACTCCTTAAGCAGGAGTATTTGCTGGCCTATATGAACACTTCGGAAAATTTGTGCTTACTGGCATTAGCCCCACATGAAAACTTTTACAGAGATTTAAAAAGAACCTTTTAATCCATCGGAGCTTTACGGCCTCACTTATTCAAGCTTAACACCTTAAATTGCCTTCTTCTGGGGGGCGTGCTGGAGTTTTAGGGGCTCTGAGACTACAATCTAGGACTTTCCCTGGGAAGCCTGCTTATGTTGCTTAGTTCGGATCTGCTCTACACCCGTGAATCTATCCGCCGCATTGAAGTGCTCAGCGCAGAGCAGGGTCTTGAAGACCGCGATTCCCTGTTAAATCGAGCCGCCACAGCCAGCTTAAAGCTTTTGTTGGAAGAGTGGCCTCAAGCGCATGATATCGCTATTTTTTGTGGTCCTGGCATGAATGGGGCCGATGGTTTAACCCTGGGCTATTTGGCCCATCAGCGAGGTCTTAAGGTTCGCATTTTGCTCATTCACGCCAATGGTTTCAAGGGCAAGGCTAGCCTTCAGGCCGCTGAGTCTTGCCGGGCTTTAAATATTCCCGTTGAGGTCTTTAGACAGGGCCAAGTCATTCAGGCTGATTTAATCGTCGATGCTCTGTTTGGAATAGGTTTGGATAAAGAATTAGGCGAGGAATATAGAGTAGCCATAAACGCCATCAATGAAAGCGCTCTGCCTGTTTTTTCGCTCGATGTGCCCAGCGGCATCAATGCGGATACGGGCGCCGATTATGGCGCTGCGGTCCGAGCGGATCTAACCCTCAGCTTTATTGCTTTGAAGCAGGGTCTTTTTACGCATCGTGCGATGGCTTGCTGCGGAAGAATTTTGTGTGATGATTTGGATCTACCTGAATCCCTGATTCACTCTCTGCCCCCTTCAGCCCGACGGCTCAATTGGAAGCAGATGAAACGTCATTTGCCGCGCCGAGTTCGGGACGCCAATAAGGCTTGTTATGGTCATGTCTTGGTTATTGGAGGTGACTACGGAATGGGTGGCGCTGTGCGGATGGCAGCCGAGGCTGCGTTGCGAGTCGGTGCGGGCTTGGTCAGTGTGGCTACTCGTCCTGAACATGTTTGTGTGGTCAATGCTTCGCGGCCTGAGCTGATGTGTCATCAGATACTACGAGCTGATGATCTAGACCCGCTGCTGGCCAAAGCAACGGTGGTGATTATTGGCCCTGGTTTGGGGCAATGCGAGTGGTCAAAAAAATTATTAGCCAAAGTGCTTCAATCTGATTTACCCAAAGTGTTGGATGCCGATAGTCTCAACCTATTGAGCGAAAATCCTCGTGCGCTAAGGCAGGCTATTTTAACCCCTCATCCGGGCGAGGCAGCCCGACTTTTGGGGATCACGATTTCACAGCTTCAAGAGAATCGTTTTCAGGCGGCTCAACAAATACAAGAGCGCTATCAGGCACTGGTCGTGCTGAAAGGTGCGGGCACCCTTATTCAGGCGGAGGAAAACGGTGTGCCGGCACTCTGTCATTTGGGAAATCCGGGTATGGCCAGCGCAGGGATGGGAGATGTTTTGAGCGGTGTGATCGGGGGTTTGCTCGCTCAGGGTTTTGATAAAGAGATTGCCGCAGAGCTTGGTGTTTTTGTTCATGCCGTGGCTGCGGATCGTGCGGCGGAAGAAGGCGGTGAGCGAGGCCTCTTGGCCTGTGATTTAATGCCGCACTTGCGTCGCCTGGTGAATCCCTATGAAGCCCTGGTTGCCTTAGTGTAATGGCGGGGTCTTTAAACAAGAGCATGCAAGCTCCTTATCTTATTTCCGATGAGGCCGCTATGTTGGCCTTGGGAGCTGAATTAGCCTCGCTGCTTCAACCCGGTATGATTTTTTATTTTCGAGGGGAACTGGGGGCTGGCAAAACCACCTTAGTGCGGGGGCTTATTCGACACTTGGGTCACTCAGGGAGCATTAAAAGTCCCACCTATACCTTGGTTGAACCCTATTCCTTCGAGAAATTTGAATTTTATCATTTTGATCTTTACCGCATTAAAGAGCCGGCTGAATTATTTAATATAGGATTTAAAGACTATCTCAGATCGGACAGTGTTTGCGTAATTGAATGGCCAGAACAAGCTTTGGCACTATTACCGCCGCCTACACTGGATTGCGAAATTCAGGTGCTTGATTCAGGAAGAAGCTTGGTTTTAAAAACGGAGCATCCTGATATCCAATTGTTTTTAAGGTCAAGGAATGACGAAACATGAAGTGGATTGTAAAAATTTTCTTGGCTTTGTGTTTATTCATCAACATGGCCTATGGGTCCTCAAGCACCCTGCAAAGCGTTCAAGTTTCAAAAAGTGGTGCTCAGTCTCAGTTGCTTATTTCAGGATGGGGGACTTTGGACTACCATGTTTTTGAGTTACAACAACCCAATCGTTTAGTGATTGATTTTCGAAATACTGCGCCCAATCCCAGCTTTCACGCTCAAGTACTGGATCATGCCTTGGTAAAGTCTATTCGCAGCAGCCGTACGGGCCATCAATTTCGCTTGGTGTTTGATTTAAATTTTCCGGTGAGTTACACCCTAAAACCTCAGGCGCACCAACTCTTCGTTAGCTTAACGCGCAGTGCGGTGAGCAATCATTCTCCTGTGCTTAACTCTGCGCGAAAAGCCTTTGCTGCGCCGAAACCTGTTTATCAAGATGCGATGGGCGCTGGCACTAAAGATGTCGTAGTCGTGATTGATCCGGGCCATGGGGGTAAAGACACAGGAGCCATTGGGCAGCGCGGGACGCGTGAAAAAAACGATGTATTAGCTATATCGAAGAAGCTGCAGATTTTGATTAATCATCAAGTGGGCTTTAAGGCGGTTTTAACGCGCAGCAATGATTATTACTTGACGCTTAGGCAGCGTTTGGCCTTAGCGCGTCGATATAAAGCCGATCTTTTTGTAGCGATTCATGCGGATGCCTTTCGCAATCATCGGGCTCGTGGGGCTTCCGTGTATGCACTCTCTCAGCGGGGCGTTACGAGCGAAGCGGCGCGCTGGTTGGCTGAGCGTGAGAACCAATCTGAACTGATGGGAGGCGTGGAGTTAAATGATAAAGATGATATGTTGCGCTCTGTGCTGATCAATCTATCTCAAACCGCCACCATTCAATCCGCCTTGGCTTTAGGTCATCAGCTCTTGGTTTCAATAGGGAGTATCTGCCCCTTGCATCATCGTAGTGTGGAGCAAGCCGCCTTTGTGGTTTTAAAATCACCGGATATTCCTTCGGTATTAGTAGAATGTGGTTTTATCTCGAATCCCTTGGAAGAGGCTCGCTTAAGAGACCCGGCCTATCAGCAGCGTATTGCAACAGCGATTTCACACGGCATTGTGGGCTATTTTAAATTAAATCCTCCGCGCGGGACAAAATTAGCGCGACATAACTGGGGTTAAGATGCGTATTGAAATTTTAAATGAACACTTAAGCAATCAAATCGCAGCGGGTGAAGTGATTGAGCGCCCTGCTTCGGTGGTTAAAGAATTAGTTGAAAATAGTTTGGATGCGGGCGCCAAAAATATTGAAATAGAGGTTGCACAAGGGGGCTTAGAACTTATTCGTGTCAGCGATGATGGGGAGGGGATTCATCGAGAGGATTTAGCCTTAGCACTTTGTCGTCACGCCACCAGTAAAATTCACGATTTAGACGATTTAGAACACGTCGCCAGCTTGGGTTTTCGAGGCGAGGCTTTGGCCAGCATGGCGGCGGTTTCTCATCTTTGCCTCACATCCCGTCAAGATTCAGCGGAAAATGCCTGGGCCTTAAGTGCATTGAATCCCCATGAAGCCCCCGAGTTAAAACCCGCTGCCCATCCTAAAGGCACAACCATTGAAGTGCGCGATTTATTTTTTAACACCCCCGCGCGCCGAAAATTTATGCGCAGCGCCCCAGTGGAATTAGGGCACATTGAAAGTGTGGTTCAAAAACTAGCCCTGAGTCAATTTTCAACAGGCTTTCGCTTAAAACAGCATGAACGAATGCTCGTGAATTGTGCTCCTGCGGATTCCGAAGCTTCTCAGCAACAACGCTTGCGTGATCTGTTAGGA
This sequence comes from Coxiellaceae bacterium, assembly GCA_021731545.1. Taxonomy (GTDB): domain Bacteria; phylum Pseudomonadota; class Gammaproteobacteria; order Coxiellales; family Coxiellaceae; genus CAIQCE01. The sequence continues at coordinate 4,507 of JAKFXE010000014.1, forward strand.
AAAGAATTTGTGGATGCGGCCCTAAGGATTGAGTTTAGCGCAGCCGGTATGCATTTATCGGGCTGGATTGCACAAGCGCACTATACGCGCAGTCAGCGCGATATGCAGTATTGTTATATCAACGGTCGCTTTGTGCGGGATAAATTGATCAGTCATGCGTTAAGTCAAGCCTATCATGACGTACTCTTTAACCATCGTCATCCGGCTTATGTTTTATATTTGGAAATGGATCCCAAGGCCGTAGATGTTAATGTGCATCCTACTAAACAAGAAGTGCGCTTTAGAGAAAGCAGGGGAGTTCATGAATTTTTGCGTCATGCGATTCAAGAAGCTCTGAGCGCTGCAAAACCTGGAACACAACTAGATTCCTCACATACAGCGCCTGTTCAGACGCCTGCCTACCCTAAGAACAGCGCTTATTACCGCCCCCAAGCTTCCTTAAATTTAGCAGTTTCAGAACAAATCGCGCAGTACAAAGCCTTGCATCCTGTATTGGCGGTGGAAAAAGAGAGTGAGGCTGTTGCTGTGTGTGAGCCCACAGCAGAGCATCCTTTGGGTTATGCCATTGCTCAGCTGCATGATATTTACATCATTGCCCAGAATGCTCAGGGCATGGTCTTAGTGGATATGCATGCCGCACATGAGCGCATACTCTATGAACAATTGAAGCAGCAATACACGGCGGGTCGTTATGAGATTGAATCTTTATTGGTGCCCATTGCGATTCATCTGAGTCCAGCAGAAAAAAATGTGCTGGAAAATAAATTAGAATTTTTTGTGAAGCTTGGGCTCAGCATTGAGTGGATGGGCCCAGAATCCATCGCTGTGCGCAGTATTCCCAGTATATTAAAGTCCGCGGATATAGCGCAGTTATTGAAGGATGTCTTGGCCGATTTTAGTGAGCAAGAAAATTCTGCGCGGATTGAAGACGAAATTAACCAGCGTCTTTCCACCTTTGCCTGTCATGCGGCTGTGCGAGCCCATCATCGTCTTAGTTTGCCTGAAATGAATGCCGTATTGCGCAGCATGGAGCACACCGAGCATGGGGGTTTGTGCAATCACGGTCGCCCCACCTGGGTGCAACTGAGTACTGCAGAGCTTGATAAGTTTTTCTTACGCGGGCGTTAAGGGCACCTCTCGAAATGATTATTTTGGTGTCTGGCTCCGCTGAAAAAGATTTTAACACATTGATTTAATGTGTTGCGGTGCCTGACTCCAAAATAAAAATCAAAAATTTTGAATAAATAGAGGTGCCCTTAAGATGCATTCTTCCATACTCTGTATTTTGGGTCCCACCGCCAGCGGTAAAACTCAATTAGCCTTGAATTTGGCAGAGCACGCAGCGATTGAGATCATCAGTGTCGATTCCGCTATGGTGTATCGGGGCTTGGATATTGGTACAGCCAAACCTGAGCTCAGCTTGTTAAAAAAAATCCCCCATCATTTAATCGATATTTGTGATCCTTCTGAGGTGTATTCTGCAGGACGTTTTTGTGAAGAGGTGGTAGTCCTCATTCAGGCTATTCAGGCGCGCCAGAAAATCCCGATCTTGGTGGGTGGAACCATGCTGTATTTTAGAGCCTTGCAAGCAGGGCTTTCTGATTTGCCCCATGCCGATCCGCTCATTCGTCAAAAAATAGAGGAAGAAGCCAATGAACTTGGTTGGGCTATCCTTCATGCGCGTTTACAAAAAATAGATCCCATCGCGGCAGAGCGCATAAAACCCAATGATGCCCAACGCATTCAGCGCGCTTTAGAACTTTATGAACAGACGGGAAAAAGCATCACCACCTTGCATGCTCAGCGAAACAAGCAACATAGCCACAGCTTTTCGAATGTCATACTGATGCCCCCTGATCGAGCCAAGCTGCACCAAAAAATAGCCGAGCGTTTTGATCAGATGTTAGAGCAAGGTTTGATCGCGGAGGTGGAAAGACTCTATCAACGCAGCGATCTGCATCCTGATTTGCCCGCACTTCGCGCCGTGGGTTATCGCCAAATATGGCGCTATTTGTCTGGAGAAATCAATTCGGTAAAGATGCGCGAGCAAGCCATTGCTGCAACGCGTCAACTGGCAAAGCGGCAATTGACATGGTTAAGGCAGTGGGATGCAAAAGAGTATTATTCTCCTGAAGATACTGAGCTCTTGCGTAAAATATTGAAGAAGATACAGCCTTAATTGCTCCTCGGGAGACATTTTTACACCGACACCATAACACTCTTCAACAACTCCGGTGTAAAACCCTTGGGTAATTTTTCTTCGACTAAATACTCATACAAAGCGGTGCTTAAAATCAAATACAAGATAGAACTTAACATCGAAAACAGATACCACAGAATAATGCTTAAGCCCATTCCCACCAAAAGCGCCGTGGAGGAATGAATGAGCAAGCCCACGAGTAGTGGTATGGCACCCAGCATCAGAGAAAGCAGGGCTATAGGGCTAAATTGAAGGGAAAAGCGTGCACGCCGCCCCCAATTTTTTTGAATCAATTCTTGTGACTTTTTCCAGGCGCGGAGGGGTCCACACGCCTGATCCAAAATAAGATTGAAAACAAAACAGGTGTTCACCTGCCAGCCATAGGCGTCTGTCATGGGAGTGCGTACAAAAATAGTTTTAGTAAAGGCATCCCAAAGGCGAACTAGAATGCCGATGGTTTTATTGATCAAGCACCACAGCAATAAAGAGCCCAGTTGAAAAGATACCTGTTTTAAACCTGTTTTGAGACTAAAGCGCTCTCCTCTGAAATAAGCGGATAAACTGCCCATCGCACTGCTGTAGAGCAGGCTTGAAAAGACATAGGCGATGAATAAGACCACTGCCAAAACCCCATAAACCGCAGGGCTTTTGGGGTTAATCCCTAGGCTCTCAAAAAAATGCACCATCCCTTCCAGGGAGCCTTGGCTCGCATAGACCTTTAGTAAAGGTGCCGTAATTAAAAAGAGTAATAAAAATTTAAAAAGGCGGCTTAAGGCCACTAAGGTGATCAGAGGATAGGGGTGCTGCTTGAAAATCTCAAAGCAGAGGCTGATCAGAAGGGCTGGACTTTGCTTTGGTTGAGGCATGCTCTATCATAGCAAAAACAATCCGAGGCCAACACTGAAAAACCGCAGTCATCACTTTATCGATTCCTACCAGGGTGGCGAGCGCGCCATCCTCGTGCAAATGGATTTCTCTACTTCCCATGAAGATAAACGCTTAGCCGAATTCAAAGAATTGGCTTTATCGGCGGGCGTGGAGATCTTAAAGGTATTTCATTCAAAGCGTGCTGCACCCGCAGCAGATTATTTTATAGGCTCAGGCAAGGTTGATGAAATTGCCGCAGCCGTTGCAGCCCTGAATGCGGAAGTGGTCTTATTTAATCATGAGCTCTCCGCTGCGCAGCAGCGTAATTTAGAGAATCGCTTTAAGTGTCGCGTGATTGATCGCAGCACCCTGATCTTAGATATTTTCGCACAGCGCGCCCGCAGCTTTGAGGGTCGCCTACAGGTTGAACTGGCACAATTAGAGCATTTACGCACGCGTTTGGTGCGTGGTTGGACGCACCTAGAAAGACAAAAGGGAGGTATTGGATTGCGAGGTCCGGGTGAAACCCAATTAGAGTCGGATCGGCGCTTATTGGGTTTGCGTATCAAGGCCATTAAAAAAGAATTGCAGCAAGTGTTAAAACAACGCGAGCAGCGGCGCCGTGCACGTATGCGCTCAGAATTGCCTACCATTGCTTTAGTGGGTTACACCAATGCAGGAAAATCCACAGTCTTTAATCGACTGACTCAAGCCGGGGTTTATGTGGCCGATCAACTTTTTGCAACCCTAGACCCTAGTTTACGCCAAGTGCAGCTAGCCAAGTTGGGCAAAATTATTGTGGCCGATACCGTAGGTTTTGTGCGCGATTTACCCCATGAGCTTATTGCAGCTTTTAGTGCCACCTTAGAAGAGACTCAACGCGCCGATTTGTTGCTGCATGTGATAGATTGCAGTCAAGACGATTTAAATGAGACCCAACAAGAAGTCAATGCGGTATTAAGCACGATTGAAGCCGATAAAATTCCACAGCTTCTGGTGTATAACAAAATTGATTTAAAAGCGGATGCTGAGCCGCGCTTGGATCGCAAAGAAGGGGGCAAGCCTTGGAGGGTCTGGCTTTCAGCCCACACAGGCGCGGGCTTTGAACTCCTAGAAGAAGCTTTGTTAGATTTATTAGCGGAACACTGGATTAAAACGCAGATTTCACTGAAACCCCAGCAAGGAAAATTGCGCGCCGCTCTTTACGCACTAAAAGCAGTGAAGCAAGAGAGCCCCAATGAGCAGGGCGGCTGGGAGCTTAAGATTGAGCTCCCAGAGCGGGAGTATCGGCGTTTCATCGTAAATTTGAATGAATAAAGCGACTTTTATTTTTTCTTGCCTTCATATTCAAAGGCTGAGCTCATGCGCCCACATTCGTGTTTTGATAGGCCTAGGGCGGAGGCGACTTTTTTCCATTGCTTCACAGCATCTGCTACTTCTTTAATAATCATCGAGGCCTTTTCTTTTGATAATCTAAAGTGCTGAGCAACCTTCAGTGCAGTTTCCAGGGAAGCAGAGCTGTCGTCAAAATCGATGGCTGTGGTCAAAACGCGTGCTTTAACCTCAATGGGAGTAGGGTTCATATCATAGGCGGGAGACAGTCTCCAACCCTTGGAGCGTTCATACAGAAAGCCATGATTTCGTAAGTGATCATCTGTGTTGGAGATCATGATGCTAAAAATAATACGTCTCCAGAGCTCAGCCATGTCCTCTTCAGGGGCAGCTCCGTTTTGAGCCAAAGCATAGGCCATTTCAATATAACTGTGTTGCTCATTGTCTTGGGCGCCCAACATGCTCATAGCGGATAGAAAGGGGATGCGCTCTTCTTTGTTTCGATCAAAGCGTTTAATAAGTAAAACAGGTTTCTCAAGAACATATTCCAAATGCCAGGAGGATACTCTGATCCCAGCCTTGCTGGCTAAGCTTAATGCAAGGGCTTCCCATAAAACGACATTAAATTCATCGTCTTTTCTGGGGAATTTAGCGATAGCTAAACTGCCATTCTGATCACGCACCAATGCTTTTGGGCGTGCTCCCCCTAAAGAAGAGCCTGGTGCTAACAAGAGCTTTAAATCTTCTGCGCTCTCATCATGTTCAATAAAACGCTCTGTGGCCGATAATAGTTTTGGAAGATATAATAGGGGTGGAATGCTCATCGGGTGTTTTGGTTTTAAAAAAGTAGATTCTAAAGGTTCTTGTGAAAAACGTAGGGCACCTTGACGTGCTTCATCATTAACGCCCAATAGATAATCAATTTCAAAGAGTGTAGTAGAGGCTCTGTTTTCAATTTTAGCGCGCGCTGTTTCAGCGCGACGCATGAGTAAGCGTCCCCAGCGGTCAGGAGCAGAGTCACCGATGGCGCCAAATAAACTCATTCGCTCTGTTGTATGAAAAGCCCCTTCAGTCAGTTTCAATGCGGGCTCTAAGGAAAATTTTTCAGGATGTTCGAGCCACTTTTTATCATATTCAAAAGAGGCGCTTTCTCGAGCTTTTCGAAGATGAAACCACAATTTACCCACGCGAATATTTTCGCCACCCAGCGAGACAGAAACAATCACTTCTTGGCTACTCATGAAGGACATCCCTTTTTTTGTGATTGGGTAGACGCACTCTTTGTGGTAATTTTTCTTCCTCAAGGCTGAGCCCCATGCGATCGTGAACGACGTCCATCAAATCATTCAAGCGATCAATCATTCCCAATACAAAGAATACAGCTGAATAAGCACCGATGGATGTTGTGGGATCCCCTCGTTCAATTTTGCCGAGGGTAGCTCGCGAAACCCCTGCACGTTCTGCCATAAGCTTGAGGGTGATGCGCCGACGACGGCGCGCATCATTAAGGTCTTTTCCCAATTTGTGCAGCGCCTTTAGGACTGGAATGGGCAGTTCGGGGGTATTTTTCATTTTAAAGCCTTTTATAGAGATCCTTATTAT
>JAKFXE010000072.1 GCA_021731545.1 Coxiellaceae bacterium
AACCAACACGCATTTGCAGTAGTTCAAAAACCGTCTTTATTGCTTTAATGTTTTGTATTTTATCAAACTCAAAAACATCAGTACTTAGTATACTATTGCTATAATGCAGCCTCCATCGATCAGCTTCAATATCATTCTCAGCCAAATAGGGCTCTGGAAAACCCCCTCTAATTAATAAATTTTCAAATTTAACCGGCTCATTTAATTGACGTAACTCAGAAGGGGATAAAGGCAAAACCCTATGCAAAAAATAGCGGCCGGCCAATGAGTCGCCCACTTTGTCAAAAATATCTAAGCGTGCACTGCCGGTTACCAAAATATGTAACTGCTCAGGCTTGGTATCATATATCCCCTTTAAGTAATTCTTCCAGCCTGGCATTTTATGCAACTCATCCAACACCAGCAAATCGGTGTCCTCGAGCCATGCCTTATGTTGAATAATTTCTCTATCTTCAAGACTGTCATAGTTAAGATAAACGGCTTTATTAAAGCGTTCGGCCACCTGTTTTGCCATAAAAGTCTTTCCGACTTGACGCGGACCTGCCACCAGAACCATTTTTTTCTGTAAGTCTTTGATAATATAGGAATCTTGTATTCTTTGCATCCGACTATTCTAAGTTAAATTTCAGAAAAGTCAAGACTATTCGGTAATTCGCTGCAGAATAGTCAGGAAAAATCAGGGGGATATTCGATCTCACAGACCCCGTCTTGTCCCAAGGAGTACCAGGAAAGTTGGCTGGCGCCCTCGCTAAAATCATGCGCTTCTCGAAAAGCAGGCCAGGCATCCGCACCCAAAGTTTTGGGGCTTAGGTACAAAAGTATTCGATTTAATAATCGAGCTTGCCACAGAGATTCAAAACAACGTCCCCCCGCTTCAACCCAGAGATCATGAATTCCGTCTTGGCCTATGCAACGCAAAAATTCCAAGGTCTCAAAACTCTGTGCTGTTTTTTTTAATTCAATGCACACGGCGCCTTGTTTTTCTAAAGCCTTGCGTCTTTCAGAGCGCATGCTGGCATAAAAAATCGTAATGCGGGAACACGTGTTAAATACTTTAGCCTTTAGCGGTAAATCACCTGAGGGGTCTAATACATACAAAGGTTTTGAAATACGCTCTCCTTCTAAGCGCACATTCAACTGCGGATCATCGCATATAATCGTGCGCGCCGTTGTTAAAATAGCATCGCTTTGACGACGCCATTCCTGCGTGTACTCCTGCGCCTCAACGCCTGTCAAAGCCACAGGAGATCCATCGGCCTCAGCAATTTTTCCGTCCACACTTAAGGCGAGTTTAGCGGTCACAAAAGGTCTCTGATGTTTTAACCAATGTCGATAGCTTGCATAAAAGGCGTCGATTTCGGGTAGCGCAATAAGATGGCATTCCACACCCGCAGCCTTTAAAGCGGCAGCTCCCTGCCCTTTCACGGTGGAATTGGGATCTGGATGCGCATAATAAACCGCTTTAATGCCCGCTTGAATAATGGCTTGCGTGCACGCCGGCGTGCGTCCCTCATGATTGCAAGGCTCCAGACTGACGTACAGTGTAGCCCCTTGCGCCGCCTCACCCCCTTTTTTTAAGGCCTCAATTTCAGCATGGGGCTGGCCTGCGGCCTGATGAGCCCCTACAGCCAGCATACGATCGTTTTTCACCAGCACAGCGCCCACAGCGGGATTAGGCGCGCAAAAGCCCCGACGTGATTGCGCGGCAGTAAGGGATTCTAAAAGATAGGATAGATGTGAGCTCATGGGTTTTCTTATATACTCCGGACATGGACTTCCAGCAACTATTACAACAGCATTCTAGTCAAAAGATTATTGAAAGCCTACAAGCCTATATCAGCCCACGTCGACAAGAACGGATTTTATCTGTCGTCGCAGGAAGGATGAACAGCATTCAATTGGCGATAGAAGCCCCTTCGGATATCAACAATGCACTCGCCACTTTACGCAGCTGTGAAGCTCTAGGAATTTCAGCGGTACACTTTATTCAAGCTGAAAAAAATGCGGCCAATCTTCGCAGCATTACACAGGGCGCTTTTTATTGGATTCGCTCGTATTATCATCCCAATTTAAACACTTTTTTAGACGCGATAAAAGCCGAGGGTTTTGTTTTAGCTGGCGGCGCCGTACATGCCTCCTCAACCATTCCACTGCACGCTGTTCCCATTGAAAAACCTTTATGTTTATTATTAGGCAACGAGCGGCACGGATTATCGCCGGAAGCCTTATCGGCCTGTGATCTACACTATCAAATTCCAATGGCAGGCATGTCTGAAAGTTTAAATCTTTCTGTGTCCGCTGCAATCAGTGTTTATGACACCACCCTGCGCAAGCGAATTGCTTTGGGAAAAAAGAGCGATTTAACGCTTAAGCAACAATTAGAATCTCAAGCACAATATTATATCGCCAGCCTTAATCCGCGTTTGGTAAATGCCCTGTTGATGCAGCATCCAACAAAGCAGGATCATTGCTAAAAATTCCGCTCACGCCGTGTTTAAATAGCTGCTGGGCTAAATTGAAATCATCCACGGTATACACCAGTATTGACAAAGAACGTTGCTTAAACGCCTCAAAATCTACAGCATCCAAATGTCGCTGCGAGATATGAACCGAAACACAACCGAGCTCCTTAATCGTCGACCAATGCGCTTCTGACCAAGTCTTATATAAAAATCCTATCGGAAGGCTGGATTCCAGTCGATGTACAGCATATACATTTTCAGGGGTAAAACTGGAGATTAATAACTTAGAATAATCCAAGGGCCAATGCTTTTTAATAGCTTGTATCAGCTGCTGTGCCGCAAACTCTGCCTCCGATGCGGAGCTTTTCATTTCTAAATTTAAACCCAGGCCTAAGCTGGCTGCACAAGACAACCAAGCCTCTAAACTCGGTACACGCTCTGCTTTAAATTCTGGAGCAAACCAGCTGCCTGCATCTAAGTGAGCTATGGCCTCATAGGAGTGCTGCAGCACTTCACCATGACCCTCTGTGGTTCGCTCAAGACTCGCATCGTGAAAAATAATCGGCGTGCCGCAAGCGGCCAGGCGCACATCACACTCCACCCAGGTGGCACCCAGCTCTGCCGCCTTTTTTAAGGCCGCCAGGGTGTTTTCGGGGGCATAGAGGCTCGCGCCTCGATGGGCAATCAGCGGGGGAAAGAGGGGCTTGGACAATGGTAGATTCCTATCTGTGTCATTTTGGGGGCCAATTCATGAATTGGCCCTACGACGAAATTGCTGCAGTAAGCCCATTCGTGAATGGGCCCTACGGCGAAGTCTTGGAAGATCTTACATCTTCTCCAGAAGCTTGTTAATATTAACCCCCTTGAAAACAAGACCACCCTCCAAGGATTAAGTTTAAATGGATCACAGCGCCCTCAACCCAGTCTACCAAAGCTCGGCGGTTGCTCACTTCACTATCAAAAAGCTACAGTTTCTCAATTCAGAAGCCGAGCTCACACAGGCCCTTCCCGCCTTTGCCCAAGACCCCAGCGCTTTACTGGAGCTCTATCGAGGCATGGTCTTAACGCGAACCCTGGACACTAAGGCCGTTAATTTACAGCGCACAGGCAAGATGGGTACCTTCCCATCCTCCCAAGGCCAAGAGGCCATTATGGTCGGTGTGGGCCACGCGATGAGCCCTGAGGATTTATTTTGCCCCTACTATCGCGATCAAGGCACTCTGATTCAACGCGGCATTGCGATGTCTAAAATTTTAAGCTACTGGGGGGGCGATGAGCGCGGCAGCGATTTTAATGCCAGTCGAGAAGACTTCCCCGTTTGTATTCCCATTTCAGGTCAATTATTACATGCCGCAGGCGCAGCTTATGCCATTAAGTATCGACATCAGAAACGCGCCGTGGTCACGCTCTGCGGAGATGGCGGAACCTCTAAAGGAGATTTCTTTGAAGCGCTTAATTTAAGCGGTGTTTGGCATCTACCGCTGGTGGTCGTGATTAATAATAATCAGTGGGCTATTTCAGTGCCTCGTCAAGCTCAAAGCAGCACTGAAACTCTAGCGCAAAAAGCCATTGCCGCAGGCATCGAAGGATTACAAGTGGATGGCAACGATGTGATTGCTGTGCGCGCCGCCGTAACCGATGCTATCGCTAAAGCCCGCACAGGCGGCGGAGCCACTGTGATTGAAGCCCTCAGCTATCGCTTATGCGATCACACGACGGCAGACGATGCCGGTCGTTACTCCAGTAAAGCACAGCTTGAAAAAGCTTGGGAGCTGGAACCCATTGCACGCTTGCGAACGTATTTGCACGCCCAAGGCTTATGGGATAAAGAAAAAGAATTTGCTTTGCAAAAAGAATGCAGTGCAGAGGTGGAAGCGGCGGTGGCTGAATACTTAAGCTTGAGCCCACAACCGGCTACAGCCATGTTGGATTATCTGTATGCAGAATTACCCGATGCGCTCCAAGAACAATACGATCTTTTAAAGGAATTCGAATGAGCGCTATTACGCTTGCTGAAGCCGTCACTCAAGCTTTAGCCTATGAAATGTCGCAAGATGAAAACGTGGTGGTCTTGGGCCAAGACGTGGGAGTCAATGGCGGCGTTTTTAGAACCACGGTGGGACTATACGATAAATTTGGTCCTGAACGCGTGCTGGATACTCCCTTAGCGGAGTCTATGATTGCCGGCATCAGTGTGGGCATGGCGATGCAAGGCTTGCGTCCCGTGGCTGAATTTCAATTCATGGGCTTTATTTATTCAGGCTTCGACCATATTTTGAGTCATGCGGCCCGCATGCGTAATCGCACACGAGGACGCCTGAGCTGCCCCATTGTCTATCGCGCCCCTTTTGGCGGCGGTATTCATGCGCCCGAACATCACTCCGAAAGTACTGAAGCCTTATTTGCGCACATACCGGGCTTACGCGTTGTGATTCCTTCTTCTCCTGCACGCGCCTACGGATTGTTGCTGGCTGCGATTCGCAATCCTGATCCCGTTATTTTTTTAGAGCCCAAACGCATTTATCGCCTGCATAAACAAGAGGTACCCGATAATGGCGAAGCTCTGCCCTTAGATCGCTGCTTTGTGTTAAAAGAAGGAAAAGATTTAAGCTTGATCACCTGGGGCGCCTCTACACACGAATCTTTATTAGCGGCAGCGCAATTGCACGAACAAGGCATTGAAGTGGAAGTAATTGATTTGGCCACCATCAAACCCCTGGACATCGTAACGATTTTAAACTCTGTGGAAAAAACCGGGCGCTGTTTGATTGTGCATGAGGCGGCACGCACCGGCGGCGTGGGTGCTGAAATTGCCGCGCAATTATCGGAATATGCTTTGTTATCCTTAGTGGCTCCCATTAAGCGCGTGACGGGCTTTGATACCCCCATGCCCTACTATAAAAATGAAAAATATTATTTACCCAGCACCGAGCGCATTGTGCAGGCGGCTGTTGAACTGATGGAGTATGCATGAAAATATTTCGTTTACCCGATTTAGGAGAGGGCCTTCCCGATGCCGAAATTCGCGAATGGTATATTCAAGAAGGCGATGAGGTCGCGTTGGATCAACCCATTGTTGCGATGGAAACGGCCAAAGCCTTAGTGGATGTTCCTTCCCCCTATCAAGGAAAAATTATTACATTATTTGGCGCGGTGGGCGACCGCATTAATACCGAAGATCCTCTCGTCGGTTATGAGGGCGAACCTGAAACAGCCGAAGAAAAGCGCGACAGCGGCACTGTGGTAGGACACATTCCCACCGGTAGCGATATTATTGAAGAATCCGCGATGGGCGTTTCCGTGGGCCAAAACACACAAGCTCGCATTCAAGCCACTCCCGCGGTGCGCGCTCTCGCCAAACAATTACAAATTGATTTAACACACCTAAAAGGCAGCGGTGTGGGTGGCAGAATCACAGCAGAGGATGTAAAAAAAGCCGCTGAAGCCGATACCCCTACACTCGAACACGGCCAAGTATTAAGCGCCGCACGGCGCGCAATGTCCCATGCCTTGAGTATTTCGCATCGCGATGTGGTGCCGGTCACTATTGTGGATGATGCTGATTTACATCACTGGAAGGGAGCGCACGATATTAGTCTGCGCTTGATTCGTGCCATCGCTAAAGCCTGCGCGGCAGAACCTATGTTGAATGCGCACTTTGATGGAAAAAATTTAAGTTATCGCTTAAATCCTCAGGTGAATTTAGGCATTGCCGTGGATACCGCTCACGGTCTTTATGTACCGGTTATTTATGATGTGGATAAACAAGATGATGCGGCTTTAAGATCCACCATCAACCGCTTTAAACAACAGGCCCAAGATCGCAGCTTTAGTCCTGATGATTTAAAAAATGCGACGATTATTTTATCCAATTTTGGTACTGTCGCGGGGCGTTATGCCAATCCTATCGTCACTCCACCGATGGTTGCTATTGTAGGCGTGGGTAAATTACACGACGATGTGGTGGCCAATCAAGGTCAAATGGAAATTCATCGACGCCTGCCTATTTCGCTTAGCATTGATCATCGCGCCATCACCGGTGGCGAGGCCGCCCGGTTTTTGAAAGTGGTTCTGGAAGAATTAGCAAAAGATTGATATACAAAAAACACCCAAGCAAGAAAATTTAGCGGTGCGGATCGTGATGCGGCGACTCAGAATTGAGCGTAACCTTTTCTTTTGGAGGAAGCCCTTCTTTAGGATGTTTTGCGTTAGGAACTCCATGCCCTGTTACATGAGCCGTTTCATCAGAAAGCAGGCGCTCGCATTCCTTCTGTATTAAATACCGATTCTCCGCTTTATAGCTCTCTAATTCAGCTGAAATTTGATTCAACTTGCGCTCAGCGGCTTCTAGCTTCCGCTCCTGATAAAACTGCAACAATTTCACTCCACCCCAAATAACACCCACCAAAACCAAGGCTGAAATCACAGGCCAGGATACTAAAGAAACCGCTGTGAAAGCCATTATCGCTCCCAAAACAAGTCGCACCATCAAGGTGCCCGTTCCTAAACCAGCCAGTAAAATATGAGCGCGATGTGTCCCTTTTTTACATTGACTCCAAAAGCTTCGACCCTTGCTCTGATTTTTAGAGCTCATGCGCTCCATCAAATTGATTTGCTTAGGATCTTCTAATTTCACCTTCTGAGTCTGCAAATAGGCTCTACGTAATTCAACTTCCAACACCAAATCATTTAAATCCTTTAAATCCTTTTTTAAGCCTTCACCTAAGCTCCCTATTTTATTTTGTAACGCTGCTTCCCGCTTTGAAGCCTCTTTATAGGCCATCACCCCAAGAACAATACCCACCACCAGAGCGAACACTAAGGGCACTACAGCGATGGAAATCGCACTGGCCAAAGCACCCCCCGCCATAAAAACAGCCACACTCATGCCATGCAGAGCCAAAAGATCCGTTAAAGGCCAGGCCAAAAAAGCAACCATAATAAAAAAAGTACCGCCCGTAATAACGCTGGTTGACCAAACTCTCAATTTGCTCTGCAACTGCGGTAGCTTAGCTTCCCAGGCATGCTCTCTCACTAAGGCTTTAATGTTGGGGTCTGTCTGTGTCTTTACCCACTCTTTTAATGCGTTTAAATCCTTAGCTTCAGGCATAACTATCCCCAATGCCTTTAGAGCAGCAGCCTGATCTGAATTCACTTTTTCTTTAAAGGCCTCTTCAGCTAATTTCACTTTAAGCAAGCTTTCAACAAGAGCCACAGCCTTGGGGTCTGAGGCGCTGTTGCGATGACGATAGGCCACAACAGCCCTAATTCCATACTCAATCAACGTCAATACCACCGGCAAAGCAAAGGCTAAAATGGGTGAGCCAAAGGCCAAGGCAAAGGCACCACTAAATCCAATAAAGGCGGCTGTAATAAACCAAAGGGTCCAATACCACATTGCCATTTTAAAGAAAAAGCCTAAGCTCGATTCAAAGGCTTTTCGAGGGCTTACACTTTTCCGAAACCTTTGCCACAAGGATTCCTCCTTGAATGAGGCATGGCGTTTTTTGAAGGCTTCAAACTGTTTTTTCAAATGTTCTTTACGTTCTTCCTCGGACAAATCCTGCTCAGCACGCTTTTTTGTAATAAAATATTGTTTTGATTCTTCATCATAAATCAAAGCCGCATAGCTGCGCCGATACTCGTTTTCAGGATCTAAAATATAGGATTGAACACATATTTTTATTTTTTTAGGCTGAGCGCTCACAGACTTCTGCTCTACTAAGGGCTCCGTTTCAGAGTCTGATTCATTTTTTTCGGCTTTGCTTTTTTGAGCTTCATCAATACTAAGCTCTTCTGGACCTGACAGACGCTTTATTATTTCTGGTATCGTTGGGCGACGATCTAGGCCAGAAAGCTTCAATCCTGCCTTAAGCGCCGTACCTGCGGCCGTTAATGCAAAAACCACTAAAAAAGCATCGTGCGCGGCAGGCATTGCCGCTGTAATGGAGTTCAGATCGCCCATAAAAAATTGCACATCTCTTAGGGGAGTAAAGGTCCAAATATCAAGATTATCCAGAGAATCGCCTATCAAAGCAGTGCTTGGCGGGGATGAGACAGCCCCATAGGCTATTGGGTCTTTTTCAGAATCTTCCGATGTCGGAACGGGTTTGTGGGGATTAGGCATAAACCACCTCTCTTTCAATAGTTCCAGTATAGGCTACTAAGCTTAAAAAACTCTTAAGGGCACCTCTATTTATTCAAAATTTTTGACTTTTATTTTGGAGTCAGGCACCGAAACACATTAAATCAATGGGTTAAAATCTTTTCCAGCGGAGCCAGACACCAAAATAATCATTTCGAGAGGTGGCCTTAAGACAGGGCCCCAAAATGAACTATTTTTCATGCCCACCGCCATAAAGGTGGCTATTCCATAGGCCTTATGCCCACCCAGCCCTTGCCGGGCAGGCGCTTTTTTCTATACTATGGGGACCTTCAATCGAGGCCGCGGTCATGCAGAGTGATTGGCTTAAAAAACGAATGCCTTGGAAAGTGCTAAGCGCCCTGCTACTGCAGGCCCTAGCCCTGGGCTTATGTTTTATTCCCATCTTGTTTGGTTTGGATATTGCTATCGTGGTGACACTGCTCGCGCTGGGTTCAATACTCCTGTATCGACACTATTATATTCAAGCCAAAAAACCTGAGCATGCTCAAGATCAGCCACTGTACAAAATGATGTTAGTGTTCACGGCCGCGACCTTATTGCTGCCATTGGCCATCTTATTTTTACCGGGGCCACCTCTACTCGGCATCATTGCCCTCGTCACTCTACTTTTAAATGGCGTTGCTTTTCTGATTGAAAAAGATCACGAAGGGCATGAAGATTTAAAAGACCCTAGCCATGAATATAAATCATTGTCACCTGATGTTCATTTAAAGCAGAGCCAATGCCTTGCTGAAATTCCAGTAACGACAAATGCCCCCACTATTCCAAATGAAAATACTCCCTTACTACTAAAGATCTCTCCCACATGATGCTCAAAACAAAAAGTCTAAGCCCCGAAATTTTAGAGATTGTGCGAAACAAAGGAACTGAACACCCTTTCTCGCATCATTACCAGAAAATCCAGAAAGGCAGCTATCTATGCCGTCAATGCGGTCTAGCGTTATTTCGAGGCAATAATCAATTCAACTCCAGCTGTGGCTGGCCCAGCTTTGATCAAGAAGTAGTGGGTGCTGTTCAGCATCAAAAAGATTCGGACGGACAACGCACTGAAATTCTCTGTGCTCGTTGTGGGGCTCACTTAGGTCATGTCTTTGCCGGAGAAGGCTATACCCCTCACAATAAACGCTACTGCGTGAATGGTTTAAGTCTTGATTTTGTGGAGAATCAAAATATTACCGATACTGAAGAAGGCCTCTTCGCAGCGGGTTGCTTTTGGGGCGTGGAATATTATTTTAAGCAATTACCGGGTGTGCTAAAAACGGAGGTGGGCTATAGCGGCGGTCACACAGATCATCCCAACTATCGAAGCCTTTGTGAGGGAGGCACAGGACACTCTGAAGTGGTGCGCGTTTTATATGATCCCACTGTTTTGTCTTACGAAAAACTGTGTCAATTCTTTTTTGAGCTCCATAATTTCGTGCAACAAGATGGACAGGGCCCTGACATAGGAGAACAGTATTTAAGTCGTATTTTTTATTATGATGAGGCTCAGAAAGAAACCGCACTACGTCTTATTGAATCCTTAACAGAAAAGGGTTACTCCGTTGCAACAATGCTATTGCCTGTTAGTGTTTTTTGGCCTGCAGAAGAGGACCATCAAGATTATTACACCAAAAAAGGCGAGATGCCGTATTGCCATCGTTATACAAAAATATTTTCTTAATGTTCAAAAATCAAAAGCGGGCGCATACGTAGGGGCGGCCCTCGTGTGTATAGACCGGGGACATAGGTAACAAACGTGCGGAGACATAGGTAACACACCGCAGCCATATTAATCCTTTTTCAGGTCAATGCCAAAGAGCTTTTGCTGACAAAAGTAAATATGGTATTTGTCC
>JAKFXE010000095.1 GCA_021731545.1 Coxiellaceae bacterium
AATCCTTTGCCTGGTTGCCTGGTTGCCTGGTTGCCTGGTTGCCTGGTTGCCTGGTTGCCTGGTTGTCTGGTTGTCTGGTTGCCTGGTTGTCTGGTTGTCTGGTTGTCTGGTTGCCTGGTTGTCTGGTTGTCTGTTTGCCTGTTTGCCTGTTTGCCTGTTTGCCTGTTTGCCTGTTTGCCTGTTTGCCTGTATGGGTCTATGGGTGTGACAGATTTCTGCAGCATTTACGCTTACCATGGATTCATGCACCACAGGGTCCAAATATGCTGTGCGCTTCCTTAAGTGTACGGGCAGGGCGGTAGCGTGTTTGATTAAAATGAATGAGCAAAGGCATTAACAAAAGTTCAAAAATATATATTGCCGGGCACCGTGGTTTGGCAGGCTCTGCTATAGTGCGTAGGCTTGAATGAGCCGGCTGTAGCAATTTATTAATGTGAGGCCATGCGGACCTAGATCTAACTAATCAATATCAGGTCGAGATTTTCTTCGAAAAAGAAAAACCAGCTTATGTTATTTTAGCGGCTGGCAGAGTCGGTGGCATTCAGGCTAATAATACTTATCGAGCTGAGTTCCTCTATCAAAATTTGGCCATTGAGCTTAATATTATTCACGCAGCTTGGAAACACGGGGTGCAAGATTTGTTATTTTTGGGCTCAAGTTGCATCTATCCTCGAAATTGTCCTCAACCGATTAGAGAAGAGTATCTTTATGACAGGCCCACTTGAGCACACCAATGAGCCTTATGCCTTAGCTAAAATTTCCGGCATTAAACTGTGTGAAAACTATAATCAGCAATATGGAGCACGTTATGTTTGTGCGATGCCGACTAATTTGTATGGCCCTAATGATAATTATGATTTGAATAACAGCCATGTGCTGCCAGCGCTTATTCGTAAGATACGTGAGGCGAAGTTGCGAGGCGATCAAGAATTGATAGCTTGGGGAACAGGCAAGCCTAAAAGAGAATTTCTTTATGTCGATGATTTAGCCGATGCGTGTGTGTTTTTAATGGAAAATGGAGTGGGTGACGGTGTGTTCAATATAGGTGTAGGCGAAGATGTTAGTATCTTTGAGTTAGCAGAAATTATTAAAGAAGTTGTGGGCTTTGAGGGCAATATCGTTTTTGAGCCCTTTAAGCCCGATGGTACACCGCGTAAATTGCTGAATGTGGATCGGATGAGTGACCTTGGATGGAGAGCAAAAACTATCTTTGATAGAGGGGGCGTTAAAAGCTTATGATGATTTTAAGGCTACAAAGGGAGAGTCTTGAAGCCGTGTTATTTTGTTATCAAAATGGTCTCGTATTTTGGATAGTTTCTTAGAGGGGAAGTCCAAAACTCGTTTGAGGGTTTGTTAGAATTGTAACGTTACAGCAAGGGGTGCTGAAAGAAAGTTATGATAAGAAAAATAGCGATTATTGGTTTGGGTTATGTTGGTCTACCGCTGGCGGTTGAGTTTGGCAAGAAGCTGACAACAATGGGATTAGACCTCTGTAAAGAAAAGATTGAGGCCTATAAGAATCAGATTGATCCAGCAGGTGAGATTTTAAACGCAGATTTTAAAGCGGCAGTTCACCTGAGCTATCACAATGACCCCGGTATTTTGGCTAAGGCTGATTTTATTATTGTGGCAGTTCCTACGCCAGTGGATCAGGCGCATCAACCTGACCTTAGTCTGCTAATAAAAAGTTCCGAAACGATTGGACAATATATAAAGCCGGGAACCATAGTTGTTTATGAGTCTACCGTATATCCGGGGGCGACCGAAGAGCTTTGCATACCCGTCATTGAGCAGCATTCCGGACTTCGTTGGAAAAAAGATTTTTTTGTAGGTTACAGCCCTGAGCGCATTAATCCGGGGGATAAAGAGCATACTTTAACTAAAATTGTTAAGGTGGTTGCAGGCGATACTCCAGAAACCTTGGCGGCTGTAGCTGAGCTGTATGGACGAATCATTACAGCGGGTATATATCAGGCTAGTAATATTAAAGTAGCTGAGGCGGCCAAGGCTATTGAGAATACCCAGCGTGATTTAAATATCGCTCTTATGAATGAGCTCGCTATCATTTTTGACCGCGTGGGTATCGATACTTTAGAGGTTTTAGAGGCGGCCGGTACCAAGTGGAATTTTCTTCCCTTTCGCCCTGGGCTTGTGGGCGGGCATTGTATTGGCGTTGACCCCTATTATTTGACCCATAAGGCAGAGATGTTGGGTTATCATCCGGAGGTGATTTTAGCGGGAAGACGAATCAATGATGGAATGGCTTCGTACATTGCCCAAAAAGCGATTAAAATGATTGCACAGGCGGGTGTCCCTATTAAAGGTTCTAAAATAATCATTTTGGGTTTGAGCTTCAAAGAAAACTGTTCTGATCTGCGTAATAGTAAAGTAGTTGATTTGTTCAGAGAGTTGAGAAATTTTGGTTGTGACATTTATGTGCACGATCCTTTGGTGAAAGCTGAAGAAGCAGTGCAGGAGTATGGAATTCACTTATGTGATTGGGAGGAGTTGCCGAGCGATGTTGATGCTATAGTTGCAGCTGTTCCTCATGCGCTTTATACACGGAGCACGGTTGAAAAACTGTTAGCTCAACTTAAACCTGGGGCAGCATTTATCGATGTTAAATCGTGTTATGATGCAGATGCTATTCGTTCGGCGGGTATAAAGTTATGGCGCTTGTGACTTTCAGATAATAAGCTCAAGGGAAAGATTGGTTTTATGAGTTTAAACTATTTTGGAGTAGGGGATGCATCATAGGGTTGTTATTCGTGTTGATGCTTCAGCACGAATAGGCTTTGGTCATCTAATGCGTTGCCTGGTGTTGGCAGATGGCTTTTTGGAACGTGGCTCCGAACGTGTGCACTTCATTTGCCGTGGGCTTGATAAAAAATTAGAGGAGCTTGTTGTTAAGGCTGGGCATTGCATCCATCATTTGCAGCAATCAGGAAATAAATATTTAGATCCTTCTTCGCTTCATCATGCTGACTGGCTTGGGGTTAGTTTGAATGCTGATGCGGATGAAACAGCAGATGCACTGGAGAAGTTAAGGCCGGACTGTTTGGTTGTTGATCATTATGCTATTGGTGCAACTTGGGAGCGCAAGCAAAGACAGCATGTGAAGAAAATAGTGGTAATTGATGATCTCGCTGATCGTGAACACGATTGTGATGTGCTGATTGATCCCAATTTTTATTTAGATTTAAAAAGGCGATATGATCGAATTGTTCCCAAAAACTGTCAAAAATTACTGGGTCCGCGTTATGCATTATTGGGGCAGGAATTTTTGCTTGAGCGAAAAAGGGTTCGTCCGCGTGATGGTGCTGTTAAAAGGGTATGTGTTAGCTTCGGTGGGGTTGATTTAGAAAATTTTACTTTGCTTGCTGTAGAAGCATTACTCAGTTTTGGTGGTAATTTCGAAGTTGATGTCGTGGTTGGGAGTGGCTATCCTCATTTAAGAGAACTGCGAGAAAAATGTAGTCAGCACGCCAATGTACATCTTTATGTTCAAACTCAGTACATGGCTCGATTGCTTGCGCAGGCCGACTTTGCTATAGGTGCTTGCGGTAGTACTTCGTGGGAACGATGTTGTTTGGGGGTCCCAGCGCTTTTATTTTCGCTTGCCTCCAATCAGAATAAACTATTGGAAGATATGTGTGAGGCAGGCTACGTCTTGGGCGTTATTCAAAAAGAAAATATTACGCCAGATCAAATGAGGTCACTAATTCAGGCTGCCCTATTATCTCCGCCTGGGTTGAGAGGCCTGAGTCAGAGAAGTCTTAATTTGATCGATGGAAAAGGCCTGGCGCGTGTTTTATCGATTTTAAGCAATAAGCCGGTTATTTTACTTCGACACGCAACAGAGGAAGATTGTGTGATGGCTTGGCGGTGGAGGAATGCTAAAGCAACTACACAGTATTTTTTTGATCAAACCTTAATTTCTTTTGAGGTACATAGAGAATGGTGGCAATGTTCTTTGTTGGCTTCGGATAAAGCACTGTTAGTGGGTGTCGTGGATAATGTATCCTCGGCTATTTTAAGGCTTGACATTTCAGATAAATCAGCCATGGTATCGATTTATTTGGATCCGGTGAAAGTGGGCTCTGGTATTGGTAGTAATTTGTTGATGCGCTGCAAGGAATGGGTGGTGAAAAATTTTCCTGAAGTTGAGCGTCTTGATGCTTTGATAAAAACTGAAAACATCGTATCACGAAGTTGTTTTTTATCTTCTGGCTTTAAGGAAAGATATTCTTGTTTCTCTCTTGAGATTTCCAAACCATGAGTAAATTAAATATCATTTTGGCTGCTCCACAGCCTCGATATGATTTTTTAAAAAATAAACTTGAAAGTTCCTCAAGTGTCAATGTGCTGCGCGTATATTCACCTGAAGAATTACTTCAAGAAAAAATAGAAGAGTTCTCACCTCGGTACATTTTTTTTCCGCAGTGGTCATGGAAAGTTCCAGCCTCCGTCTTTAGCGCATATGAATGCATTATGTTTCACATGACAGATTTGCCCTTTGGCCGTGGAGGGAGCCCTCTTCAGAATTTAATTGCACTGGGGCTGACAGAAACGCACCTTAGTGCTCTGCGTTGTGTTGAAGAAATGGATGCGGGCCCAATTTACATGCAATTACCTCTAAGTCTGCTGGGTACTGCTGAGGAAATTTTGATGAGGGCGGCATGCTTAATTGAAAAAATGATTACCCATATTTTACAAGACCAGCCCGAGCCTCACCCTCAAAAAGGCGAGCCAGTCATTTTTCATCGTCGAAAGGCTCAGGATGGAAATATCGCTCAACTTGAGACATTGGAGAAGGTTTTTGATTTTATTCGAATGCTTGATGGTGCGGGCTACCCCCCTGCATTTATCGAAAATGAACACTTTAGGTTTGAATTTTCCCGAGCAAGCTTAAAACCTGAAGCCGTGTTTGCTGACGTGCGGATCACTTTTAAGTCGAGTAAATTGTGAGCAATCAAACTGTTTTAGTCATAGCCGCGCATCCTGATGATGAGGTATTGGGCTGTGGTGGTGCCATAGCGCGGCACCGAGCTCAGAATGATCGAGTAGAGGTTTTGATTATGGCTGAAGGGATCACTAGCAGGAACACCTGCGATTCCTCAAATCAAAAGGCTGAGCTCGCAGCTTTGCATCGTCTTGCCGCGCAGGCTAATGTAATTCTAGGTGTTAATAACCTCACTATCTTGAATTATCCTGATAATCGAATGGATAGTGTTGATTTGCTTGATGTTGTGAAAGATATTGAAAAGGTCATCCAACGGACGCGCCCCCAAATCATCTACACGCATCATGCAGGTGATGTGAATGTTGATCATCGAAAAATACATGAGGCCGTTGTGGTTGCAGCAAGGCCGCAGCCAGGCTGCCCAGT
Organism: Coxiellaceae bacterium; assembly: GCA_021731545.1. Classification (GTDB taxonomy): domain Bacteria; phylum Pseudomonadota; class Gammaproteobacteria; order Coxiellales; family Coxiellaceae; genus CAIQCE01. The sequence continues at coordinate 5,390 of JAKFXE010000095.1, forward strand.
GCAGGTACTGCTTTTTTTTGAGGTACCTTCTAGTACGGAATGGCGCCCGCCTGCGTCGCTAGCAATATTTTCGCCTAATTGGTTTATTAATATAAGCGATACTTTGTCCTTAAAATTTAAAGCTCTTGAAGTTTATCATAGTGAAATGCGAAAATTTCCTCACCCCCGGTCGATTTTAGGCTGTGAATATTTGGCCCGTTGGCGAGGCGCTTCTGTAGGCTTATTGGCGGCTGAGGCTTTCGAATTGGGTCGAATGATTAGCTAGGAAGGCAGCTGATAAAAAATAATAGGAGTGATGTAAGGTGGTGAAAAAAATATCTATAGGGGCTTACACGATAGGGGCAGGAGAGGCCCCTTTTATTATTGCAGAAATGTCGGGTAATCATAATGGATCATTAGATGGTGCGTTAAAAATTGTTGATGCGGCAGCTGATGCGGGAGCGCAGGCAATAAAACTTCAAACCTATACAGCCGACACGATGACTATTAATAAAGATGAAAATGAGTTCTCTATTAGTGATCCCAATAGTCTTTGGTTTGGAAAAACCCTCTATAAGCTCTATCAAGAGGCTTATACTCCATGGGAATGGCACGAACCCATTTTTGAAAGGGCTCGACAACGCGGAATTCTGGCATTCAGCTCGGCTTTTGATGCGAGTGCCGTAGATTTTTTAGAAGATCTAAATGTGCCTTGTTATAAGATTGCTTCATTTGAAAATACGGATTTACCTCTGATATCTAAAGCCGCATCTACTAAAAAACCACTCATTGTATCTTTAGGCATGGCGAATCTTTCTGAAATCAGTGACATTGTGCAAACAGCTTGTACAGCGGGTTGTGAGGATCTCATTTTGCTTAAATGTACGAGTAATTATCCAGCAAATCCGTTGGGCACTAATCTCCTGACGATCCCGCATTTAAAAAAGATGTTTAACTGTCAAATTGGGTTATCTGATCATACCTTAGGTATTGGAGTTTCCATTGCTGCAGTGGCGTTAGGAGCCACTGTTATAGAAAAACATGTTACTTTATCTCGAGGAGAGGGTGGAGTTGATTCGGCTTTTTCACTTGAGCCATCAGAGCTCAAGTTACTTGTGGAAGAAAGCGAAAAGGCTTCTTTAGCGCTAGGAAAAGTTTTTTATGGAGTAACAGAACAAGAAAGAGTCTCGTTAGTGTTTAGAAGAAGTTTGTATATCACAGAGGATATGAAGGCGGGTGAAATACTCACTCAGGCTAATTTGCGAAGTATCCGCCCTGGAAAAGGCCTTTCACCAAAATATTACAAGGCTGTTTTGGGTAGATCTTTAAAGAAAGACGTTGCTCGAGGTGCGCCATTGAGCTGGGATTTATTAACTTAATATTTTCAGGAATAGCTATGTTTAATCAGAAAGTGATCTTAATTACTGGTGGTACCGGCTCATTTGGTAAAATGTTTACTCGTTATCTTCTTAGAAAATACAAACCAAAAAAAATCATTATTTTTTCTCGAGATGAATTAAAGCAGTTTGATATGCAAAATGAAATCTCAAATAATTGTATGCGATTTTTTATTGGAGATGTGCGAGATGCAGATCGTTTAAAAAGTGCTATGTTGGGGGTTGACTATGTTATTCACGCGGCAGCTCTTAAACAGGTGCCAGCAGCAGAATACAATCCGATGGAGTGTATAAAGACAAACATTCATGGCGCTGAAAATGTGATTAAAGCTGCCATAGAGGTTGGCGTCAAAAGGGTCGTTGCTTTGTCAACTGATAAGGCGGCAAACCCTATTAATTTGTATGGTGCAACTAAGTTGGCTTCAGACAAATTATTTGTTGCAGCAAATAATATGGTGGGTGCGTTAGACACAAAATTTTCTGTGGTACGTTATGGTAATGTGGTTGGTTCGCGCGGATCGGTAGTACCGTATTTTAAAAAATTAATTGATTCTGGGGAAAAAATATTGCCTGTAACTGATAAGAGGATGACTCGATTTTGGATTACTTTGTCAGAAGGGGTAGAATTTGTATCTAAATCTTTTGTTCGCATGCAGGGCGGTGAAATTTTTGTTCCAAAAATCCCATCTGCCAAAATAACAGATTTAGTTAAGGCATTCGGAGATGATATTGATTGCGAGATTGTTGGGATTCGGCCAGGAGAAAAATTACATGAAACTATGTGTCCAAAGGATGACTCTCATCTAGTTTTGGAGTTTGGTGGTTATTTTGTCATTCAGCCAACCATAGTCTTCTCTCATAAAATAGATTATAAGTTTAACAGTCTTGGAGAGGTAGGTGTTCCTGTGGCCCAAGGCTTTGAATATAGTTCTGATACCAACAAAAATTTCTTAACAGTAAATGAACTCAAGGCGCTTAGCCAGTTATAATGGATTAATATTGATACTAAAAATCTTACTGAGGAAATAAATTGCAACTGGGTTTGGGCTCTGTACAATTCGGTCTGCCATATGGTGTTTACTCTCTCCAGCAGGTTGATTTGATTGAAATTGAACAGATATTGCTAGCTGCTTCGGAAAAGGTTTTTTTTATTGATACCAGTTGTGCTTATGGTTCTAGTGAAAGTTCTCTTGGAAAAAGCGCGTTACTTAATCAATTTAACATTATCACAAAAACACCAACTTATTCTAAAAGGCAATTAACCAATTTAGATGCCCTTCATTTGCGAAAATGTTTTTTTCAATCCCTCTCTTACTTAAGCCTCGATTCTGTCTATGGTCTTCTGATTCATTCGGCGACCGATTTGTTAACAAAGGGGTCGGAGTATTTGTTTGATGAGATGCTTCGCTTGAAAAGTGAAAAAAGAATAAGAAAAATAGGTGTTTCTGTTTATAGGCCTTTTGAGCTTATAGAGATTTCCAAAAAGTTTCCCATAGAGCTTGTTCAATTACCTCTCAATGTGTTTGACCAGAGTTTTTTACACTCAGGATTATTGAAAGAATTGGCTAAGGGTGGGGTTGAGGTGCATGCTAGAAGTATATTTTTGCAAGGAACTTTGCTTAGGCCTGGTATAAATTTGCCAAAATTCTTAGAAGTTTTTAAGAAAAATTTCATCATTTTTAACGATTTTTGCAATAGAAATAATGTGTCGCCGTTAGAGGCATGTCTAAGCTTTGTAAATTTAATTTCAGAAGTGGGCGTGGCTTTGGTTGGCGTGCATTCAGCGTCACAGCTTCATGAAATACTGCAGGTCTTTAACGCTAAGAACAGTCTATCCCTTGGGGATTTCTATCTTTTAGCCACTAAAAAAAGAAGTCTTATTGATCCAAGGAGTTGGAGTGATGCTTAATTTTTCTTTAAAGAATAAAGTGTTTGTTATTACTGGAGCTACCGGTTATCTGGGAAGCCAGATGGTTTTAGATCTACATTCGGTGGGGGCTAAAATTGCTGTTTTATCAACTTCACTCGATAAGGCTGCTGAATTGTGTGCGCGATGTAAGGGCGCTGTTGAGCCTTATAGTATTGATATAGGTAGTAAAGAATCCATTGAAGAATGTATGGGCTTGGTGTCGAAACGATTTGGTGTAATTGATGTGCTCATTAATAATGCGTTTTACGGGGCTAGCAAGTCTTTTTATGACACTGCTGACTTGGAGTGGGATATTTCCTTAGATGGCATTCTTAAAAGTGTGCATCGTTGTGTTTTAGCCGTACTACCGTATATGGAAAATAGCAAGGCGCCGCGAGTGATTAATGTAGCCTCTATGTATGGTTGTGTGCCTCCTGATCCGAGTAATTATACCAATCCTGACGCGATCAATCCTTTAACCTATGGCGTGAGTAAATCTGCTGTTATACATTACACAAAATATGCGGCGATGATTTTGGCCAAGCGCGGCATTACCGCCAATACGGTTAGTTATGGTCCCTTTCCTAACCCTGATAAGGTGACAGATGAGGTGTTCAAAGCCAACTTATCAAAAAGAACCATGTTAAATCGTTTGGGAAATAAGGCAGACATAACTGCCCCTATATATTTTTTAGCTCTATCGGAGAGTGGGTACATAACGGGTCAGAATATTATCGTTGATGGTGGTTGGACAACATGGTGAGTGTGCTAGCCATTATTCAGGCAAGGATCAGCTCCTCGCGACTGCCGGCTAAAGCAATGTTAAGCTTAGGCGGCTCTCCCTTATTGTTGCGCGTGATTCAAGCTGTTCAATCTTCGAAAATAGTCAATAAATTGGTTGTTGCAACCTCTCTCAATGATGAGGATAAGGTTATATATAATTTATGTGAATCTTATGGGGTTGATTGTTATCGGGGGTCTTTGGATGATGTGCTTGAAAGATTTCATGAGGCCGTGATTCAGTATCAAAAGCCCGAGTGTATTATCCGTGTTACTGCTGATAATCCTTTGATTTCGCCTAAATTGTTAGATTTCTTGTATGAGCATTATCTTTCCTCTGGTGTGGATTATGCTTTTTGTGAAGGGGTGCCCTATGGTGCTTCAGTTGAAATTTTTTCTTTTAAGGCGCTGGAGATCGCATTTCAGTTGGCGTCTTCAATTGATGAGCGTGAGCACGTTACTCCTTATATAAAGAAAAAATTAAAGGTTTTGAATCTTAAAGCCCCAAATAAATATTTTTATCCAGAGCTCAGGGTTACGATAGATACTCTTAGTGATTACGTGAGAATGGAAATTTTTTATGCGCATTGCATTAAACTAGGAATTGACCCATGTCTAGAGAATTTTATTAAATATTGCGGATTTAATTAGAAAAAATGTTAAGTAAATTTTTAGTTAAAAAACTATTATCATTTTTTGATAAAAATGAAAAAAAAGAAATGTGTAATCTATTTTTTATAATAGCTTTTCAAGGTTTGTGTGAGGTGGTGGGGGTAGTTTCTATTGTTCCGTTTATGGCTATAGCCTCCAATCCGACATTAATTAATTCAAACCAGAAGTTAAGCTATCTCTATAGTAAACTTGG
>JAKFXE010000012.1 GCA_021731545.1 Coxiellaceae bacterium
AGTTAATGCAACGATACTCGCCACCGCAGCGCCTACAACACCGACCGGCAGAATAGGCAAGCTCAACATCAAGGCAGCTGAAATGCCGGCGCCCAAGATAACACCCACCAAGGCACCTCGATATTCATGCCGTTTAGCGGCCATAATCTCAGAAAATTCCACTCCCTTCTGAGTTCGAAAAGAATAGAGATAACACAGGCTTTTACCAAGATAATCAGCCGCTGAAGCAAAAATACTCCCGCTCACCAAAGCAAAAACCAAAGCCTCCAAGACCAAAGGAAAGGCTGCCCCTACCACAAAGGGAGTCACGCCAGACACCGCGAGCACCGCAGCACCCGAAGTAAAAAATAAAGCAAAGCCTAAGGCTATACCTAACAAAGCAAAAGAGATCATCAAGGTTTTTTCAGTGAATTCACGATTACGATTTCGATCTAAGCCAATTCCAAAGCGCTGGCCCAAGCCTCCAAAAATTCCGGTAAAGCCTAAAACATACACAGGAAAAGCAACCACACTCAAAGGCCCGACTAAGGGCACGGCCGCATGCAGAAAACAAGCGGCAATACCCACCGCAATACCCAAAGCCACTCCCAGGCGAGTTCCCCAGCGCTCATAGCGCCCAATGGGGTGCGAGATCTTTAGCTTGGAATTAGCAGGAGTTAATAATACGTATTCTTTGCCCTTGAGTTGCCGGGTGGTCGAAGCATCCAAGAGCCGGGCAAAATAACTGCCCCCCGATACAAAGCGGCCTACAAAAGAAGAAATTAGAATACAGTCTAGGGCCCATTGAGCCAGCAAGAAATCGCTCTGAATACCTAGATAAATCAAGAAGATCAGACTGATCGGCAGGGTAAAGACAATCGACCATCGGTAGTTATCTAAGTTTTTAAACCCCTTTTTTAGCCTTTCTAGCGTCATCACGGCCTCTCTCTTGATTCGATAGGCCTATGCTAGCAAGCTTTTGTGACAGTTTGATGACAGGTCCCCATTAAGCAAAAACATTGAGCCGAGGACTGTATCATGGTAATGTGGTAATACCGTAATAACCCATGGGAGTATACTATGTTAATCTCTAGCCTCACCTCCAAAGGCCAAGCCACCATCCCTGCTGAGATCAGGGAGGCACTACACCTAACAGCAGGAGATAAAGTTTCTTTTGAAATCAAAGACCATCAAGCCATTATTTCAAAAGTAGAACCTTTTGAGTATCACTATCACCAGGCCCTCAACGGCACACTATCCGAGTGGGACTCCCTGAATGATGAGATCTACAATGACTTATGAGATCGCCACCTATACACCCTATTCCGTGGTGCTGGTACCTTTTCCATTTACCGACAAAAAGTATGAAAAAAAAAGGCCAGCCATTGTATTAAGCAGCACCCAACACCAAAAAAACACTGGGCACATTACTCTGCTCATGATCACTTCTGCTAAAAACAGCTCATGGCCCAGCGACCACCTTATCAAGCACCTAGACGAAACGGGATTGAATGCAGCTTCGCTTATTCGTCAAAAAATATTTACAATCGACTCAAGGCTTGTTATCAAAAGCACAGGCAGGCTTCATAAAAACGACAAAGAGGCTGTGTTAAAAGCCCTACAGAAACATTTGAGTCTTTTATAATAGCATCAACCGAAATAGGGAATACACGCACGCTCTCCTCTCTAACTAAAACCTAAACTATCTTTCTTGCGCTCTACTGTAATCGTAGAGCCCGGCAGAAATTTTCCTTCGAGGATTTGTTGGGCCAGTGGATTTTCTAAGTATTGTTGTATCGCACGCTTCAAAGGACGTGCACCGTATACAGGATCGTAACCCACTTCTGCCAAGAGATCTAAGGCCTTGTCACTCACCTCCAACATATAGTCTTTTTCTTTAAGGCGTTGTTTAATGCGATCCACTTGCAGGCCCGCAATGTGACGAATTTGCTTTGCTTCCAAGGGATGGAAGACCACGGTTTCATCGACGCGATTAATAAATTCCGGCCTAAAATGTCCTGTCACAATTTCCATCACTGCCTTTTTCATCACATCATAACCCTGAGAAGCTAATTCTTGTATGACGGTGGAGCCTAAGTTCGAGGTCATCACCACCACCGTATTGCGAAAATTAACGGTTCTGCCTTGTCCATCCGTGAGTCTGCCATCGTCTAACACCTGCAGCAGAATATTAAAAACATCGGCATGAGCTTTTTCGACCTCGTCCAATAAAATAACGGAATAAGGGCGACGGCGCACCGCTTCGGTTAAATAACCGCCTTCTTCATAACCCACATAGCCCGGAGGCGCTCCCACTAAGCGCGCGACTGAATGTTTTTCCATAAACTCAGACATATCGATACGAATCATTGAATCCACGCTATCAAATAAAAAGAGCGCTAGGCTTTTACACAACTCGGTTTTACCCACACCGGTGGGCCCCAAAAACAAAAAGGAGCCAATAGGTCGATTAGGGTCTGACAAGCCCGCACGTGAACGACGAATCGCATTAGAGACCGCGCTGATGGCCTCATCCTGACCTACTACATTTTTATGCAAGGCCTCTTCCATTTTTAGGAGCTTTTCACGCTCACCTTCCAACATTTTAGAAACAGGGATGCCCGTCCACTTAGATACCACCTCGGCAATTTCTTCCTCGGTTACATTGTTGCGCAACAGAGGTTTCCGCTTTTCTAATTTTTTCTCTTGACCTGCGGCGGCTTGCAATTTCTTTTCTAGCTCCGGAATGCGTCCATACTGCAATTCAGACATACGCGCCAAATCCGAGGCTCGGCGTGCAGCCTCTAGATCCAAACGAGCTTGCTCCAATTCTTCTTTAATTTGTTGCGCACCTTGTAGATTAGATTTTTCAGCTTTCCAGATTTCTTCTAAATCCGAATATTCTTTTTCCAATTTTTTGATTTGAGCTTCCAAATCCTTAATCCGCTTCAAAGAAGCCTCATCCGTTTCTTTTTTAAGGGCCTCACGCTCAATCTTTAATTGAATTAAACGGCGCTCCAGTTTATCTAATTCTACAGGTTTGGAATCCATCTCCATGCGGATTTGGCTCGCAGCTTCATCGATTAAATCAATGGCTTTATCAGGCAATTACGATCTGTGATATAACGATGTGATAAGGTGGCTGCCGCAACAATCGCAGGATCGGTAATATCCACTCCATGATGAATTTCATAACGCTCTTTTAAGCCCCGCAAAATGGCAATCGTATCTTCAACCGAGGGCTCATCCACCAAAACTTTTTGAAAGCGCCGCTCCAGGGCCGCATCTTTTTCAATGTATTGCCGATACTCATCCAAAGTGGTGGCGCCCACGCAATGTAACTCACCGCGCGCTAAGGCGGGTTTTAACATATTACCTGCGTCCATGGAGCCTTCCGCTTTACCCGCACCCACCATGGTGTGCAACTCATCGATAAATAAAATAACTTGGCCTTCTTGTTTAGCTAAATCATTTAAGACGGCTTTCAAACGCTCTTCGAATTCTCCTCGAAATTTAGCGCCTGCAATCAGGGCGCCCATATCTAATGACAATACACGTTTATGCTTAATGCCCTCAGGCACTTCTCCATTCACAATGCGCAAGGCCAAACCCTCAACGATGGCGGTTTTACCCACTCCCGGCTCCCCAATTAACACAGGATTATTTTTAGTGCGGCGCTGCAAGACTTGAATAGTGCGGCGAATTTCATCATCGCGACCAATCACAGGATCAATTTTTCCCAGCTCTGCACGCGCCGTTAAATCGATGGTATATTTTTCCAGCGCTTGTCGCTGCCCTTCTGCATTCGGATCATTCACAGCCGCACCTCCACGCACTTTATTAATCGCATGTTCTACCGTTGATTTAATCGCGCCCGCTTTGCGTAACAGATCTCCCAAAGTACCTTTATCTTCCAAGGCAGCTAAGACAAATAATTCAGATGAAATAAATTGATCTTTTTTAGACTGCGCTAATTTATCACAGACATTGAGTAATTGACTTAACTCACGCGATACATGTACCTCACCCGGAGTACCCTGCACTTGTGGGATTCGGTCTAAAGCTTTCTCTAATCCATCGATCAGCGTGGGGACATTCACCCCCGCCTGGGTCAATAAAGGCAGCACTGTGCCATGCTCCTGATTCAGCAGGGCACGCATTAAATGGATGGGTTCAATAAAGGGGTGATCTCGTGTGACTGCCAAGGACTGCGCATCCCCTAAAGCTTCTTGAAAGGCCGTTGTAAATTTGTCCATTCGCATAAGGGGCTCCTGATGTCTATTGGATTCATTATAGAGTAGATAAGGACTCTCGCCAAAAAAACAAGTGGACCCGTGGCACTACCGCAGTATAATTCCGCCATGCACGCTTTGAGCCTTCAAGAACAATACTCACCCTCCGGCATCTGCTATGGCTGCGGACAAGCCAATGAATTAGGTTTTAAGCTTCGAAGCTATCTGAAGGATAACAAACTCATTGCTCATTGGGAGCCCTCCGCTCAACACCAAGCCTTTAAGAATGTGGTCAACGGCGGCGTCATTGGAACTCTCTTGGATTGTCACTGCAACTGGGCTGCGGCCTGGTATCTCATGCAACACCACGGACTCCCAGAAACTCCTTGCACCGTCACAGCCAGCTACCACATTCAACTCAAACGACCCACCCCTTTAGGTCCTCTGTATTTAGAAGCGGTGTTGGAAAAAATCGAAGGATCTAAGGCCACGATTAAAGGTTTTTTGTTTGCCGATGAAAAATTATGCGCTACCTGTGAAGGCGTTTTTGTGAGAGTGCCTGAAACACATCCGGCGTATCATCGCTAAAAATAGCTCCATAAATATGCGCTACGCTTTTTTAGTTGCTGCTCGGCGACTGGAGCTAGTTCGACGCGATACTTTAGGATAGCTGGCATTCAATTTTTTCTTAAGCATTTCAAGTGAAACACTTCCTTTCTCTTTAGCCTCTCTCAAGGCAGCCTTAGCGTCCTGCAAATCAAATTGATCCTCTATTTCCTCCAACAGTATCAAATCTTCTAAGGGTATAACAACTGCGATATTTTTACCGTGTCGACTTAACATAATTCGCTCATGACCATAGGCCACTCGATTAACAAGCTCAGAAAGACGCTCCCTGGCATCGCCAATACTCAGATCAATCATCTCCCACCCCCATAATTTGTACAAAATGATCAATTTATACAAATATATACGCCTCTAGGCTTAGCGTCAATTGATTGAATAACTCAGAACTACTAAGGCAAAAAATACGAGTACACCCGAACCAGCCTTTCTTCTATGATTAGCTTCAAAAGTAGTATTTACAAATGTATATACAGTTGGTTATAATGAACAGACTATTTGAATGGGATCCCAAGAAAAATGAAAAAAATGTGGCTCGCCACAAAATTGACTTTACAGATGCGGCTATGTTTTTTGAACACCCCTATCTGCAAAGACTCGATACCCGAAAAGACTATAAAGAGGAACGATGGATCTCTATTGGACAGCTAAATGCTATAATCATGGTCGCAGTCTATACTTTTCGCGAAGAAAAAATCAGAATCATTTCTATCAGAAAGGCCAATCATTATGAAAGAAAAATCTACATTAAAAAATTCGGGAAGCCGGAGCAACTGGAAACTGCTACGTCAAAAAAATGATAAGGCCATCGATTATCGAGACATCCCCCCTACTTCAGCCCAGTTTTGGGAAGATGCTGAAGTTATTATGCCAAAACCCAAAGTACCTGTGTCGATACGAATGGATCAAGATGTTATAGAATTTTTTAAACACGATGGCCCGGGTTATCAATCTCGCATTAATGCTGTATTACGAGCCTATATTAATAGCCGAGCATCCCAGAAATAAAAATTCACTTCCCGGGCACATCACCCCAAATATATTTGTGCAATTGAATCTGAAAACGCACCGGAAGATGGTCCGCTATAATCCAATCGGCTAACTCTTGATTATTCATTTGCTTAAAGCTGGGGGAAAACAAAATTTCACAATGCTGATCCAAGGCATAGCGTTTAAGCATTTCTTTGGACCATTCATAATCGTTTCGATCGCAAATCACAAATTTTACTTGGTCTTTAGGGGAAATACATTCGATGTTTTCAAAGCGATTTCGCTTTTCCTCCAAAGAACCAGGCGTTTTAAAATCAATAATTTTAACCACACGTGAATCCACGCTAGACAGATCTAGGGCTCCACTGGTTTCCAAAGAAACTTCATAGCCTTGATCGCATAATTTTTCCAATAGCGTTAAACATTCCGGCTGCGCAAGAGGCTCACCCCCGGTTACCGTAACGTAGCGAGGCTGATAGGCCTGAACTTTTTGCATAATCTCATCCAAACTTAAGCGCTCACCCCCGTGAAAAGCATAGGCGCTGTCGCAGTATTGGCAGCGCAGGGGGCAGCCCGTGAGACGCACAAAGACTGTGGGCAAGCCCATAGTTCGGGTCTCACCCTGCAAAGAGTAAAATATTTCAGTGATTTTTAATGAAGACATGTATTAATTGGGTTCGGCCGCAACGCTACCCAGTTGTTGTAATTGAATCGTTGCAAGCTGCGCCATTGTACTGCCCGGATGCTCAGATTTTATTTTATTCAGCTCAGTACGTGCCAAGGCAACATTGCCTTGTTGTGCATGCACCATCGCTAATTTTAAGCGAGCATCGGTTACTTTATCCGATTTAGGATATTGATTAATAACGGTTTGAAAATTAACGGCTGCTTGATTAAGATCATGGTTCATCAAATTCACTTCGCCCAACCAATAATGAGCATTCGCAGTATAACTACCGCTAGGATAATGCGTTAGATAACTCTTGAAAGCAGATCCTGCTTTAGCGTAATTCTTTTTCATCAGTAAATTAACAGCCGCCTGATACTCATTGCTTTCTTTAAGCTTGGCATCCGCCGTCATCGGCGCCACCTTTGCACCACCAGAACTGGGCGCTACAGCAGCGGTTGAATTGGCATTAAGGCGGTTTAAACGCTGATCTAAATCTTGATAAAAACTCATTTGCTGATCACTCAGCGTTTTTAATTGATGCTGTGCTTCTTGCAACTGACCACTGAGCTGCTGAACTTGTTGCTGTAAATCGGAAATCTGCTGGGGCAAATTCATAGAAGTCACATTATTGATTTGTTGCTCAAGACGCGTCAAACGCTGCGAATCCGATAAATTAAGCGCCGGCAAGGATGAACTACTCGCAGAGGCCTGAGAATTAACAGGAACACTATTAATAACAGGGTAGGTAGTCGCTGATTCAGGCATGGCATTGGAATTTCCACCAATGTCTTCCACTGGCGCCCCAGCTTGCGCAAAAGAGGTCATTAACAGCGCGCTTAAAAAAAGTGCGCTGCGTGTTATTTTAATTAACTTACTTTGATTCATACACTAAATGCACTCGACGATTCAATTCCCACGCGGCTTCATCATGCCCCGCTGCAACAGGACGCTCTTTACCATAACTCACCATCGCAATTTGATCAGGAGAAACTCCTTGCTGCTCCATGATTTGCTCAACCGCTTGGCAACGCTTTAAGCCCAAAGCAATATTGTATTCGCGACTACCGCGCTCGTCCGTATTACCCTCTAAACGAACCTTGGCGCTGGGATGCTCTACCAAATAATTAGCTTGAGCCTTAATGGGGCCTACATCGTGTTGCTCAACTACATTACTATCAAATTCGAAGTAATAGGTTTGATCGCGAGGCGCATCTAAAGTGGCCACATCACGCCCGCTGCCATAAGTATCCCCTCCAGCACCCATTCCATAGGTTTCTGAGCCCATATCGCCTGCGCCCTGCCCATTTTTGTTTTTGGACAGATGGCTGCACGCCGTTAAAGCTATCACCGATAGCACAATCACGGATATTTTGATTAAACCCTTAAGCTGCATCGACACTCTCCCTTGATATGACCACAATGGGCGATAAATTAGCACATTATCCGCACAGGCACCAGATTTCTCAACAAACCCCTATTTACCCCAAGCAGGTTCCTGAACACTACCCTCGCTGGCCGGCAAGCGAAGTTTAATTGTACCGTCGGTTGAAACCAGGGCTAATACGCCTCGAGCTCCGTATTCAGTCGCATATAAAACCATCTTTCCATTAGGAGCCAAACTGGGGGATTCATCATGGCCCGCCCGCGTTAAGAGGCGCAATTGCCCTGTTGCTAGATTTTGTCGGGCAATGGTGAAGAGCCCTCCCTCGCGGTGCATCAAAATAATGTCTTGGCCATTCGGAAAAAATGAAGCCTTAGCATTATAATCGCCGCCGTAGGTGAGACGCGCAATTTGATGAGTGTTCATATCGTAACGATAAATTTGCGGATTGCCTCCTCGATTCGAGGTGAAAATAAGCGATTGCCCATCAGGAGCCCAGCTCGGCTCCGTATCAATAGAATAGCCCGTCGTTAATTGCGTCAGCTGGCCCCCGGAAAGATTCATTGTATATATTTTAGGATTACCGGTGGTACTGAGCACTACCGCCAAACGTCGGCCATCGGGTGAAAAAGCAGGAGCCCCATTAATTCCCGGCATTTTACTCACGATTTGACGTGAGCCCGTTGCCAAAGTTTGCAAATAAATGCCGGCTCGATGATGCTCAAATGAAACATAAGCCATTTTTGAGCCATCAGGAGACCAAGTCGGTGACATAATCGGTTCATAAGAGCGTAACAAAGGACGTGGATTAAAGCCATCCGCATCGGCGACATTCAGCGTATACACCGAAGGTTGCCCAACCACACGTTGCACCACCACATACGCAATATGCGTTGAAAAAACACCGTTCACACCCGTTAATTTTTGATAAATTAAATCACTGATGTGATGTGCCAATTTTCGAGTATCGGATATAGATGTTTGAAATTCATCGCTCAACATAACAGACTTTGAGTTACTAGCTTCCTTTCCACCCGCATACACATCCAATAACTCAAAGCGCAGCTTATAACCGGAACCCTGTGGCTGAATAGAGCCCACCACGAGATAATTTACGCCGAGATTTTTCCAATAATTAAAATCGGCTTGCTGCCCAGTGTGCGGATCTTGGGAGCCTGTTTTTACCCGAAATTGCCCACTGTTCTGTAAATCATTATTAATTACTGTGCTAAAACCTTGATTCCCTGGAACTTGCAATTCGGGTTCTGCAAAAGGAGCAATCGCGATCGGAATGGCGGCATTCACACCCTGAGTCAACTCCAGATCCAAGGCAGCATAGGCAGGAAAAATGTTGCAAAACACAAGAGCCACTACTAAACATAATTTTCGTAAGTACATTATTTTTCCCTCAGTCAAATTGTATTGTTAACACATTTTTTCATAGATGCGAATTTTGTACCCGGCCAAAAACAAAAGTGGGCGCACGCAAAGCCCCCCCTACGGAAAAATTTCAACATTCCATGTTCTGTAGGGCCAATGGCTGCAGCACATCCTAAGTGCTTTGTGCTGTAGGGGCAATTGCTGCAGCACATCCCTGTGCTTTGCCCCTCGAAGACTCGGGGTCAGCGGCTTTGCCGCTGGGCAAAATGTGCAATCCTGCACATTTTGTCACGAATTGCCCTATGCCGAATATTTAAAAATAAACACGGGCGCGCACAAAGGGCGCCCCTACGCGAGAATTATTGTTCCACCTTCGGAAAACTCAATATAAACTCGATGCAATCACCATCGACCAACTGCGCTTCAATTTTTCCCCCCAAAGCCTCCATCGTGTGCTTAGCCGAAGATAAGCCCACACCGGTTCCGCCTGCTTTGCTGCTCTTCATCTCGCCTTGATTCACTTGATCAATAATACTTTGGATGACGCCGCCAGCGGTGTCTTTGAGTTTAATGTGATTAAAAGCATCGTTCACTTCAGTTTGGATAAAAACCTCGCCTTTCCCTTTTAACTGAATTTGCTCAAAGGCATTCTTCATGAGGTTTTCAAAAAGGCGGCTGATAAAAATCTCATTGCCCATAAAGTTAAAAGTCACTTCCGTGTTTAAATGCACTTTAGCTTCATCGCCCGGCTTATAGGGATAATCCTTAACAC
>JAKFXE010000082.1 GCA_021731545.1 Coxiellaceae bacterium
TCAGGACATAATACTGAAGTCACTCAAGCCTTACACGACTTTGTAGAAGAAAAAATGGGCCGCCTAAAAGCCGCTGCTCAATATATCACCCAAGCCCATGTCACCCTTTCTGTGGATAAAAATCAGCAGACCGCTAAAGCGATGCTGCATGTGCCTGGCAAAGAAATTGATGCGCAGGCCATGGACTTGGATATGTACACTGCCATTGATTTATTAATCGATAAATTATCGCGCCAATTAGAAAAATACAAAGAGAAACGCCTGGGCCATCAAGATTAAATTCACCTCTTCCAAAACCGTCATTTCCGCATTTATTGGATGTTTTTGTAGGGGCATTGCCCCTACGTAAAGAAAAAAAGGGTTTTCATATGCAACAACGCCGTTTAACGATTCCCAACAAACTGGGTCTGCACGCCCGAGCAGCAATGAAGCTCAGTGATCTTGCGATTCGCTATCAATGCGAAATCATAATTATTCACAATGAGCGCAGGCTCAATGCCAAGGATATTATGGCGGTCTTGGCTTTGGGTGCGAGCCAAGGCACACTCTTAGAGTTTAATTTTCACGGTGAAGATGAGGCAGAAGCCCTATTGGCCATTGAACGCTTATTTGAAAATCGATTTGGGGAGAGTGATTAGTCTTGTATATCTAGACTATTTTTTATTTTATCCAGTATGGGAAAGCAAAGAAGCTCTCTCGTCCTCCGGACTAACCTCTCTACTTCTATTAGGCGCATTGTTGGTTACGGTAGGATCATCAGGATTTCCATCAAGCATTTCATTGACGTGCTTCATAACTACTTCCCCTGTTACAAGACTTCCAACAGTAGGTACTGAAACCTCCGGTTTTTTCACCTTTGGCTCAGACTCCCTATCGGACCACACAAGCGCAAAGGGCGTTAAAATAGCTGCTAGTGCATTACTCACCACCCGCACCAAGGCCGTCAAAAAAGAGACGTATAGGTGCGGATCATAAGCATCTCGATAAGCCCGCGCCTTCTCTCTAAATGTTTTGGCTTTTTTGTCCCAACAACGTGCTTCTTCCAATAAAGCCTTTTGAAGCTCATCCCCTGCAACACTTTCCCCAAGAGCATGCTGCTCCATTAGCTGACGTAAACTGGAAGACTCATATTGTTTGCTGCTCAATTCCCCCTCGTAGTTTCCAATTTTTTCCAGCAACGAATCCATACTGGAATTCTCCTCCCGGAGTCTACTTAGTTCAGAAACAAATTCATCGTTTAGTTTTTTGCTGTGCCGATCACAAAACTGAGCCTCGTATAGAAACTGCCTTGCTTTTTTATAGGAATGTGAAAGATCCGTTTGACCGGCCACAAAATTCATATAATCTTTGCAAACTGCGGAGAAAAAGGCAATGGCAAAAATGCTGATGCCAATAGGCAGCATTAAATACGGCGCCAAAACACCCAAAAGTATAATATTGGGCATTGCGGCCAAAGAACCTACCACCAAACCGTTAAAGAGGATAATCACCAGCGTGCGTAAATTTTTTTCTAAGTGCCAATGCTTATAAAAAAAGCGTTCTCGAAAATTTTGGGGGAATGCCGGCCCCTGATGATCCTCTGCTCGATATTGAAAACTTTTTAGCTCTGCTTCAACAGCGTCGCGCTCAGCTGAAGTATAAACTACTTCGCGTGGCTTGTAAGAAGCTAAACGTTCATCCAACCAGCGACCAAAATCTCTAAAGAGCTTAAAGCTACCGCAAAAATAAACAATGCCAACCCCAATGCCCCCCACAATTCCAGTAAACACAAAGGCTGCAATGGATTGCACTGAAAGATGAAATTGAACTGCTGCACCCATAAGTGTGTAAATGGGAGAGGCAATGGCCTCCGCAAAGGCACTACCATTTAACATCACAAAAGATAAGGAAACCGTAACACCTATGAGAATGGCCCCTAAAAAACCAAAAATTCGTTGAAAACTGCCCACAGGCTTTCCATCTCCATCGGTGCCCGAAAAAAATCCTTTTAAACTGTATTTTTTCTTCAACCATACTTTGTAACAGAGCGCATAATATCCTCGTGCCACCGCCAATGAACAGACTGCGGCCACAGCCAACAATACGGGAATAACAAAAGGATTAGCCACGACAAAAGCATAGGCACTCAAGAGGCCTACTAATTCCATCACCACTGCAAAGCAGGCCACACCCACGCCCAAGCCATGAGCCGCACAAAATAATCGACCCAAATAGCAATCCCATTTAGAGCTATCGGCCTCTAACTGTTTAATATCCTTATCGTGACGAATGAGTGCAACTAAACCACCTGAGAGCAAATTGGTGTTTTCTAAGGAAGAGCAGACGCCCCCAAAAATACCGATTGCAATAAGGCCCAGGGTCAGGGGTAAACTTAAGCTTAAACCGAAAGCCAGGGGCACAAAAAACATCAACGCCATGGTTAAAAAATAGGTATTTAGGACAAATTTAGCCAGCGCACCCCAGCGAGCATTAAATTGCGCAATACGGATTTTAAGCGCCTGATCCTCTTCTGTTTTAGCGCGCACCGCGCGATTAAAATAATAATTAAGATAATCCACTAATTGTTGAGCGAAGGAACGTTTGTCTACCCAATGCTCTACCAGCTCCTCAGCATCTTCTTCTGCTTTAGAAAACATTTTTCGTAACAAAAATTTATAGCTCGCCTTATAAGGTCGCTTAAATAAGCTCCGCAACTTATCACCAAATAGGTAAACAAATACGGAAGCTCCCACTGCTAGCAAGGGTAGTGCATAAATAGGAAAAATCGCCGGAAAGAAAATAGGGATAAAACTCAAGGCGGTAAAAATCAGTAAAGCCCAAATGCCTATCACAAACAGAGTGGGAAGAGCTCGGTAGAGTAGCCAAGAGGGCGCAGGAATCCAACGCCGATAACGAGAGCTGGGGTAAGGGCTATAAGGGATATCCACATCCCCTAAGGCAGCGCTATGAATGGCAGGTGTTTCTCTGCTCACCGGTATTCACCTTCTTAAATAAGCATTACTTCCCTGCTACGGTCATCTCCTCAAGCAAAATAGAGCCTGTTTGGATATTCGAACGCCGATCTATATCACTCCCTACCGCAACTAAGCCTGCAAACATATTCCTTAAATTGCCTGCGATGGTCACTTCGTGTACAGGACACTGTATGGTACCATTTTCCACCCAGTAGCCAAAGGCTCCGCGGGAATAATCTCCCGTCAAAAGATTAAGACCTTGACCCATCAGCTCCGTTACCAGGAATCCTTTGTCCATTTTTTTAAGCAAATCATTGAAACTTAAAGAAGAATTTTTCACAAAAAGATTGTGCACTCCATTGGCATTACCGGTGCTTTGCAGACCTAATCGACGGGCCGAATAGTCGCCCAGGACATAATTTTCAAGGATACCGCCTCTCACGTAGTCCAAATCGCGTGTCGCGACCCCATCGCTATCATAATGAGCACTCCCCCAACCGACCGGTAGGTGAGGTCGCTGATAGACGTCTATATAGTCTGGGAAAATTTTCTGGCCTCGCTGGTTCAATAAAAAGGAAGATTCGCGATACAGATTAGCCCCACTGATGGCTCGCACCAAAGCCCCCAAAAGACCTCGGGCCAAGGGCGCCTCAAAAATAACCGGACACTGGGTCGTGGCGATTTGTGTGGCTCCCAAACGAGCCAAGACCTTAGCCGCTGTGCGCTCCGCTAAAGATTCTGCTGACTCTAAATCAGAGGCAGAGCGCGCGATACTATAATCATGAGCACGCTCCATCTCAGCATTCTGCTCTGCGATTAAACTACAACTTAAAACATGTTCGCTGCCTTGGGAGCTGCCCATAAAATGATGGGAATTGGCATACAAAGATATATAGTTCTGCGTACTCACACTCACGCCATCCACCTGCGTGATGCGAGCATCGATGCTCTTAGCCCGCTCTTCACAACGCAGCGCCAAAGCAATCGCCTCCGCGGGTGTAATCTCCCAAGGATGATACAACTGAAGATCTGAAAAATTCTGAGCCAATAAAGCCGGATCAGCTAAACCCGCATAAGGATCTACCCCTGTAAAACGAGCAATACTACAAGCCTTTTCAACCGCCGCGACTAAGGCCGCTTGTGAGACATCGGAGGTAGTAGCACTTCCGGTTTTGTGATCAATATAGACTGTGATGCTTAAATTTTTTTCGCGCGTATGCTCCAGGGTTTCCACATCCGCATTGCGGACATTGACCGAAAAACCCTCTTCGACACTCAGATGAACTTCGGCTTGAGTTGCGCCTTTCTGCTGAGCCAGATTTAAAACCTGGCTAGCAATGTCTTGAAGCTCAGCAGAACAAGGAAGAGGATTTTGGGAGGGCATTAATGCGTCCTAATAGATCCGCCTTTCGACTTTTCAATTTTCGTCTTCAGGGAAGGTACTTTAGGCAGAGCCTCTAAATGAGGCATCGGCATTCGTTGAAGCGCTATTTCCAACACTTGGTCAATCCACTTTACCGGATGAATGCTCATGCTTTCTTTGACTTCCTTGGGAATTTCTTTTAAGTCTCGAGCATTATCTTCGGGGATAAGCACTACCTTGATGCCTCCTCGCATGGCCGCCAATAGTTTTTCTTTTAAACCGCCAATCGGTAATATTTCGCCTCGCAAGGTAATTTCACCGGTCATGGCCACATCCGCTTTAACCGGAATTTTGGTCAAGGCAGAGACCAGAGCTGTACACATCGCAACACCCGCACTAGGACCATCTTTAGGGGTTGCACCCTCAGGCACATGAAAGTGGTAATCGTTTAACTGATAAAAATTATCAGCCAACCCTAAGACTTGAGAGCGACTGCGCACCACAGTTAATGCCGCCTGTATCGATTCTTTCATCACATCGCCCAAATTACCCGTACGCTGGTATTCCCCTTTACCCGGAACGGCTTGTACCTCAACGGTCAAGAGCTCACCTCCCACCTCAGTCCACGCCAACCCTGTTACTTGACCTATCTGATCATGTGCTTCCGCCAAACCAAATCGATGGCGCTTAACACCCAAATATTCCTCTAAATTAGTTTCATTGATTTTGACGGATTTTACTTTATTAATGAGAATTTGCTTAACCGCCTTTCGACACAGCTTAGAAATTTCGCGCTCTAAAGAACGCACACCCGCCTCCCGCGTATAGCAACGAATGATGCTCATAATCACATCTTCTGAAATAGAGATTTCATTTTTCTTAAGGCCTGCCAATTTAATTTGGCGCGGCACTAAGTAGCGCATAGCAATATTCATCTTTTCAGATTCGGTATAACCGGCTAGACGTATAATTTCCATACGATCCAAAAGCGCCGGAGGAATGTCTAAAGAATTTGCTGTTGCAATAAACATAACATCGGAGAGATCATAATCCACCTCTAAATAATGATCGCTGAAAGAATCATTTTGTTCAGGATCCAACACCTCTAACAAGGCAGAAGCAGGATCACCTCGAAAATCCATGGCCATCTTGTCTACTTCATCCAACATGAACAAAGGATTGCGCACCTTGGCTTTAACCAATTTTTGAATAATTTTACCCGGCATCGCGCCGACATAAGTACGACGATGACCCCGAATTTCAGCCTCATCCCGAACGCCCCCCAGAGAAATACGGGTAAATTTACGTCCTGTGGCATTGGCAATCGACTGCCCTAGCGATGTTTTACCCACCCCAGGAGGACCGACTAAACACAAAATAGGACTCTTGGATTTTTTAACGCGCTGCCCCACTGCCAAATATTCTAAGATACGCTCTTTTACTTTTTCCAAGCCATAGTGGTCCTTGTCCAAAATCTCCTGCGCTTTATTCAAATCGGTACTGATCTTAGAGTGCTCATTCCAAGGAGCGGAAATCAACCAATCTAAATAATTTCGGCACACCGTTGCCTCAGCCGACATCGGCGGCATCATTTTTAATTTATTGAGTTCGGAAAGCGCTTTTTCTTTGGCGTCTTTTGGCATTCCTGCTTTTTCAATTTTAGCTTGAAGCTGTTGAATTTCATCGCCACTTGATTTTTCATCCAGATCACCCAGCTCTTGTTGAATCGCCTTCATTTTTTCACTGAGATAATATTGCTTTTGATTTTTTTCAACTTGGCCTTTAACTCGATCTTGAACTCGCTTATCCAACTCAACCAAGCCCAGTTCTTCAGCCAACAACGAGTGCAATAAACTCAAACGCTCCGTAATATCAGAAGACTCTAAAATCTTTTGGCGCATCTCAATTTTTAAAGTAAGGTGGGCTGCAATGCTATCCACCAAGCGACAAGGATCTTCAATATTAGACAAGGCGGTTAATACTTCAACGGGGATTCGTTTCGTGGTTTTAATCAACTGGTCAAACTGCACCAATACCGCTCGCATTAAAGCACGCAGTTCAGGCGTCAAACTATCTTCCCAGCGACTAACGATTTCTACTACGCCTCTAAGATAATTCGTTTCTTGAACAAGCTCTTTTAATTTGGCTCGCTCTAAGCCTTCTACTAGCACTTTAACAGTACCATCCGGCATCTTCAAAAGTTGTAATATGGTGGCCACCGTTCCCATATCAAACAAATCACTGCGTTTAGGTGTTTCTAACTTTGGATCTTTTTGAGCCAGTAAAAAAACATGCTTGTCTTTTTCCATAGCGACTTCTAGAGCACGAATGGAATCTTTTCGGCCCACAAATAAAGGGATGACCATATAAGGATAAACAACCACATCGCGCAATGCCAAGAGCGGTAAATCTAATTGCGTACTTAAAGCTTTGCTCATCTTATCCTCCTGAACTGCCTTCTGAAGCCATCCTGCTTTTATCACCGCCCTCAAACACTAAAAGAGGTTTTCCGCCATTTTTAATAAAATTCTCATCAATCACAACTTTTTTAAGGCCCTCAGTCGCAGGAATGTCATACATTAAGTCCAACAAAGTATGCTCTAAAATGGAACGCAATCCCCGAGCGCCGGATTTTCGTGCGATGGCGCGTTTTGCAATTTCCATTAAAGCGCCCGGACGAAATTCAATGTCTACGCCTTCAATTTGAAATAGTTTCTGATACTGCTTGGTGAGTGCGTTTTTGGGTTCTGTTAAAATATTCATCAAGCTCTTTTCGTCGAGCTCTTCTAAAATCGCAATCACTGGCAAACGGCCAATAAACTCAGGAATCAAACCAAATTTAATTAAATCTTGGGGTTCCACTTGCTTAATCCATTCACTCATACTAGCGCTTTCATTTTTGGCTTTAATGTCTGCCGAAAAACCAATGCCGCCTTTTTCAGAGCGCTGCCGAACAATTTTATCCAAATCTGAAAAAGCACCGCCACAAATAAAGAGTATATTACTCGTATCTACCTGCAAATATTCTTGTTGCGGATGTTTTCGCCCCCCTTGAGGCGGAATGGAGGCCACCGTGCCTTCAATCAGTTTCAACAAGGCCTGCTGAACACCCTCACCTGAAACATCTCGAGTTAAAGAGGGGCTATCTGTTTTACGTGCAATTTTATCAATTTCATCGATATAAATAATACCGGTCTGCGCTTTTTCAACATCGTAATCGCATTTCTGCAATAATTTTTGAACCACATTTTCCACATCCTCACCCACATAACCGGCTTCCGTCAGTGTGGTCGCATCGGCAATAGCAAAGGGCACATTTAAAATGCGCGCTAAGGTTTGTGCGAGAAGTGTTTTACCAGAACCTGTGGGACCAATTAGCAAGATATTACTTTTGGCCAATTCCACATCGCCCACACGCTGATTCGTTCTTAAGCGTTTATAATGATTGTATACCGCCACAGACAGAATTTTTTTTGCAAATTCCTGGCCAATAACATATTGATCGAGCAAGCGATGTAATTCTTGAGGGGAGGGTAATTTGGCCTGCTGCTCGGTGGCTGAGCCCTGCTCTTCTTCGCGAATGATGTCATTACACAGATCCACGCATTCATTGCAAACATAGACGGAGGGGCCTGCAATCAGCTTACGAACCTCATGCTGACTCTTGCCACAAAAAGAACAATATAAAGTCTGACCCTTTTCTTCGCTCATCTTAAGATACCTCTCTGGCTCCCATAACCCTTTAAATGGGGGTCATGGAGCAGGATTACAAGTTGATATCTTGAGTATACAGGACTTGGGGGCCCCTTGCAGGAATGCCCTAAGGCCTTGCACCCCTAGATACACCTAGGGCAGGCCCCTTATTCGCGATTTACAAAGATGGCATCAATCAATCCATAGGCTTTGGCGGCTTCTGGGGTCATGAAATTGTCTCGGTTTGTGTCCTTTTCGATTTGCTCGATTGGATTACCCGAGTGCTTGGCCAAAATGGCATTGAGAGTGTCACTGATGCGCTGAGTTTCTTTGGCATGAATCTGAATATCCGTCCCCTGCCCCTGAAAGCCGCCCAGCACTTGATGGATCATAATGGTTGAATTGGGCAGAGAGTAGCGTTTACCGGCCGCCCCTGAGCTCAAAATCAGAGCCCCTGCACTGGCCGCCTGGCCTAGGCATAGGGTGCTCACATCCGGCTTAATGAACTGCATCGTATCGTAAATGGCCAGAGCGGCTACCACAGAGCCCCCAGGAGAATTGATATACAGAGAAATGTCTTTAGTGGGATTTTCCGACTCTAAAAAGAGCAACTGGGCGATAATTAAATTCGCCATATGCTGCTCAACCTGGCCAACCATAAAAACAATTCGATCCTTGAGTAAGCGAGAGAAGATATCATAAGCCCGCTCACCGCGTGCACTCTGCTCCACCACCATGGGGACTAAATTGGCGACTAACTCATTGCGCTGCTGATCCTGGTACCTGCTCATAAATCTACCCCTCCTTAGTATTAACAACATCCTCGTAGCTTAAGTGCTTTTCTTCAAGCTTTGCCTTTTGGAGCAAGTGGTCAATGGCCGCCTCTTCCAAGACCATCGACTCAACTTCAGACATCATCTTCTGATTGCGATAATACCAGTCTATCACCTGTTGTGGATTCTGATAAGTCTCAGCCAACTCCTCAATTTTGGCGCGTACCTGCTGCGGATCCACCTTAATCGAGGCCTGCTTAATGACCTCTGCTAAAAGCAACCCTAAGGCAATGCGCCGCTCCGCTTGCTGTACAAAAGCTTCGCGCGGCAAATCAATATTAGGATGTTTGTGATTGGGGTGACCGTGATCATCCGCATGTTCCATACCACTTTCACGCATGATGCGATGAATCGTTTCACTCTGCAGATGCTTAATCTCTTCATCGACTGCAAACTTTGGCAAGCTCGTGGGATTTAAGTCCAACAATTTTTCCAAGACCTGTGTTTTTAAACGATTATGCAGGGCTCGCTTAAGTTCCGCGCCCATACTGCGACGCACCTGCTCTTTAAGCTTATCCACGCCGCCCTCTTTGATGCCCATTTTTTCAACCAGCGCATCATTCAACTCAGGGAGTTTAGACTCCAAGACGCTGTGCACTTTGATTTTAAATTCAGCCGGTTTTCCAGCCAATTTCGCCACGTGATAATCTGCGGGAAAAGTAACCTGAATACTAGGCTCATCTCCTGCCTTAAGCTTCAGCAAAGCTTCTTCAAAGCCAGGAATCATCTGTTTGGAGCCCAGCTGCAGTTGAAATTGGGTAGCAGTACCGCCCTCAAAAGGAGTTCCCTCTATAAAGCCTTCAAAATCAATCAGCAGGCGATCCCCTAACTGAGAAGCTCGATCCACAACCTGCCAATCGGCATTTTGTTCCCGAATTTTATTCAATACTGT
>JAKFXE010000068.1 GCA_021731545.1 Coxiellaceae bacterium
TGAACCCCTTTAAGCTAAAAGCCGCTATTGAGAATAAATTGAAGATTATTTCCAAGCATGTCAAAGTAACATCTAATCTGAGGCAACGTATCTGACCTAAAGTAACATTCTATTTTGAGGCAACGGGCAGAAGCGGCCGACTTGTTGTGAAGCAGCTGAGGACTCAAGATCTGCAAGCGCGATCTCTAATGCTTGTTTAAACCAGGGTGTAAATGTCTCAGGTTTTTGCTCCCATTCAATGCGCAGGTTTTTCAGTGTCTCCCATCGAACAGCGGCCACCTCCTCGGGATTAAAAGGCAAGGGTGTTTCTTCGTAATACCCTACCAAGACATGGTCCAGCTCATGCTCGATCAAACCATTGCTAAACTCGGCTCGATACAAAAAATGCCCCACCGACTTAAGTTTTATCTGAATCCCCAGCTCTTCGGGAAGGCGACGCTCAGCAGCAGCCACAATCTCCTCCCCCGCTCGTGGATGACTGCAACAGGCATTAGTCCATAAACTAGGGCAGTGATACTTCAGGGGATTACGCTGCTGCAACAAGACTTCAAGCCCAGCTCCCGAGCCTCTGAAAATAAAAACTGAAAAAGCTCGATGCAGCAAGCCCAGCTGATGCGCTCGAAGCTTTTCTTCTTGGCCTATAGCCTGGTCTTGGGCATCCACCAGCACGACAAATTCAGGATCAGAGCTCACAGTAAGGCTCACTCTATTTAAAGGGGCTCTATACTAAAGTGAAGCTCTTGCTATGCCAAACCCTATTTTTGCCCCCCCACATTTCGTTTTTGGGCAAAATCAAGTACTATTTGCCCCCACCACACGGGTGGATAGAGCCTATAGACTTTTTGAAGAGCCCCTTATGAGCAGCACAATCCCTATCCCTATACGCACGATAGGCCCCATCAAGATCATCAGTCCCGAGCTGAATGCCGAGCTCAGGGTGCCCATGGCCACTTTCGAGACCCCGCTTTGGCCCTCCACTACACGCGGTGCTAGAGCCACTCGCTTAGCCGGCGGTATTCACACCGTGGTGGTCGATGATCGCATGAGTCGCTCCATCCTCTTGGAGGCTAAGAGTGCGGCAAAAGCCCTTCAATGTGTGCAAGCCCTTAAAGCTCGCCACTCTGAAATAGCCCGCGTAGTCAGTGCCCACAGCCGCTTTGCTCAGTTTAAAGACATGCACACCCAACTCGTAGGCAACTTAATTTATCTGCGTTTAGAAATAAGCTCCGGAGATGCCTCAGGTCACAATATGGTCACTCAGGCGGCTGAACACTGCATGAATTGGATCTTGAGTGAATATCCTGATCTACACTATGTGTCCATCTCCGCCAATTATTGCACTGATAAAAAAGTTTCTGCGGTGAATGGAATTTTAGGACGCGGGAAATATGTCATTGCCGAATGCGTACTTTCAGAAAGACTCTGCACAGAACAGCTTCGCACCACTCCCCAGGCCTTGGTCGACTTACACCTTAAGAAAAATCTACTGGGCTCTATTTTGGCCGGGAGCCTAAGAAGTGCCAATGCCCATTTTGCCAATATGTTACTGGCCGTTTATTTAGCCACCGGACAAGATGCAGCCAATATCATCGAAGGATCACAAGGTATCGTGCACGCATCCGTACGACCCGAAGGGCTGTATTTTTCAGTAACGCTGCCGAATATTATTGTCGGCACCGTGGGCAATGGCAAAGAACTCGAATTCGCACGAAAACACTTAGAAGAACTCGGTTGTTTAGAAGAAAATTCCGCGGGCGTAAATGCAAAACGCCTTGCGATGATTATCGCCGCCACGGTTCTGTGTGGTGAGCTCTCATTACTGGCCGCTCAAACCAACCCCGGTGAGTTAATGCGCAGCCATCTTCATATCGAGCGCTCCTCTCACACTATACACAGAGAAGCTGAACATGAATAAAGCAGGCATTGATAGCGCCGCCTTTTACACCCCCGCTTATTATTTAGATTTAAAGACTTTAGCGGCCGCACGACAAGTTCCCTATGAAAAATTTTATGAGGGTCTTGGGCAATACAAAATGGCGGTCATTCCTCCGGATGAAAATATTATTACGATGGCCGCTAATGCCGCTCGTGTCGCGCTCTCGGATAGCAATCCCCAGGAAATTGATTTATTGCTGTTTGCCACCGAAAGCGGGATTGATTATTCAAAATCCGCGGGAATATTCGTGCATCGATTGCTCGGGCTCTCAGCGCATTGCCGTGTACTGGAGTTAAAACAAGCCTGCTACAGTGGAGCCGCGGGCTTGCGCTTAGCCTTGTCTATGCTGCAGACCGGAGCCAGCAAAAAAGCCTTATTAATTGCCTCCGACATCGCACGCTATGGGCTCAACACCAGCGGCGAATCTTCACAAGGGGGTGGCGCGATTGCACTCGTGCTCTCACTCAATCCCAGATTGGTCGCTATCGAAGCTGAGAGCGGCTTTCATACTGAAGATGTGATGGACTTCTGGCGCCCGAGCTATAAAGATGAAGCCATCGTCGAGGGAAAATATTCCTGCGAGCTGTACTTGCGCTTACTCAAAGAAACTTTTTTGGAATACACAAATATTTCTGGCAGAGGCTATCGCGATCACGCCCAATTTTGCTATCACGTCCCCCTACCTCGCCTAGCTGAAAAAGCGCATCAAAAATTAGCGATGACAGCGGCAAGACTACGATTGAGTGATCTGCAGGCGCGAGAACAGATGGAGCCCCACTTGCTGTATAACCGCATTATAGGTAATTGCTATACGGCTGCGCTGTTTATAAGCCTTGTCTCTTTGCTTGAAAATCACAGTGAAGATCTCAGTGGACAGCGCATTGGTTTTTACAGTTATGGTTCTGGCTGCACCGCTGAATTTTTTAGCGGCATCGTTCAACCGGGTTATCAAGCTAATCTTAATGGCGACTATCATCAACGACTACTTTCCAACCGAACAGAACTGAGCCACGAGCAATATGAAACTTTTTATAAATTCAGGTACCCTACCGACGGCAGTCATCTCATTATTAATTCTTACAACAGTGGCCGCTATCGCGTAGCCGAAATCAATGAACATCAAACCACCTATGAATCCATAGAATAATGCCCGAGATCATTACGGCCAGAGCCCCCGGAAAATTAATACTCTCAGGCGAGCATTCCGTTGTGTATGGAAAGCCCGCGCTGGCCATGGCCGTGAATCGCTATATTTATACCACCATCAATGCACAACATCCTGCAGAAATTGCCTTTGATTTACTGAATTTAAAATACAAGCGTGCACACAGCTTAGAAAAATTGCGTAAATTAAAATCGCATCTGCAAAAAGCCTATCATTCCTTTCAACAAGGAGAGATTGGTATTCGCGACGTTTTGAAAAAACCGTTTGAGTTGCTGCAATATACCGCCACCAATGTCGTGGATCGTTTAAATGTATCCTTGGCACAAGGCATTAAAATTCACACCCGCTCTACCATACCCATGGGGTGCGGAATGGGTTCTTCGGCTGCAACTGTGGTTAGCACCAATCATGCGCTCAGCCATTTTTATCATCAACCTTTGTTATTACAACAGCATCTTGAATTGGGCCTAGATGCTGAAAATCTACAGCATGGCTACTCCAGCGGCCTGGATTTACGCTTAGCCATTCACGGAGGATGCCTTTATTATGTGCGGGGCGAGGTTGAAACACGCCCTGCACCCACCCTAAATATGCGCATTGTCAATACAGGCACGCCACAAAGCAGCACGGGAGAATGTGTAAAACAGGCGGCGGCTTTTCTAAGCAGCGGAAATTTAGTCGATAGTTTTGCTTCAGTAACTTTAGCGGTCGATGAAGCACTTCAAAAGAAAGATGAACTCGCCTTAAAAAAAGCTATTCGCGAAAATCATCGCTTGCTGGTGCAGATTGGAGTCGTACCCTCTTCAGTGCAACACTTTATTAAAACGCTCGAAAGCCAGGGTTTTGCCGCAAAAATTTGTGGAGCAGGATCTGTCCAGGGTGAACAAGCTGGTGTGGTACTCGTGATCGGGGAAGGTGATTTAACCCACACACTGCATCCATATCACTATGGACTTGAAAATATTCACTATGAAGCTGAGGGCGTTCAACTTGTCTAAGCCCATTCGAGCCACTGCACCCGCCAGCCTAATGCTGCTGGGTGAACATGCCGTATTGCACCATCACTTAGCGATCGTGTGCGCCATTAATCGCTTTATTACAGCCTCGCTCACGCCTCGGACAGATCACCGCATTATCATTCGCTCTCACTTAGGTTTATTGGAAAGTTCGCTTGAAACAATCAGCTTAAGCAAACCCTTTGAGTTTGTTACCGCCAGCATTCTGTCTATGCGAGCACAGATAAGTACGGGTTTTGACTTGCAGATTGAGTCGGATTTTTCCCATGAAGTGGGCCTAGGCTCTTCAGCCGCCGTGACTGTTGCCAGCTTAACAGTCCTCCAAGAATGGATAAACCCGAGGCCCATCGATGAGGGGCTGCGCAACGCACTGTTAACTCAGGCTCTAAAAATCATTCAATGCGTGCAAGGAGCAGGCTCAGGTGCCGACGCCGCTGCCAGCATTTGGGGAGGAACACTCGCCTATCGCAGGCAAGCCCCTTCTGTTGAAAAATTAAAACATAACCCCCCTCTTACAGCCGTTTATAGTGGCCACAAAAAGCCCACGGCTGACGTCATACAGCAGATAGAAGAAGAGCGTCAACGCGAGCCTGCGAAAATTCAGGCTCTTTTTTCAGAGATTAACCACTGCAGTGAAGCCGCCAAAATAGCGATTCAAGCAGCTGATTGGGCTACACTGGGAAATATAATGAATCGACATCAAATTGCCATGAAGGATTTAGATTTAAGCAATGCGCTGCTGGATCAATTAATTTCTCAGCTGCGCGAATATCCCGAAATCAGCGGTGCTAAAATTTCAGGATCGGGTTTGGGGGATTGCATTGTGGGCTTGGGCACTTTAAATTCACTCTGCTTCCCCCAAAATTCAAGCCAAAGCGCTCTGGGTATTAAACAATTGAATATTCGCATCAGCGAGGAAGGTGTTTATGCAAGCCTCTGAAGTGGTGAATCTGCTCTTAAAGGGTTGTCCCCCTACTCCCAAAGCCTCAGCAGAAGCCTATGCACCCAGCAATATTGCTTTGATTAAATACTGGGGGAAACGTGATTCAAGTTTAAATTTACCGATCACAGATAGTCTTTCCCTTTCTCTGGCCGACAAAGGGGCGCGCACCAGAATCAGTCTCATTGAAAAAGAACAGGATGAATATGAGCTCAATGGCGAAACTCAAGATCCAAACTCGAGCTTTAGTCTACGCCTTAAGCGGTTTTTGGATTTGTTCCGCTTTCAAAAAGAACGCTATCAAATACACACTCAGCTAACGATTCCAATGGCCGCGGGCTTAGCTTCTTCCGCCTGCGGATTTGCGGCTTTAGTGATGGCGCTGAATGCCTTATATGAGTGGAAGCTCGATCACACTGCACTCTCTATTTTAAGTCGCTTAGGCAGCGGCAGTGCCTGTCGCTCCATCTATTCAGGCTTTGTGTGCTGGAAAAAAGGAAATCGAGCAGACGGCATGGACAGCTATGCCACTCCCCTGGAGCACACTTGGCCTACACTCAGAGTGGGATTGTTGCTGCTCAGCACAAGTCCAAAAAGCATCGGCTCCACTCAGGCCATGCAAAATACAATCGATACTTCCGCGCTCTACGGCGCATGGCCAGGCCAAGTTTCTCATGACTTATCATTATTACAGACCGCCCTACTCGAAAAAGATTTTAATGCCTTAGGCCGCGTCAGTGAACACAATGCACTGTCCATGCACGCCACGATGCTCTCTGCTTGGCCCCCGATTGCGTATTCAAATGCCGAAACCCTTGAAGCTATGCGCAAAATTTGGAAATGCCGAGAGGCGGGTTTGGAGCTGTATTTCACCCAAGATGCCGGGGCAAATTTGAAGCTATTGTTCGAAGAAAAAAATAGGGCCGATGTCGTGCGCTGCTTTCCAAAAATTGAAGTGGTGTCGCCGTTTATCTAAACCCCTCATCAAAACCACCACCACCTCAAAAACACAAAGAGCGGCAGTACGGCCAACAAACTATCAATACGATCCAATACTCCCCCATGACCTGGAAGCAAGCGACCACTGTCTTTTTGATGAGCCAATCGCTTCAAGACACTTTCAAACAGATCCCCAAAAATTGAAAACAGTATGAGCAAGACACTTAAAGGCAAGAGACGCCATTTTTCAAAATACTCCGGCAAAAAGAACGCAACGCCTGCGCTGATACATAAAACCATCACCACACCTCCCGCCACACCTTCCCAGGTTTTATGCGGGCTAATGCGTTTGGCCAAGGCATGCTTTCCCCAGCGCTGGCCGGCTAAATAGGCGCCTGTATCTGCGGACCACACCAATGAAAACGCAAAGAGCACCCACAGCGGGCCCTGGGGTAATTGACGCAATAAATTAACCGACAACCAACAAATCGCTAATACTAAAGCACCGGAAATCACTTGAATGCTTTTGAATTGCAGGCCGCACAAAGATTTTTCATTGGCGTAGCACAGCGTAACCGCACTGAGCCAAATCCAAATTACTATACCCAAGAGCATGACTAAAGAAGGAGGCAGGAACAACAACAATCCCAACAAGAAAATAATTAAAAGCATATAACCTATGCGCGCTGAAACAGATTTAAGCCCTATTAAAGCCGCCCACTCCCAAGCGGCCAATAATAAAACTATGCCTGTAAAAGCTGCAAAAACCAGACGCAAATCCGTAAAGATACACCACAGAACCACAGGAATTAATACCAAAGCCGTTATCAGTCGACGTAAAAACATAAGCTATCCTTAAAGAGACTCAATTAAACCAAATCTTCGTTGGCGTGCCGAATACCAGCCCAAGGCTTTTTCAAAGGCCGCTTCATCAAAATCAGGCCAAAACGTTTCTGTAAAATAAAGTTCTGTGTAGGCAAATTGCCACAACATAAAATTACTGATTCGCTGCTCACCACTGGTGCGAATTAAAAGATCAGGATCGCCCAGCTCATGCAAACACAAATAGGCATTCACTGTATCCGCCTGAATATCGTCCACAACACGCTTGCCTTCAACCACATCTCGAGCCAAATGCTGCGCTGCTTGCACAATATCCCAACGACCCGTGTAATTCACCGCAATGGATACCGTCAATCCCGTATTGCTTGCGGTGAGCTGCTCTGCCTTTAATATCTGTTCCAATAGCGTAGGAGCATAATACTGACGATCTCCAATCACACGAAGCCGAATATTATTTTTGTGCAGCTTATCTACTTGGGATTTAAGAATATTTAAAAAGAGCGACATCAGAAACTCAACTTCGGTCGCAGGCCTGCCCCGATTTTCTAAACTGAAGGCATAAAGTGTTAAAGCTTTGATGTGTTTTTTAGCGCAGAGTTCAATCAAGGCCTTGGCCTTATCAGCCCCTGCATTGTGTCCGGAGATTCGAGGTAATTTACGCTGCTGTGCCCAACGCCCATTACCATCCATGATTATAGCGATGTGCTGGGGTAGTGTGCTCATAGGGTTATATAGCCATTAAATCCGCTTCTTTTGCTGCCACAATACTATCCACTTCAGCCACCACCTTGTCGGTCAGTTTCTGAACGCTAGCCTCTGCGCGGCGCTCATCGTCTTCGTTGATAGCCTTTTCTTTAAGCAATTCTTTAATCTGTGTATTAGCATCACGACGCACATTGCGAATAGAAACGCGCGCCTTTTCGGCCTCATCTCTTAATACTTTAACTAAATCACGGCGCCGCTCTTCGCTGAGCGCGGGCAAAGGAATACGAATCGCAGTTCCCGCTGTAGAAGGGTTTAATCCTAGATTAGAAGACATAATGGCTTTTTCAATAGCCTGCACCATGGCTTTATCCCAGGGCGTCACCATCAGTGTTCGAGCATTTTCAGCCACCACACTGGCCACTTGACTCAAGGGTGTTTCTTGTCCGTAATAATCCACCGTAATATGCTCCACCA
Organism: Coxiellaceae bacterium; assembly: GCA_021731545.1. Classification (GTDB taxonomy): domain Bacteria; phylum Pseudomonadota; class Gammaproteobacteria; order Coxiellales; family Coxiellaceae; genus CAIQCE01. Next base: position 8,019 of record JAKFXE010000068.1, read on the forward strand.
ATCCCGGAGAAGCTCTACCACTGCGTAATCGAGATAATTCATTATGGAAAGCATCAATGCATTTTTGCATGCGTACATCAGCTTCTTTTATAATTTTATCCATCATGTTAACTCCTCACTCAACCACGGTGCCTTCATCTTCGCCTTGGATCACACGAAGCAAGGCATTAGGCTTGTTGATATTAAAAACGCGCATCGGCATTTTATGATCACGACACTGGCAAAAAGCCGCCAAATCCATCACCGCAAGCTGTTTATCCAAGGCTTCTTGGTAACTCAAACGCTGGTAGCGCGTTGCCTTGGGATCTTTAGCGGGATCAGCCGAATAAACACCATCGACATTCGTTGCCTTTAAAACTACATCGGCTTCAATTTCAATACCGCGCAAACTGGCCGCGGAATCCGTCGTTACAAAAGGGTTACCGGTGCCTGCTGCAAAAATAACAATGCGGCCTCGATCTAGGTGATGAATCGCTTTACGACAATCAAAATGTCCCACAATGCCGCTCATCGGAATTGCGGATAATATACGAACAGGGTAATGAGCACGCTCAAAGGCATCGCGTAGCGCTAAAGCATTCATCAAGGTACCCAACATTCCCATATAGTCGCCGGTCACGCGATTGATGCCGGCAGCCGACAAAGCCGCGCCCCGAAAAAAATTACCGCCCCCCACCACAATACCGACTTGAACGCCCAAATTATGTACTTCACCAATTTCTTTAACCAAGCGATCCAACATGCTGGGCTCAATAAATGCCGCTCCATCACCCATTAAAGCCTCACCACTCATTTTCAACAATACGCGTCGATACAGCAGCTTAGCTTTGTCTGTCATTATAAAGTTCCTTTGACTTGTTGCATCACTTCTTCAGCGAAGTCCGTACTCTGTTTTTCCATGCCCTCACCCACTTCATAACGCACAAAAGATTTAATTTTGGCATTGTGTTGTTTCAACAAATCCGTAATCGTTTGATCTGGGTTTTTAATGAAAGGCTGGCCCAACAAACTATTCTCTTTTAAAAATTTATTGATGCGGCCCTCAATCATTTTGGCCGCAATCTCAGGAGCCTTTCCACTTTCGGCGGCCTGACTTAAAAAAACCTGACGCTCAATTTCAATCAATTCAGGCGAAATATCCTCTGCGCTTAAGGCCTTAGGGTTACTGGCCGCGATGTGCATAGCGATGTCTTTAGCAAGATTCAAATCGCCCCCCTCCATCTCCACTAAAACCCCAATACGATCTCCATGCAAATAAGTTCCGATGAGGCCCTGAGCATCCAAATGCGTTAAACGACGCAGCTGAATATTTTCACCAATTTTATTCACGAGTTCACGCCGCGTATGCTCAACACTGGCGCCTGAAGCTAGTTTAATTTCTGTAAGCACTTCAACGCTAGGCGCTTTTGCACTCAAAGCCGCTTCAATCACCTGTTGAGCGAAGCCTTTCAAATCATCGCTGCGCGCCACAAAATCCGTTTGTGAATTAATCTCCAGCATCACAGCATTGTGTGCCTTCAGTGCAATCACAATCACACCTTCT
>JAKFXE010000029.1 GCA_021731545.1 Coxiellaceae bacterium
ACTCAATACTAAACTGATACTTAGGCCTGCTGTGAAAAAAAGCTGTCGCATCTTCTGTTTTTAACACGAACAGCCTTTCCGAAAAATACCGTAAAACAGATTAATTCACATGCTCTGTTGAATTATTTCCATTGTGGAGTTTTGAGAAAAATCGCTTAAAACGAGACGTAGCAAAAGCTAAGTTCATTTTTGGGTTAATCAATGGGGGCACAGGTTTGGCGTTGGGCTCAAGATAAATATCGAGTATATAAGGCACTTGCGTTTTAAACGCTATTTCCAAAGCTCCATCCAGTTCATCCAAGGTTTGAACTTTAGCCCCATCGCCCCCCATCGCCTTGGCTAATGCCGAAAAATCAGGATTATCCAGCTGTGTTCCAAAATGAGCTGCGCTCTCCAGATTTTCATCTGATCCTGAAAATCGCAAGGCTCTGTTGTTGAGCACCAGGCAAATAATGGGTGCTTTGTATTTAACTGCGGTAATAAAATCACTGATCAACATATCAAAACTACCATCGCCTGCAATAATAATGGAGGGCCTGTCTTTCATGCATAATTTCGCACCAATGCCCGCAGGCAAGGCAAAGCCTAAAGTCGCTAAATTAGAAGACCAAATAAAGCGCTGCTTACCATTCACCTGCAACAAATTATTAGCCCAAATAATAGCGGAACCCACCTCGATCGTAAAAATAGCATCCTCGGGTGCTAGGCGATTAATACTGTCAAACAAAGTTACGGGATGAATGCGATGCTTGGTGATCGAAATTTTATTTTGAATATCATAAGCAGCTCTATCGCTTCTTTTATAAGACATACATTCTTGTAAAAATGTCTGATCTGCTAATGGAGTTAATTTAAGCAACAAAGCCTCGAGAGCCGCTTTACAATCGGCCGCCATTCCCATCGCAATGGGTGCATGCAAACCAATGCGCTCTAGTTGAGTATCAATCTGAATAATTTTGGCTTCGCGAGGATAGTATTCTGTAAAAGCAAAGGAAGAGCCCAGCACCAATAATACATCACAATGGTGAATCGCATGATTAGCCGCACGACTGCCCAATAAACCCAGCCCCCCCATCAAATGAGGATGATCGCTGGCTAAAAATTCTTTAGAGCGACTGGTATAAACCAGAGGTGCCTGTAATTGTTCCGCCAGCTGCGTTAACTCGGGAATCGCATTTACCGCACCAATGCCATAGAGTATGCAGGGCTTGCTCGCTGATTTTAAAATCTTACACACCGCCTCCACACTATCCGGTGCAGGTTGTTTGACTCCGATAAAAATAGGGGGATCAGGCTCAAACAAAGAGTCCGTCATTTCCAATCTTAAGACATCGCTGGGAATCACAATGTGTACTGGGCCTCGCTTCATCAACGCAGACCGATACGCACGCGATAATACTTGAACCACCTGCTCAGGATTTACAATAGGGGCATTGTAATAACAGGGATCGTTAAATAAGGCCAGTTGATTAATTTCCTGAACCATTTGTGTGCCCACAAAAGCCGTTTCAACCTGCCCGGTAATGGCCAACAATGGAACTCTGTCCATCAAGGCATCGTAAAGCCCATTCAGTAAATGAATGGCGCCCGGGCCTTGGGCCGCAATACAGACACCCAGCTTTCCATTTAAACGAGCTTCCATATTGGCCGCAAAAGAACCTGCCTCTTCATGGCGAACGAGGATAAATTCGATTTTAGGATGGGAGACCAAGGATTCCATCAGGGGATTGATGGTGTCATTGGGAATACCATAAACTCGTTCAACACCCCAGGCCTGGAGCATTTCGACTATTTTGTCACTCACCCGCTTCTTCATAGTATCCTCCTTGATATAGTTTTCAGAAGTGTAGCATAGCCTAGGCCGGTATCAGCAACCCCGTGCGCTGCCAGCGTTCATGACGCCCGGTCTTGTCATTTACCTGGCCTGCCAATTGACCACAGGCCGCATCAATATCATCCCCCCGCGGCTTACGCACCCAGGTATTAATGCCCGCTGCACTTAAGCGATCTTGAAAAGCGGTAATGGCGGTATCACTCGAGCGCTTATAATTTGTTTTAGGAAAAGGATTAAAGGGAATGAGATTAACTTTACAAGGCATATTATCGAGCAAACGAATTAACTGTTTAGCCTGCGTTAAGCTGTCGTTAATTCCATCCAACATCACATACTCAAAGGTAACGGCGCGCTTTGAATCTTTGGGAAAATAATGGCGACAGACTTCCATCAATTCTTTTAAGGGATATTTTTTATTAATAGGCACCAATTGATCACGCAGCTCATCCGTCGGTGCATGCAGGGAAACAGCCAAAGCCACAGGGCTCTCTTCTCGTAATCGCTTCAAAGCAGGCAGCACACCCGAAGTGCTTAAGGTTACGCGATATTTTGATAGACCATAAGCCAAATCGTGCATCATAAGCTCCATGGCCTGCACAACGGGTTCATAGTTTAACAAAGGCTCGCCCATACCCATCATAACCACATTGGTCACAGCACGCTCTTTTGCCAAACCTTCAGGCGCCAGTGTGCGCACGGCTAACCACACTTGCCCAATAATTTCAGCTAAACTTAAATTTCGATTAAATCCCTCTTTACCTGTCGAACAAAAACTACAATTCAGCGCACAACCTACTTGCGAAGAAACACACAGCGTCCCGCGTCCACGCTCAGGAATATAGACCATTTCAATGGCATTACCTTTCTCTAATTTTAACAACCATTTATGGGTGCCATCTTCAGAAGCTTGGTGGGTCAGCACTTCCAGCGCCTTAATTTCAGCGCATTCCTTTAATTTTTCACGACAAGCTTTAGACAAATTGCTCATCGCTTCAAAATCAGTCACGCCGTGCTGATGCATCCATTGCAAAATTTGTTGTGCGCGAAAGCGCGGCTCACCCAAGCCTTGAACAAAATCGATCAAGCCTTGGACGCTGAGATTAAGAAGATTCGTTTTCATTTTTTATCGACTGCAGATCTCATTGGGCGCAAAAAAGAACTCAATTTCCTGAGCCGCCGTAATCGGTGAATCAGAGCCGTGCACTGCATTGGCATCAATAGAGGCTGCAAAATCGGCACGAATGGTTCCAGGAGCTGCTTTGGCAGGATTGGTTGCACCCATCAATTCTCTGTTTTTTGCAATAGCATTAGGGCCTTCCAAAACTTGAATCATCACGGGACCTTGAATCATAAAAGCCACAAGATCTTTAAAAAATCCACGTTCACGGTGCACCGCATAAAACTGCTCGGCCTCTGCTTGCGTTAAATGCTTCATCTGAGCGGCCACAATCTTAAGACCGGCCTTTTCAAAGCGAGTCAAAATCTCGCCCACCACATTTTTAGCTACTGCATCCGGCTTGATAATGGATAAAGTACGTTCATTTGCCATTGTTATGCTCCTCCCAGGGGTTAAGGCCGGCCATTCTACGCGAACTTGCCTGAAGGCGCTATGAAAAATGCTTTCTCAAGGCATAGCCCAAAAGAGGATCCAAGACCCTGTACTGATTCTTTTTCATAGTACTCAACAAAGGGTCTTCAATGCTAAGTCTATAAATCCAGTCTTTTTCGAGCAACGATTTTATGGCCATGCTCATACTGGCATTAGAGAGGCCAATCGCAGCTAATACTGTCCGTGAATAAAGCTCAATACTGGGATTTCCCGCAAGATATTTGAGTGCTTTTTGTTGATTGTTAGCAAGATTTTCAATTTCAGAAACTAAACGCATCTTTTCTTGATTAAAGCAGCGCTCCCAGGCTTCCGAAACTATTTCCTTACTGTCCGGTAATTTTTTATATTGCCAAAGCTCATTTCCTAACATATTGACGTAAAAGGGATGCAACTCCGTAAAACCCATGATGCTAGCAAAAACATCCTCTTTTAACTCAGAGCCCCACTTTTCTATCGCCGCCTTTTGGACATAAGGGCGATAATCTGAGGAAGACATGCGATCCAATAAAATCTTGTCACATAGCATATACAAGGGTTTATTTTTATCATCAAATAAATTTAACAAGAGATGTCGATTGCTTCCGGAAAAAATAAAAGCGATATTATTCGTTTCTTGAGCCACACTCCTGATAGCACCTTCTATGGTTCTAGCGCTTTCTGCATTGATTATATCCTGAAATTCGTCAATAAAAATAACCACTTTTTTTGATTTTTTTTCGGCCAAGTTTGACAAACTTTTGAGAGCCTCATGAACTTGTTTTGCTGGATCAAAATCATCAGAATCCTTTGCTTTAAAAGATATCGAAACACCGGCCCCTTTCACTGAAAAACTAAAATTGAAACTTGAAAAATATTCTTGCACAATTTCTATGGCTTTTTGAGGCATAGGCATGATCTGAGAAACCAAATCCCCCACCCCTTCTAAAATTCGCATCGTTACCGTTCTATCATCATTAGCCAAAAATAAATCAATAAAGGCTGCAGGGAGCTTTATGTCATTAACGACTTTATGTGCTAAAGATGATTTTCCATAGCGCCGGGGCGAAATCATCACCGTAGACCTATTTAGCTCAACATTTCTTTTGAGCTTAGCTTGCTCAGCAAGCCTATTACAAAAGCTATCACCTTGAGCCAGTTTTAGGGGAAAGTAGTCCTTCATAAGCCCTCACCACGTTTCATATAGTATGTTTCATATGATATGAACTATAAAGAGTGAATCCATAAAAAGCAAGGCTTCTAAGCCAAAGATAACTATAGTAAAGTGTCTCCCCTCTGGAAAAGCATAGGACTGATAAAATGCCCGACAACAAGGACCCCATCGAACAGCTGATTGCCGGCTATAAAGAATTCAATAAACACTACTTTGAAGGCGATCAGGCTCTTTTTGAGAATTTGCTACAGCAAGGCCAGGCACCCAAGGTGATGATGATTGGTTGCTGTGATTCTCGCGTGGATCCCTCCATCATTCTGAACAGTAAACCCGGCGAATTATTTGTCGTTCGCAACGTAGCTAATCTCGTTCCCCCCTATGATCACAATCCGCATGCACATCAGCACAGTACCAGCTCCGCCCTGGAATTTGCAGTACGCAGCCTAAAGGTGGAGCACATCGTTATACTGGGTCACAGCTATTGCGGCGGCATTCAAGCGCTGATGCAGCGTGATCGTAATGTCCACTCCACCAACTTTATTGATGCCTGGATGGATATTGCAGAACCTGCCCGCGTAGCGGTAGAAGAAAAATACAAAGAAGCTTCTCCAGAAGAACAAACTCGACACTGCGAGGAACTGGCCCTCTTAATTTCCTTAGAAAACCTGATGGGTTTTCCCTGGATTGCTGAAAAAGTAGCGGCTCAACAATTGCAACTCCATGCTTGGCTCTTTGATCTCGAAAGTGGTCTTATTCGCCGCTACAATCCCGCTTCGACACAATTTGAGGTATTAAACCCCTAGAAGGAAATCGTATAAAGCTGTGCTACCATTGAACCCTACAATTTTCCATAAGCCCTTAAGGAAGACCCATGCAGACATCCGCCCTGTCCCGCTTCTATAGTCGCATTCAACCCTTTGCTATTTGTCTCATGGCCGCTTGCTTTTATTTTTATGAGTTTGCGCAACGCGTCTTGCCCAGCGCCATGGAATCCGACTTAATGCGCGCCTTTCATATTGGCGCCCAAGGCTTAGGGATTTTGGTCTCCCTCTTTTATTATGGCTATATGCCTATGCAAATTCCGTCTGGCGTTTTGTACGATCGCTTTGGACCCCGCATTCTACTCACCTTGGCTGTCTTCATCTGTGCTGCGGGCAGCTTATTGTTTAGTATCACTCACAATTACTACATGGCCGGCTTCGCCCGCTTCCTCATTGGCTTTGCCTCTTCTTTTGCTTATGTGGGTGCCCTCGTCTTGGTAGGTCGCTGGTTACCGGGCAAATACTTTGCACTCACCGTAGGTCTGATCCAACTCATGGGCAGCGTAGGCGCCATTGTGGGTTAACGACCTTTTGTAATTTTGGTGCAGCATATTGGGTGGCGCGCCTCCATTGTCAATACCGCATTAGTAGGTTTTGCGTTAACTGTTCTGTTCTGGTTAGTGGTTCGCGACAACCCCGACTCCGTGGCCCGACAAAAACCCCTTCATCGCCGCAAAAACAATTTTGAATTACTTAAAACCGTTCTGGAAAATCCACAAACCTGGTGGAATGGTTTCTATGCCTTTTGCTGCTGGGCCCCCATTCCTATTTTTGCTGAGCTCTGGGGAGTGCCCTTCTTAACTGAATTACTCCGAACCAATACCGCCACGGCCGCAGGCGCTATTTCCATTATTTGGATTGGCATTGCCATCGGCGGCCCTTTCTTTGGCTGGTGGTCCTCCTATCTGGGATTACGCCGTCCTCCTTTGATTGTGGCTTCAGCCATAGGCCTTCTGTCTTCTATCATTATTATCCATAGCCCTCACCCCAGCTGGGGCTTGCTCTATGTGGTTCTATTTTTATATGGGGCTGCCGCCTCTGCCCAAGCGGTGAGCTTTGGTATTGTGTACGACAATATTCACCCCGAAGCCCAAGGCACTGCAGTGGGTTTCAATAATATGGCTTGTATTGCCAGTGGCTTACTCTTATTACCCCTCGTCGGCTTTGTCTTGCATTTATTCTGGGCGGGCGCCATGTCTCATGGCACACCCATTTACATGCTCTCCAGCTATCGGGTAGGATTGTCGACCATTCCCCTGTGTGCCCTAGCCGGTCTTATGACCGCTATTTGGGGATTGAAAGAAACGCACTGCAAACCTCAATATGAAACTTAATATAAAGACCCATCATGATTTTTAAAGAATTTCCTGTACCCCAAAATTCTTTGCGCGCAGCTATTACTGAAGCTTACCGTGCTGACGAAAGCGCTTGCGTTGAGGCACTGCTTGAGGCCGCACGCTTTCCAAGTGAAACGTTGGAGCGCATCACACACACCGCGAAAAAATTAGTGCTTCAAGTGCGTGAGTCTCGCTTAAGCAAAGGCGGCATGGATGCCTTTATGGATGAGTATGATCTCTCCAGCCAAGAGGGTATAGCCCTTATGTGTTTAGCCGAAGCTTTATTGCGCATTCCCGATAAAGCAACTAAAGATCGCTTAATTCGTGAAAAACTCAGTCATGCCGACTGGGAAAGCCACAGCGGCACCAGCCACTCTTTATTTGTGAACGCCTCCACCTGGGGGCTGATGATCACTGGAAAACTATTAACAAATACCGAAAACAACGGTTTATTGCCCACTTTAAAATCTTGGTTAGCCAAAACCAGCCAACCTATTATTCGCGCAGCTGTGGATGAGGCCATGAAAGTATTGGGCGAGCAATTTGTAATGGGTGAAACCATTGAAGAAGCCTTAAAGCGCGCCGTTGAACCCGAGGCCCAAGGCTATCGCTATTCTTACGATATGTTGGGTGAGGCTGCACACACCGCCGAAGATGCAGAGCGTTATTTACGGGCTTATCAGGCGGCCATTGCCGCTATTAAAAATGTTACGCGCGATAAAGATTTGTATCAAAGTGCCGGCATTTCCATCAAGCTCTCTGCACTGCATCCACGTTACGAACGCGCACAATCAGAGCGCGCCATCCCCTTACTCAGTGAGCGCTTATTACTGCTCGCTCAAGAAGCCAAAGAAGCCAATATTAATTTAACGGTGGATGCTGAGGAAATGGATCGCCTGGAATTATCCCTGGATATCATTGAAACGGTATTCAGTCATCCCACCCTAAGCGGCTGGAATGGCTTTGGTTTGGCCGTACAAGCCTATCAAAAGCGTGCCCCTTTTGTGCTGGACTGGCTCATTGATTTAGCGCGTCGCCACCAACGCCGCATGATGGTGCGCTTGGTCAAAGGCGCTTATTGGGATACGGATATTAAAGACTCCCAAGTACGCGGCTTAAACGGTTATGCGGTATATACTCGAAAACCCTCTACCGATGTTGCCTATATTGTCTGTGCTAAAAAACTAGCCGCAGCCTCTGATGTGATTTTTCCACAATTTGCCACACACAATGCCCAAACGGTGGCCATGATTTTGGAGCTCATGAAGGATCGTTCTGATTTTGAATTTCAATGCTTACAAGGGATGGGGCAACCCCTCTACGATCACATTATCGGCCCCAAAAATCTCAATATTCCCTGTCGCATTTACGCACCCGTGGGTGAGCACCAAGATTTGTTACCCTATTTAGTGCGACGTTTATTGGAAAACGGCGCCAACACCTCTTTTGTGAATCGCATTATCAGCAAAGAGATTGATATTGAAGACATTGTGGCAGATCCTGTAGCCAAGGTCAGTGCCTTCACTCAAATTCCACACCCTAAAATTCCCTTGCCCTGCGATATTTATCCCAAGCCACGTCGCAATTCTGAGGGTTTGGATTTCAGCAATATAGAGATGCTTACCCAGCTGGCTGAAGCCATGAATGTTTTTGAAAAACAAAGCTATCGTGCAGAACCCACGCTTGGCTTAGATCTTTCTCAACGGGACAGCATAGCCATCACAGCACCCCAAAACTCTGCACACACAGTTGGACAGGTCGTACTGGCGAATGCAGAGGAAATGGAACTCGCCTTACAGCGCGCGACAGAAGCTCAAGAATCTTGGGATAGAACTCCCGTCGAAACGCGTGCACAGTGCCTGGAAAAATTATCCGATTTATTAGAAGAGAATCGCGCTGAATTAATGACATTGCTCGTGCGCGAAGCGGGACGCACCCTCAGTGATGCTCTATCAGAAGTGCGCGAAGCGGTTGATTTTTGCCGTTACTATGCGCTGCAAGCACGCGAATGCTTAACTCCTATTTCATTCGTAGGCCCTACGGGTGAGAGCAATCAACTGGAAATGCATGGCCGCGGTACTTTTTTGTGCATCAGTCCCTGGAATTTTCCCCTCGCTATTTTTACAGGACAAGTGGTCGCGGCTTTAGTGGCGGGTAACACCGTGCTGGCCAAGCCCGCCGAACAAACACCTTTAATTGCTGCCAAAACAGTGGCGCTGATGCACGAAGCAGGCCTACCGGAAACTGTGATTCAACTCGTTCCAGGCTCTGGAAAAACAGTGGGCGCACAATTAGTCGCAGATCTTCGCATCCAGGGTGTGCTTTTTACGGGCTCTACTGAAACCGCACGACTGATTAATCAATCTCTGGCAGGACGCGAAGGCCCCATAGCGCGCCTGATCGCAGAAACCGGCGGACAAAACGCCATGATTGTGGACTCCTCTGCGCTGCCTGAACAAATTGTGACAGATGCCCTACTCTCGGCCTTTGGTAGCGCAGGACAACGCTGTTCTGCATTGCGTGTCTTGTTTTTACAGGAAGAAATCGCCGATAAAGTCATCGCTATGCTAAAGGG
>JAKFXE010000133.1 GCA_021731545.1 Coxiellaceae bacterium
ATACGGGTTGGTTTTTAGTCCTGAATCCACTCAAGGAAGACAGATATGAAAATATTCATTAAGGTTCTATTTTTATTGATCCTCTTATTAGGTTTGAGTCTTTTGCTCGCGCGCAATCTTCATCTGCGTCAAGGCAGCGTCTGTTTGCAACAACAAAAAGCGCTATTGTCTCAGGCGAGCTCGGGGGTGAGTTCAGCCTTGTTTACCTATCCGCAGTGTGACATCAGTGGAGCTTACTTGCGCCAACAATGCAGTCTCTTCACTCAAAAATGTTGGTGTGTGGATTCCAGAGGCACTAAATTGACGGCCACTGAAGTATCCATTCGCTTAGGAAAAGAACCTGCGATGTGTCGACTCAATAAGCTTGAGTATCTCTTTATGCGTTGGCAATTGCGCGTTGAAAAAATGGCCATGCATCATCTAAGCCAGCCAACTTCAAAATCTCTAACAAGGCCTGTGGCTAAATTATGATTTCTGCTGCTCAACACCTACACTATCTTGACGCGATGGGCATTAGCGTGTGGCAGTTGCGACCTACTTCTCCCAGCATTTCAGCCTCTACGTACCAGTTGTTAAATGCGCAGGGCACTGTATGGGCTTATTTAATCGCTCACATTAACTCAAGTGCTGAGCAGGCATTATTGGACAATATTTTGAAGGCTCTTGAGAGCCAGACGGCTCCGTTCAATGAAGCTCCTTGTGAAAAATTGCCTTGGATTGTGTTAGGGCATGATTTTGCTTCACAGATTCCTGCTCAGCTTCCCAGTGAATTGAAAGTGATTGCTCGAAGTTTATCGGAGCTTTTGGATCATCGAGCTTTTAAGCTCGAGCTATGGCAACAATTAAAAATACTTAAACCCTCTTGATGTTCTCGTTGCGACTATTTAAGCCTGAAGACCTGATAGAAGTGGCTGCTATTTCTGCAGCAGGCCAGTACTCGGATTGGAGCCTGCGACAGTTTGAGGATTGTTTTAAGGAAAATTATCAAGCCTGGGTATTAAGAAATGAAGAAAAAATACTGGGTTTTGTGGTCTTACTGTTTCAAGCGGAAGAAGCCGAATTGCTGAATTTGGGGGTGCTCCCAGAGTGGCAGCACCAGGGCTTAGCCAGTCGTTTATTACAGCAGGTGATTGAGTTTGCGCGAACAAAGGGCTTGCGAGAAATTTTTCTGGAGGTTCATGAGCTCAATGATGCCGCTATTCATCTGTATGAAAAATTTCAATTTAAAAGAATAGGGCGCCGAAAAAATTATTATATTAAGGCAGGTGTCTATCATGATGCTGTATTGTTTTCTCTGGATGTAACGAAATGCTGATGATTTTTTATATAGCGGTAGGTACTGTTGCGGGGACGCTCTCGGGCTTGTTAGGTATTGGTGGTGGGATTGTGGTTGTACCTTTGCTGCACACTTTGTTTTTATACTACGGAATTCATGGCACATCGCTGATGCACAGTGCTATTGCGACTTCATTGGCAATTATGTTGTTTACGACTTCAAGTTCAGCTTATGCACATTATCGTCAAGGACATTTGCAGCTTTCTTTATTTTATCGTTTTGTGCCGGGTTTGATTGTAGGCGCTTTCTTGGGAGCCCTTGTAGCTCAGTCTTTGAGCTCTGGAAATTTGCAGGCTGTTTTTTCATTATTCTTGCTGCTGATTGCGCTGCGTTTGTGGATTTCACCCCATAAAGAAAAACAAGCTTTGCCTTCACGTTTGGGCTTGAATGGGGTGTCTATGAGCATTGGTGCTCTCGGAGGTTTGTTGGGCATTGGTGGGGGAGTGCTCAGCGTGCCTTATGTGATGCGCTTTAAAATATCTACTGCAGCAGCGGTGGCTTTGGGGGCATTGTTGAGTTTTACAGTGGCGATAGTGGGTGTCTTGAGTTGGTGCTTATTAAGCTTTTATCGAGCAGTCTTGGAGTCCACCCCTTCCGTCCATTATATTGATTGGCCTGCGGCACTGATGGCGGGCATAACAGGCGTATTGATAGCACCTTTTGCAGCTAAATGGGCTAAGCGCTGGTCTGAACTGTATTTGCGTCGCGCATTGGCGCTTGTGTTGCTGCTCTTATTTTTTCAAAAAGTCTTGAGTGAGTTCATGTGATTTAAGGAATGAAAGGAAAATTATGGGAAAAATATTAAGGGGTTCTTTTCAAGCGCCCTGGTTTTTAAGCAATCCGCACCTTCAAACCTGTTTGGGTATTTTAGGTAGCTCACGCATTCACGCACCTGTTTTTTGGGAGGAGCTGCAATTACCGGATGGAGATTTTGTTGATTTAGCCTGGTTGGGTAATCAAGCTGAAGGCCCTATAGCCTTATTGATTCCAGGCCTTGAGGGAAATCTACATGCACATTATATCGCTTCCTTAGTGGAGCCTTTGTTAGCCGAAGCTTGGCGTGTGGTGGTGATGCATTTTCGATCTTGTAGTGGCCGAAGCAACATGCTGCCGAGGGGTTATAGTGCAAGCGATAGCGATGATTTGCATATGGTGCTAGCCAGTCTGCGCATGCAAAATCCGGGAGTCTCTATGGTGGGGATTGGGTTTTCATTGGGAGCCAGTATTTTGTTAAAAATGCTGGCGGAAATGTCACAGCCTCCTTTTTTAAATCATTATATGAGTGCCGCTGTGGGCGTTTCCGTGCCCTATGATTTGGCCAAAACGCTCTCTGAAATGCCGCGTTTTTATCAGCATCGTTTATTGAAAACAATGAAAGCCAAGGTGAAGAAAAAAATAAAATCAGGCTTTGAGTTGCCGATTACGCTAAAAGAGTTATCAAAAATCGACACAATCTGTGAATTCGATGAAAAAATTACGGCCCCTCTGCATGAATTTAAGAGTCTTGCAGATTACTATCAGTGCAGCAGTTGTGGCTCCACTTTGCATCAAATCACGCGAGAGGTGCTCTTGATTCATGCCGAGGATGATCCTCTGGTTCCCCAAAGTTGCATACCCACAGAAGCCGCGCTGGGAGAGAGAATGAATCTAGAACTCAGCCAGCAGGGCGGGCATCTGGGGTTTTTGGCCGGTCATTTTCCCATGGGATGGAGGCATTGGCTGGTTCCGCGCATTTTGGAGTTTATCCGCGCTTATCGATAGGTTTTCTTTACAATGGGGGGTGCTGGGTGCTAAGCTCCCCCTCCATTTACCAGCCCGCCTGTGAGCCTCATGTCCACATTACTCAAGTTCAAAGCCCTAGGGCTTTCCGATGACATTTTAAAAATATTAGAACGAAAGGGCTTTGAAGAGCCGTCCCCTATTCAAGAATTGGCGATTCCTCTGCTTTTAAACAGCCAGTCTGATGTGATTGCACAGGCACAAACCGGCACAGGTAAGACCGCGGCTTTTGGTATCCCCATTTTAGAAAACTTGCGCAGTAATAAGGGTTTTATACAGGCCTTGGTGATGGTTCCCACGCGCGAGTTGGCCATTCAAGTTGCTGAAGAAATGAACTCTTTGCGTGTAGACAAAAATCTTCAAATTATTCCCATTTACGGTGGGCAGTCGATGCAAGAACAATTGCGTCGATTAAAAAAGGGGGGGGATATTATTGTCGCAACCCCGGGTCGCTTGATCGATCACATGCGTCGCCGTAGCATTGATTTAGGTAAATTAGCCTATGTGGTTTTAGATGAAGCCGATGAAATGTTACGCATGGGCTTTATTGATGATATAGAAACTATTTTGAAAGCCTGCCCCACTAAGCGACGCACCTTGCTTTTTTCAGCGACCATGCCTAAGCCCATTTTAGACATCACTGACAAGTACATGAAGGATAAAAAAGTTATTGCGGTTAAAAAAGATCCGCTGACAGCCAATCTCACCGAACAAATTTATTTTGAGGTTCGACGCAACGATCGCTTTGATGCTCTGTGTCGCATCATCGATTTCGAAGATGATTTTTATGCCGTTGTTTTTTGTCGAACTAAGCTCGATGTGGATGATCTGGCCAAGCAATTGTTGAGCCGTGGTTATACGGTTGAAGCTCTGCATGGTGATGTCTCACAAAACATTCGTGAAACGCGCCTGAAGCGCTTTAAAGATCGAAAGGCTAATATTTTGGTGGCGACCGATGTGGCTGCGCGCGGCATCGATGTTAATAATTTAAGTCATGTGATTAATTTTTCTTTGCCTCAAAGCGCGGAAACCTATGTGCATCGCATTGGCCGAACGGGTCGAGCTGGCAAGCAGGGTGTGGCGATTACCTTTGTAACCCCCCAAGAATACCGAAGTTTGGTGCAAATAATGCGCCTGACTAAAACCGATATTCGCAAAGCACAACTGCCTAAGACTCAAGATATTTTCCGCAATAAAGTAAAACGTATTAAACAAAACTTAGATGCGATTATAGGAGCGGGTGTTAAGAAAAATTATCAGGACTTGGCCAAAGAGCTGTTAGGTAAAGAAGAGCCTTTGGTTATTTTGGGGGCTTTTTTACAAGAAACCTTCCAGAGTGAGTTTGATGAAGCCCCTATTCGAGAAGTGAGCTCCTCAGAGCATGCGCCTCGTGAAACTGGCTCTAAGAGGCCCAATCCGAGAAAATCAAGCATAAAGGGCTCGAGTTCACGTGATTTTGCCCCTAGAGAATTTCGTGATTCTGCGGTGGTCGATAAGTCCGGAACTACACGTCTTTTTGTGGCCTTAGGTAAAAAAGATCAAATGAATCCTAAAAAGTTGGTTCAACTCCTCACGCAAAGAGGAGATATCAAAGAGTACAAGATCAAAGATATTGAGGTCTTCGATACTTTTTCTTTCGTCACGGTTCCTTTCAGAGAAGCAGAATTTATTTTAAATGCCTCCCACAAAGAAGCCAAGGTCAAGGGTAAGCGCCAGCTTATTGAGAAGGCGAAATAGCGATTACGTAAGTTTGATCGATTTCTGTCGTGGGGTATTGTGTACGGGCGTGTCTTGTATCCGCCCCTACGAAAGAGGGAGTTTTTTGTAGGGGCAAGCCTTGTGCTTGTCCGCTCTTAGAGGGGGTGGGTGTCAAGCCCATTGTTACATAATACGCATAACCCAATTTTACACCCAGCATCAATACCGATAAGCCCACCCCGATAAAACCCACAGCCGATAAAATTCCAATAGCACCTGTGCAGCAAGTGCAGGTCAAAATCATAGAATAGAAAATAACGCTCCAGCTAAAACCCAGGGCTACATTGGCGATAACAGTGCTCATTAATAATAAAGCGCTGACTGCCAAAAATACGTATAAGAATTTATTTATGCTGCAAGTTTTTTTCCAGTGATCGCCGATATATTTCCAGAGCTTGAGTGTGGGATCAAACTTTTTTTCAATAAAATAATTTAAACTCAAAGCACTCGCAACCACCGTTAAAGAAGATAGCGCCATTAAGGCAGCAGCTAAAATGGGATTGAGCATAACACCCGAGATAAAAAAGAAAGCCCCAGCCGCCAGCGCAATACTGAATACATTGTATATTAGTGTAAGGGCTAAATTAATTTTAATATTCTTGCGCGTAGCTTGTGCTATATGGCGCAGCTTTAACAAGTCATTCATCGAACCCGAAAGATTAATAGCGGCAAAAGCGGCCGCAGGGGCTTTGGGGTCGATGCAAATGCCTGCAACATTTGGGGCATTTAGGGCTTCAATATCATTCGCATCATCGCCGACCATCACGATTGAGCCCTTCAATGCTTCCAAGTATTCTTTTTTGGCTTGAGGGGTGCTATTGGCTTTGAATTTTGTAATACCCAAATGTTTTGCAATCATCGCCGCCGTTTCAGCGCTGCCCCCGGTTAATAAAACGGTACTAAGTCCTTCATTTTTTAACGAAGCCATGGTCTCTACTACACCTTCACGCAGTGCTTGAGTGGCGGTGATAAGACCTACGAGCTGATTGTTGATGGCCACATAGGCGCTGATCAGCACTTTTTTTTGAATCATAGCCTGCTCAGCGAGTGATTGGAGTTGAGCGCTAAAGGTGGGATTAATGCTGATGCTATGTTCGCTCATCCAATCAGCGCTACCGATAATAATTTTTTCTTCCTCAATAATTCCGCTGATGCCCTTAGAGCTTTTAACAATAGTATTTGAGTTTAGTAAGTCTAAAACATTTTCGGTAAGAACAGCGCGTGCTAAAGGATGCGTGGAGTGAGAGGCTTTTTCAAGACTCGCTATTTTTTGGAGCAGGATTGTATCGCAACCGCTGTCCACGAACTCTATTTCTCCTGTGGTCAGTGTGCCCGTCATATCCAAGGCGATGATTTGGGCTTGCGCCACAGTATCCAAGGCGGAGCTTTTTCCAATGAGGATGTTGTGTTTGAAAGCTCGCCCCACGCTGGTTGAATAGGCTAAGGGTGCGGCCAAGCCCAGAGCACAAGGGCAGGCACAGAGTAAAATCGCCAAGAAGGCCATCAGGCCAAAGCTGGGTGCCGCTCCTACAAAGATCCAAAGTGCTGTAGCCAATAGGGCGATTCCGATAATAAGGGGTGTAAACCATCGAACGGCTTGATCAATCAGCGTATGTTCACCGTCCAGAATCATGCCGTGGGCAATTTTGAGCATGCGTGTGTGAAAACTACCCTCGAGTCCATCACAGCTGGCTTGGATGATCAGGGCTTCTGGCAGGGAATCCGCGGAGGGTGTGGCGATGAGGCGAGTGCCGCTGTACACGGCATCGCCGATTGAAAGAGGGCGAGGAGTGAGCTCTCCATTGAGGCTACGCTCATCCACGTGAATGATAGAGTTCGATGTTTTGATTATGCTTCCATTGACGGGAAAGTAATGGCCAGGCGTTACGGCAATACAGTCACCTTTTCTAATGTCTCTGAAATCGATTTCATGGCTTGAGTTATCGTTATGAATGCGATGGACTGTTTTGACTTGTCGCTCCAGATATTCTTCTCGCAGCGTAGGAAGATGCGCAATCACTTTTTTTCGGGCGCGCTCTTTGACATAGGAACCGAAATTTACAATCGCCAAAATAAGCACCCCGGCGCACAGGGATAAATGCATTCCTCCCGCCATCGGTAAGGCCATGGGGGCTGCGATTAATAGCAGAGCATAAATGAAAGAAAATAGGCTGCCCAGGGTCACTAGCGTATTCATATTGCTTTGGCGTTTTCGTAATTTTAGAAAAGCATCTTTGTAAATATCCCAGCCACTATAGAGCATAATGCCCACCGAGATTAAACTCAGAGCCCCCAGTATTAATTGCCCTATCAGCATGGTAGGTCCGGGAATGAGGCTGAGCATTTCTAAGATCATCAGAGGAAGACCAAAGAGTGCTGCGATGAGGGATTTTTTTAAATAATGATGGGGGTTGCATTCTGGTAGAGAATCAAAAGGGGTTTCACTGGACTGAATATTCACACAGGCACTGGGCTCAAAACCTACGGCCGTTAATGTAGCGATAATTTCTTGTGGGGTACAGTCTGTGCTGAGTTCAGCAGATTGCAGGGTAAAGCTGGCATTCACGGATCGGGGCTCCGTTCCCTGAAGAGATCTCAGTGTTTTTGTAATGAGGCCGGTGCAGCCCGCACAGCGCAGTGTGCCGGCAGGAAAAGAAATCTTATAGGTGCTGCTGGGCATAAGGTCCCCGCCATCGAGAGTAGGGGGCATAATAGGTAGCCCAATGATGGAGGTCAAGCTTATAGGCATTGCCTTTAGAGCAAAATTCGAACACTATGAGCCGCCGAGTGCTAATGAGGGGGCTTTAGCGACTTCGTACAGCCACTGCTCACAGCTTTATCCCCAGATCGTGTGGATAATTTAGGGGATTTAAGGGCACCTCTATTTATTCAAAATGTTTGATTTTTATTTTGGAGTCAGGCACCGCAACACATTAAATCAATGGGTTAAAATCTTTTTCAGCGGAGCCAGACACCAAAATACAGTTCATGTGGATATATTTTAAGGGGATTTAAAATTACGTTAAGCTTGGGCTGTTAGGCTGGTTCTAATTTTAATGGGGGAGAAAAAAAGATGCGTCATCCTGAGGCTACTATTGTCGGTGAAGCAAATCATCCGCTGGCTGAGGGGGCCGTGTTGGTCCCAGTAGAGCCTATTCAATCCAGCAGGCCTTCGCAGCAGGATATTCGGGATAGTCGATTAGTTAAAGCCCTGAAAGAGACTTTTTCACAGGAAAGTAGTTCCGTAATAGTTCAGTGTTTTGATCCTTTTTCGGGTGAAGAAAAAATGCATTCCCATCTGACTAGCGTTGGAGCACTCTTGGGTGTGGAACACTTTGTTTCACTCCAAGACTTGGCCACGCGCCATCCCGAGGAAATTCTTGAGCTTATCAGCAGCACGAAGCTCGCTTGGAAAATGATTCCCTATGCACAGATAGGCCTTTTTTCTCACTATATTCAGCTTTTGATGCAGCTTCATCGGCAAGGCATTTCCGCCGAGAAAATTCTTGAACATTTGAGCGAAACTTTAGAGAGGAGGGGTCTTAGTCTAATCCAGTCCATGATTCAGTACGATGAAACGTGTACCGTAAAGTGCTTTAACTTACTCAAGGCCTTAATAAACTCTGCCTTAGAGCAAGATCGCGCCAAGTTTTGTGAAGAAAAAATACTTCCCCTGCTTGAAAGGGGTAAAGACTCTGGGCGGCATCTGGGTTTATTGATATTGCGGAATCGAATTAAGGTGAATTCTAGAAAGGGGCAGGCGGCTTATTATGATCTATTGCTTGATCTAGTGTATTTAAATCCTTCTTGCGCAGGGGCGCTGTTACAACTGCTTCAATCTGAAAATGCTCAAAGAGAGTCTTGCTTAAAAGTGACCTGGGACTCAAAAGAAATATTTATACTCTTCAATACATTGATCTCAAGACCCAGCGATTTTTCCATTACAGCCGATCAGATTCTAGAAGCCTTTTTTACTATTTCTCTGGCATGGGTTGATCTTTCTCTGTGGCCTGATTATTTGAAGAGCCTAGAGGCCTTGTCGAAAATGTCAGGCGCGGATAAGGCTGAAATTTTAGAAAGAATGAAACGGGCCGAAGCGTATACTGATTTTTCTTATGGCTTGATGGAGTTCATGCATCTGGGCAGGGCTCTGTTTGAAACTATGCACAGATTGATCATTGGACGAGATAGAAACCCTCTCAGTTTATATAAAAATATACTCACGGCTTATTTTGATCTGCTTAAGGCTCTGTGT